>JBPCLI010000033.1:0-24258 GCA_051003415.1 Chthoniobacterales bacterium | reverse complement strand
GCTCCGAGCGCATCACGCTGAAAACTTCCACCGAACTCGAATGTTTTCCCCGCGGGCGAATGCCGGCCGTGTCGATGAGCAGGAAATCATCCTTGCCATGCCGATAGGCGATGTCGACCGCGTCCCGAGTCGTGCCGGGGATATTGCTCACGATCGTGCGGCGATCGCTCAGGATAGCGTTAACGAGGGAAGACTTGCCGACATTTGGTCGCCCGATGATGGCCAGCGAAAGCGGCGCGGTCGCAGTCGGTTCGTCTTTGCTTTCCGCGGCGGGCAGGCGCGCTTCGATTTTTTCGACTAACGACCCGATCCCAAGTCCATGCGCCGCGCTGATCGAGAACAGGTCGGGAAAACCGAGCCGCTGGAATTCCACATCCAGGTTCTCATGCATGGGATGATCGATCTTGTTGACCGCGAGGATGACCGGTCGCTTGGACCTCCGTAAAAGTTGAGCCAGTTCCTGATCGACCGGCGTAAGGCCCTGCTGAGCGTCCACCACGAAAATGATCACGTCCGCCTCGCGCATGGCTGCATCCGCTGCGGCCCGCACCTCCTGCAAAAGCTCGGTCTCGCCCTTTCCGCCGATGCCGCCGGTGTCCCAGACGAGGAATTCGCCGCGTTTGCTCGGGGCGGAAATCCGATCGCGCGTGATCCCGGGTTGATCGTGCACAATCGCGATGTCGCGCCCGACCAGCCGGTTAAAAAGCGCAGACTTACCGACGTTAGGCCGGCCGACAATTGCGACCTGGCGGGTGCTTCTTGTTTCCATTGCCTAACGCTTCTCCGGCGCGCCGTTCGCGTTTGCGTGTCCTTGCGCGCCCAGCTGCCGAAAGCCATCCATCACGTAGATGACACCCGAGACAAAAGTGAAAAATCCCGCCGCCGCCACGATGTAGATGAGCGGGATAAACATCAGTTGCAACATGACCCAGGCAATCGCTGCCATTTGCAGGAAAGTGGCGACCTTGCCGGTCCACACTGGCCGCACCCGCACCTTGCCGTTGAGCAGATGGAGTACGCCGCTGCCCACCAGGATGACCGCATCACGACTGATGACAAGAACCGGAAACCAAGTCGGGAATTGTCCATACTGCGGATCAACATCGCTCCAGTTACTGATGCTCAAGGTGATGATCGCGCTGAGCAGCAACCCCTTGTCCGCGATTGGATCGAGGACGACCCCGAGCGCGCTCTTCTGGTTGTAGCGGCGCGCGATATAGCCATCGAGCCCATCGCTCGCCGCGGCCACAAGGAAGATGACGATGGCAGTGTAACGCTGCCATTCCAACGGCTCACCGCGCTTGATGCTCTCGCCATAATAGATCGCCATTAGGACGAAGGCCGGGATCATCAGGATGCGGATGAGGGTGATCTTGTTAGCCGTAGTCATGGCGCGCATGGCAATATGCCCACGGCTTCGCCTAAAAAGAAAGGGAGCAGTGAAGCGCGCCGACAGGCTCGATGGAGCGAGACTACATCGAGCGGGACGGGGGCGCGCCACGCGACTGCGATTGTTTCCGACCTCGACGTAGGCTCTACCTACCGCGAGGGCACACCTAACGATTACGTTTCCAGCGCGACCGGAGGAGTTGTCTCCTCCGTCTGATTCATCCCCTCGTGCTTTCCTTCGGCGAATTCCTCGATCATCTGGCGATTGAAAGCGGGGATGTCGTCAGGATTGCGGCTCGAGACGAGACCGTTATCGACTACGACTTCTTCGTCGACCCAGTTGGCGCCGGCGTTCCTGAGGTCGACCTCGAGGGCTGGCCATGAGGTCAGGGTGCGGCCGCGGACGAGGCCGGCGTTGATCAGAACTTGCGGCCCGTGACAAATCACCGCGACCGGTTTGTTCGCTTCAAAAAAGCCGCGGACAAAATCGAGCGCGCTCCCCTCCTGCCGCATCGCGTCCGGATTGAGCAAGCCACCCGGCATAAGCAGAGCGTCAAAGTCGTTCGCCTGCGCCTTGTCGAGGGTGAGATCGACGTCAAATTTGTCGCCTTTCTCCTCATGATTCATCCCAAACACTTTGCCGGATTTAATCGAAACGATTTTTGTTTCCGCTCCGGCCTCATGCAAGGCCTCGCGCGGCTTGGTCATCTCGACCTGTTCAAATCCATCGGCGACCAGAATCGCCACTTTTTTCCCATCCAGTTTTTTATCCATAAATTTGCTCTGTTAAATTTTTGCGGGTTCCAAGATTGGAAGGCCCTGTCTCCTTCCTTCGCTCGCGAGGCCGGTGATGGATGTAATACCGGCAGGCCCGTTGCGAAAAAACCTCCTCAGGAATTCGTTGCAGCAAACGCCCTTTCGAGAGCCCGAAAGGCGAACGCAAGTTCCTTCTCATATGTCAAAGAGAGCGCGAGCTCGCGACCGCGCCGCGCGATCTCCCTAGCAACCGCCCATGCTCGCCGTAATACGCGACGACCTCCGCCAGATCGCTCAGATCCTCGCGCACCGAGACGAGGAAACCCTCGGAGGTTTTTGGGAAAACGCCCGAGGTGTTGGCCAATCCTCCCGAGGTTTCAGGGAAAACTTGCCAGGTCTTGCGAATATCGCGTGCGCCCCGCGAAAAATCTGGCCGGCGCAAAAAAGCGGCATGCCTGGACCCTGGAGCACGCCGGTGCAACAGATGGCACCCTAGTGGAAAAGGTGAAAAAGGAGAGCGAACGGCTGGACCCAAAGGACCCGACTGCGGCACTCCTGTCTCTTCGTTAGGCAAAGAGCGCTTCCAACTCGCTTTGGTGCTCGCGCACGAGTTGCTCGTAGCCCTGGCGGCTGTGGTCGCCGACATCCGGTGTGAGGTGAGTCGTAATCTGGATAAAGTCCGCAAACCCTTCGAAGGTGCGGGCCAGGAAGTTGCTCCATTCGCGGCTCTCGAGTTGCGGCTTTCCGTGGCTGTCGAAGTGGATCATCTGGCCAAGGTCGGCGTAGTTCCAGCCGCGAAACGGAACGCGCGGGACGAGGTCTTCGCGGTTAATGAAGCGAAAGGTCTTGGCCGCGAGGAGTCGGTCGTAAGCGCCGCAGAAGTTGTGCAAACCAATCCGGGGCTGACCAAAGGTATAAACGCCGCCGATGGGCCGGATGATGCCGCCCGGGAGCATGGAAAAGACCCCGCCGGCCAGCGCGGCGAGCGCCCCGCCGAGGCTGTGGCCGGTGATCCACAGGGTCTTCTGCGGCCTGGTGGAAAGTCCGTCGATCACAGCTACCGGGGTCGCTACCGGTGGCAGGACGAAGTTCATCGCCTGGACGATTTTCTCCCAGGAATGGCGGAGGGCGAAGGCGAAGCCCGCGTGCACTTCGCCGATATCGGGCGCGCCGCGAAAAAACCAGGCGAAGCGGCCCGGGGTAGAATGCAGATCGGTCATCCAATTCTTGAGATCCTTCGTCCCGCAAAAGGCAATCGCGGCGAAGTCGTCGCACCCGACGATAAGCGCGGAGGTATTTTCCAGCGGCTGTTCCAGTTTGACCCATCGGAAATCGGTAAAGCCCATTTGTTCAGTGAGCGAGCGGCCCTCTTCCTCCGTGCCGTAGGCGGCGTTGCAGAGCCGGGCCAGCAGGAGCGCGTTCTGCGCTCTGAATCGGGTCGCGTTGTGATCGAAGTTTTGCATCGTCGTTTTCTCGTTAGGCTGGAATATCGAGCGGCGGGAAATCGCGACGCTCAAGCAAACGGGATCGCGGCCGAGAGAAGCGACTTCGAGCGGCCTTCTTGTAATCCGGGGCGCTTTGGCTGGGCAAGATTTTATTCTCCGGCGCGAGCCGCGCCAAAACCGGTTGCCGCGACGCTCCGCCCGCGCGTAAGGTGCGACCGGAGCCGCCGATGTGGCGAAATGGCAGACGCAACGGACTTAAAATCCGTTGGGCTTAACCGCCCGTGCCGGTTCGAGTCCGGCCATCGGCAACTCAATTCTCGGCACAAATCCATCAAACCTATGAACATCTTCCGGAGAAAGTCGCGGCAACGCCGCAGACGGCCGGTGGAGGATCCTCCGCCCCTGAGTGCGGAGGAGCTGGCCAGGTTTGCGCGCGAGGACGAGCTTTATTCGTTAGGTGAGCTGGCCGCGCTCGACAGCTTTGGCTTGACCAAGGCGTTGACGATTTTCCGTCGGCGCCCGACCGCGCAGCATCTCGCCGCGATCGGTAAACGGTATTCAATGCTGCATCAGGACGTCCTCACGTTGCTTTACTACCTGGCGCGCCAGGGCGCAGGCGGTATCCTTGAGATCGGTCCATATGTCGGGGGCTCGACCATCGCTCTGGCTCAAGGCGTGCGCGACGCTGATCAAAAGCGGACGTTCGTGACGGTGGAACAGGGCGGCAAATTGGAGCATCCAAACGTGCCCAGCACCGACATCGTGGCCGACCTAAAGGAAAATCTGGCGAATAACCGGGTGGCGGACCTGGTGCATTTGATCGTGGGCGGGGCGCTGGCCCAGGGAACAAACGACGAGGTGAGACGCCATCTCCCGCCCGCCAGCGTGGGATTGCTCGTGATGGATGCAGATGGTGCGATCCAAAACGCGCTCGATTCCTATCGGGACCTCCTGATCGACGATTGCTGGGTTGTGATCGACGATTATTTCGTGATGGCCGGGCTGGCGCTCGACAAGGCCGCGCGGACGAAAGCGCAGATCGATTCGTTAGGCGAAGCGGGCGAACTGGAAGGGCTCGCCTTGTTTGGCTGGGGCACTTGGTTCGGCCGCTGGCACCGCCCGACGCGCGCGGGCTAAAGATTGATCTCGACACCGCGTCGCCAGCTTGCTCATTTCGCGACAGGTGATTGACCATGGGTTCCGGGAAATGGAGGAATGGGTAAGAACGAAACAATTTTCGGGCCGAAACGCGGGCGGCTCGTCTGGTCTCGCATGCTGTCGTTAGGCACGGCCGTCGGTATCAGGCTGCTTCGCGCCACGACGGACGCGGCCGGCCCGCCCTCACGCGCCTTGATCGGATCCTGAAGGACGCTGGATTACCTCATGCCGATCAACCCGATCCATTCTGGCGTCACCCACTCCGGCAAGGTCCTGATCGTGGCCAGCTCGGAGAACGACGGGGACGAGCACGACACAGAGATCTCGCGTGCGGCCGTTTGGGACCCATCGACCCTGACCGCGCTGGGCGACGGGCGGCTTATGGCTTTTTCGGAGACTGATGGATGATACGTTTGCCTTACGAATGAGTATGGGAGAGCGCCTGCGCCGGCTGGGAATTCAGCCGGCCGATCTGGAAGAATCGTTCGCCCGCTCCTCCGGTCCGGGCGGCCAGCACGTGAACAAAGTCTCGACTGCAGTAACGCTGCGCCATCGGCAGAGCGGAGTGAGCGTGACGGTGCAGGATTCGCGTTCGCAGGCGCGGAATCGCGCGCTCGCCCTCGAGCGATTGGTCGAGGCGTTGGAGCGGCGCCGGGAGGAAAAGCGCGCGCAGGAGCGCGCCGCCGCGGCGCAACTTCGCCGGCGCAATTCTCCCCGACCTCCGCGTTTGAAGAGAAAGATCCTCGAGACGAAGCGGCAACGCTCGCAGTTGAAAAAGCTGCGGGCCAAACCGGTCGATTGAGTTATCGGCCGGCTCGTGACGAAGAAGTTACGCGTGGGAATCATCGGCGCGGGCTTGCCGGGACAGCAACATGGGCGCGCCATCCGGGGCACACGCAATGCCGTTCTCCAGACGCTGGCCGAGCCTAACGAGGAGCGAGCGGCAGAATTTCGTCAGACCTATCCAGGACGTGAATGGCAAGCTGATCGACAACGCGCTCGAGCCCGGGGACAACGCGGACTCCTTCGAGTTACAGACGCAGAATTTCGTCGATGGGACGCGGGGAACGACCCCACTGATCAACAACGCGCAACAGGCGGTTTACCTGATGGAAATGCTCGACGCTATCTACCTCTGGAGCGGTAGCCGGCGCGAAGTGCCGATCGCCCGGGTGCAAATAAATCACCTCAAACCCATCCGGTCTGGGGCCTTGCCTCGAATCGGGTTTGTCAGCAATCAAACTACTTATGAAAAAACTTATCTTGTTAGTCCCGGTCCTCGCGGTCTGCGCTCTCTCCTCCTGCACCACCGTGGTGAAGGAACCCGCCACCGCGACCACGACGACACACACGGAAACCGCGGTGGAACGCACGCCCACCAGCACCAGCACAACCGTTACTCGTCAGAGCGCCGGCGGATACTAAACTGAAAATCTGAATCGTCAGGAAAGGGAGACGCGAAATGCGTCTCCCTTTTTCTTGCTGTCGTGGCGGTGTATCGGCAGCTGACCTCGGGACGGACAAATCGCGCCTGCCTCTGCGGGCGACACGCCCGCCGCTACACCGTCTCGACTTCGTCTTCCGTTTCCTGACTGACGACCGGGGCAATCGCCTGGAGCTTCTCCGCTCCGCGCAAGTCCATGAGTTTCACTCCCATGGTATTGCGGCCGACGGCCCGGATTTCGGAGATCCGCGTCCGCACCATTTGGCCCTTGGTCGTGATAAGCATGAGCTCGTCTTTCTCCGTGACGGTAAGCGCACCGACGACGCGACCGGTCTTGTCGCCGGTCTTCATCGTGATGATGCCTTTGCCGCCGCGCTTCTGAGTACGGTAGTTGTCGAACGCGGTCCGTTTGCCGATTCCGTTTTCGCCGGCGACGAGGAGCATGGCGTCGTTATTCACAAGCGCGATCGCCACGATGTAATCGCCTTTGGTCGGCCGGATGCCCCAAACTCCGACGGTATTGCGACCCTGGTCGCGCAACTGCTCTTCGTGGAAGCGCAGGCTCATGCCTTCCGTCGTGATGAGCACGATTTCGTTATCGCCAGTCGTAAGGACGGCATCGATCAGGCAATCGTCTTCTTCGATGTTAATCGCGATGATCCCGCCTTTGCGGACGTTGCTGTACTCAGAAAGGTTCGACTTCTTGACGATGCCCGTGCGGCTCGCGAAAACGATGTGGAAATTTTCGTCCCACGTTTCGTCAACCACGTTTGGACCGGTCCCGCTCTTCTTCGATTGAATGCGAATGGTGGCGGCGATCTTTTCGCCGGCGCGTAACTCGAGAAGATTCGCGATCGACCGTCCCTTGGAAGCGCGGCCCATCTCGGGAATCTCGTAAACCTTCTCGACGTAACAGCGGCCTGATTCGGTAAAGAACATCAGGTAATCGTGCGTCGTGGCGGTGAAGAGATGCTCGATGAAATCGCCTTCGTCCTCCTGCGTCGCCCCTTCGCGCGTCGTCATGCCAATCACTCCTTTGCCGCCCCGGCGTTGGGCGCGGAAGGCGCTAACCGCGGTGCGCTTGATGAAGCCACCGTGCGTGATGCTGATGATGGTGCCTTCGTTGGCGATGAGATCCTCCATGTTGATTTCGCCTTCGTCAGGCACGAGCTGAGTCAGGCGCGGACCGGCATATTTCTGCTGGATGTCGCGCAGCTCCTGTTTCACGATCTCGAAGACGCGCATTTCCTTCGCCAGAATGTCGCGCAGGTCTTTGATTGTCTCTATCAACTCCTTGTATTCGTTGCCGATCTTGTCGCTCTCGAGACCGGTAAGTTGGTAGAGACGAAGGTCGAGAATCTGATTCGCCTGGTGCTCACTGAAGGCATAGCGACCATCGACCAACCGGGCTTCGTTGCGGATGAGAATACCGATTTTTTCGACCTGCTTCCGGGTAAACTCAAAGGCGAGCAGCTTGACGCGCGCTTCCTCGCGATTGGCCGAGCCGCGGATGATGCGAATGAACTCATCGAGGTTGGCGAGCGCTATGAGGTAACCTTCAAGGGTCTCGGCCCGCTCCTCGGCTTTGCGTAGCTCGTAGCGGGTCCGGCGCAGGACAACTTCGCGACGGTGATCGATGAAAGCCTGGTTTGCTTCCTTCAGCGAAAGCAGCTTCGGCTTGCCGTGATCAATCGCGAGCATGTTGACCGCGAAAGAGGATTCAAGCGCGGTGTGCTTATAGAGATTGTTGATCACGACCTTGGGCAGGGCATCGCGCTTGAGTTCGATCACGACCCGCGTGTTCTCGTCCGACTCATCGCGGATGGCGGTGATGTCGGTCAGGATCTTGTCGTTCACGAGCGAGGCGATCCGCTCCACCAAGGTGGCGCGGTTCACGTTGTAGGGAATTTCCGTGATCACGATTTGCTCGCGGTTTCCCTTCAGTTCCTCGACCCCAGCCTTGCCGCGGACCTTCATGCTGCCACGACCGGTCTCGATGTACTGCTTCACCCCGGCGACTCCGCAGATGGCGCAACCGGTCGGGAAATCGGGGCCCTTCACATACTTCATCAAGCCTTCGATCGTGATGTCGGGATCGTCGATTTGGGCGCAGATGCCGTCGATCACTTCACCCAGATTGTGCGGCGGCATGTTGGTGGCCATGCCGACCGCGATGCCGGTGCCGCCGTTCACGAGCAGGTTCGGGAATGCAGCCGGGAAAACGGTCGGCTCAGTCCGGGTCTCGTCATAGTTAGGGACGAAATCGACCGTGTCCTTGTCCATGTCGGTCATGAGCGCAGCCCCGAGATGGGTCATGCGCGCCTCGGTGTACCGCATGGCGGCCGGAGGATCGCCTTCGACGGAACCGAAGTTACCCTGGCCGTCGACCAGCCTTTCACGCATCGCCCAAGGCTGCGCCATGTGGACGAGCGTCGGGTAAATCACCGCTTCGCCGTGCGGGTGATAATTACCGCTGGTGTCGCCACAAATTTTGGCGCATTTCCGGTGCTGCCGGTTCGGGAAGAGCGAGAGGTCGTGCATCGCAAAAAGGATGCGACGCTGGGAAGGCTTTAAACCGTCGCGCGCATCGGGCAGGGCGCGCGAGATGATGACCGACATGGAGTAATCGAGAAACGATCTCGAGACCTCTTCGGCGACATTGATGGGTTCTACTTTTTCGTTGGCGTTATACACGATGGGAAATGACTAATGACGAATTGAAAATGACGAAGGAGTGACTAATGGGCAGCGCGGTTCGCTTATTTGCTCCGGTATATTTTGCTGAAGATAAGGTGCAACTCACGCGCCTCGCGCCAGAGTTGGCGGGCCGCAGTTTTCAAATCGGGAACGGCCCTCACAACCATTCTTAAAAAGTGCTTTGTTTCTCGCGCTTCTTTGAAGCAGGTGCCGATTCGGAGGAAAAATTCTTTGTGCGAAACAGCATCGTCGGCTTCGCAATAGTTTGCTCCGATGCTCGTCCCGCAACCGACCAGTTGATCGATCAAGCGGTTCGTCACGGGGCCTTTCGGAATCGTCAGGGCGAAGTCAATCACAGCTTCACCAACCGCGCAGTCCGATCCTCGAGGTCGTATTTCGGTGAGTCATTCGGTTCTTCTCGAATGAGATTCTCTCCCGCTCCCCAAAAAGCGATCTCGCGAACGTCCCTCTCGTCCTTCGCGTCATTCGAAATTCCTTCCTTATTCGACATTCGAACTTCGTCATTCCGCCTCACACATCCAGGTTGCGGACGTTGAGCGCGTTGTCCTCAATGTACTGGCGACGCGGCTCGACGACGTCTCCCATCAGCTTGGAAAACATCTGGTCGGCCTCAACCGCATTGTCGTCATTCAAATCGACCTTGAGCAGCTTGCGCCGCGCCGGATCCATCGTGGTGTTGAAGAGCTCTTTCGCGTTCATTTCACCCAGACCTTTGAAGCGCTTGATCTGCACTCCGCGTCGCCCGATTTCCATGATCTTTTCCAGGATCTCCGGGATCGAGAAAAGCGGATGAACCGTGGCCTTCTCGCCATCGCCTTCGATGAGTTCGAAAATGGGTTTATCAGCCGCAGCGTAGTGATCGACCTTTAGTCCTTTGCGCGCGAGCTCGCTGATCAGCTTGTGAATTGTTGTTGCTTCATGAAGCTCGATCAGTTTCCCACGCCGGCGATTACCGCCGTTGCTTTTCAGCGGAGCGTTGACCAAAGGGAGTAACTCCTGCCCCATCTCTATATCAAAGAGGTTTAGGTCCAGATTCTCTTCGTGAAACTGCCGCACCGAGCGCTCGTCGTGGAAGTAATGAACGGACTCCTCATTGCCGTCGCGCATCTTCACCAGGTAGATGGGCAGCTTATCCGTTTTGTTGTCGCGATGATTCAGGAAATCCTCGAAATCGCCGCCATGCCGCCGAACCGATTCGCTGAGCTTGGCCAGCCTCTCGAGCTGCTCGAGGATGTCTTTCAATTGCGCCGTGGTCAGCTCCTTATTGTCGCCCAGATTTTTCAACCGGACGTCTTCCGCGCCTAACGAAATCAGAATTTTATTCAACTGCACGTCGTCGTCGACGTACTCCTCGCGCTTCTTGCGCTTAATTTGATAAAGAGGCGGCTGCGCGATGTAGATTTTGCCGGCGCGGACCAGTTCGGTCATCTGCCGGTAGAAAAAGGTCAGGAGCAAAACGCGAATGTGCGAACCGTCGACGTCGGCGTCCGTCATGATAATGATCCGCCCGTAACGCAGCTTGCTGATGTCGAAGGTGCCTTCGTTTTCCTTGCCGCTGCCGGCCTCTTCTTTCGGGCGGCCGATGCCGGTACCGATGGCAGTGATCATCGACTGGATCTCCGTGTTTTTCAGCGCCTGATCGAGGCGTGCTTTCTCGACGTTGATCAGCTTGCCGCGGATCGGCAGAATGGCCTGGTAACGTCGATCACGTCCCTGCTTGGCAGAGCCGCCGGCCGAGTCACCCTCGACGATGTAAAGCTCGGTCAATTCCGGATCGCGCTCCGAACAGTCGGCCAACTTCCCGGGCAGACCACCGCCGGTAAGCGCGCCTTTGCGAATGGTCTCACGCGCCTTGCGAGCAGCTTCGCGAGCACGCGCCGCCGTCAGGACCTTGTCGAAAATCTTTTTCGCGACCGGCGGGTTCTGGTCGAAATAGGTCATCAATCCGTCGTAAACAACCGAGTTCACGACCCCGTCGATCTCCGTGTTGACCAGCTTGACCTTGGTTTGCGATTCGAAGCGCGGATTCGGCAGCTTGAGGCTGAGGACGCAGACGAGCCCTTCGCGGACGTCGTCGCCAGAGATCGCCGGGTCCTTATCTTTCACGAGGCTGTTGGCCTTGGCGTATTGGTTGACCGCCTTCGTTAGGGCAGTCCGGAATCCGGTCAGGTGCGTGCCGCCGTCCGGGTTCGGAATCGAGTTGGCGAAAGGCAAAATCTGATCGGTATAGCTATCGTTATATTGCAGGACGACATCGACAAAGACCTCGTCGCGCTGGCGCGAAATCACGACCGGTTTCGGGTGAATGACTGTCTTGTTTTCGCCCAGCTGCTTCACGAACTCTTCAATGCCGTGCTTGTAGAAAAAAGTTTCCTTTTTCGGGACCTCGCCGCGCTCGTCGGTCAGGTTGATCTCGAGACCCGGATTCAGGAAAGCCAACTCGCGCAGACGACTCGCGAGTCGCTCAAACTTGAACTCGGTCGTGATTGTGAAAATCGTCGGGTCGGGCAGGAAAGTGATCAGCGTGCCGGTCGTCTTCTTGTTTTTCAGCTCGCCGATGACGCTCAATTTTTCGGTCGTTTTCCCGCGCTCGAAAGCCATGTGGTAGACCTTGGCGTCGCGCGAAACCTCCACCTTGAACCAATCGGACAGCGCGTTGACGCACTTCGCGCCGACACCGTGCAAACCGCCGGAATATTTATAGGCGCCCTGCCCGAACTTGCCGCCCGCGTGGAGATTGGTCAGGACGAGTTCGACGGCCGGCATCTTGAACTTCGGATGCATGTCGACCGGAATACCGCGACCGTTGTCGCGCACTGAAACGGAGCCGTCGACATGGACCGAGACGTCGATTTTGGAGCAATATCCGGCCAGATGTTCGTCGATCGAGTTGTCGAGCACCTCGAAAACGCAATGGTGCAATCCACGCTCATCCGGGTCGCCGATATACATGCCGGGGCGTTTCCGGACCGCTTCCAGACCCTCCAGTTTGTCGATCTGTGCCGCGTCATATTTTTGGCTTTCGCTGATGCCGGCGGGGCGCTCTGGCGGTGGATTGGAAACGTCGGTTTCGTCGTTGGTTTGGAGCATAGAAACGCGGGTCGCCCGCGAGGTCGGAAACATAGGCAAAAAAGGCGTCCCAACAACTATTTATATGAGACAAAAAAGACCCGACGCCCGCAAGATTTAGCGGTTCTGCGCCCCCGCACCTCAGGATATGGTGGTCACAGTCACCCCCGGACACTATACCGGTTGGGACGATTGAGAACTCTCGGGCGGCGCGTTCCACCCTGGACCGCAGGGATAGGATCCTTGCGGCGCTAGAATGATCGCTTTTGATTCGGAAATTCTGCCTAACGACGGAGGTCTGGGAGTGGTTTGATCGGGACGAAAACAGGAGACGCAGTCGGGGAAAAATCACTTGGCAATTTTTAAGCGTCACTGAGTATTCAGTCGTGCAGCGGTTTATTGCCATCGCTTTCCTGCTGGCTCTTGTTTGTCCTCATCGGATCACTGCGACTGAAACCAGACCGAACATCGTTCTCATGGTCGCGGACGATCTCGGATATCGCGACCTTGGCTGCTACGGGGCAACCAAGATCAAGACGCCGCGGGCAGACCAACTCGCGGCCGAAGGTGTGCGCTTCGTCGATGCACACTCGATCAGCAGCGTGTGCGACCCGTCGCGTTATTCGATTCTGTGCGGCGCTTACATTTGGCACGCCAAGCTTGAAGGGGATTATGCACTCTATTTTCACGACGGACAGATCACCCTGCCGTCGCTGCTGAAGGCGGCGGGCTATCACACCGAAGCGCTCGGGAAATGGCATCTCGGTTTCGGCCGCGGGAGGGAGGATACGGATTGGAACAAGGAACTGAAGCCGGGGCCGCTGGAGGTTGGCTTCGATTACTTCTTCGGCACGCCGGGGACGCACGACGGGGCACCGTTGGTCTTTATCGAGGATCATTACGTCTTTGGCCTCGACCCTGCGGACCCGATTCGGGTCGATCGCTCGCCTAAGTACGGTGCCACGGGAAAGATGTTCGGCGGCGCCAAGGCAGCCGCAGCCCGCCCCGACGATCGCATCGACTTCATCGTGACAGACAAGGCGCTAAAGTTCATCGCGCAGCAGTCAGAAAAGGCGCCGTTCTTTCTTTATCTCGCCTTCACCGCACCGCACGTGCCGATCGATCCCGCGCCGGAATTTCGGGGGAAGAGCGAAGCCGGGCTTTACGGCGACTACGTCGAGCAACTCGATTACTGCACGGGTCTGGTGCTCGATGCGCTCGAGAAGCACGGCTTCGCGAAAAACACGCTGGTGATTTACACGAGCGACAACGGCGGCGTGTTACTTCGCGATACCCTCGACCTCGGGCATCGTAGCAATGGCGAACTGCTCGGGCAGAAGACGGACGCGTGGGAAGGCGGGCATCGCATTCCGTTCATCGCCCGTTGGCCGGGGCATGTGCCGGCGGGCACGGTGCGGAAAGATTTGTTCTCGCAGGTGGATCTCATGGCGACATTCGCGCAGGCGGCGCACATCGCGCTGCCTGCCGGTGCGTCTCCCGATGGGATCAGCCAACTCGCTGCATTCACTGATCCCGGGGGGACACCGTCGCAACGGAACGAAACGGTGTTCCTCGGGATAGCGAGCTATGCGCTTCGAGAAGGCGACTGGTTCTACATGCCCAAGCAAGGCAGCGGCGGCACAAGCGCCCCGGATAAAAAAGGCATACCCTGGAAGAAGATGGGTTTCAGCAACAGCGACATCGATGAGAAGGGCGAGATCAAACCCGGCGCGCCTCCCGATCAGCTTTACAATCTCGCCGATGACATCGGCCAAGCGCACAACCTGACACTCGATCAACCGCAACGCGCCGCTGCGATGCACGCGCGGATGGATGAATTGGGGTTACGTTTCACGCGTCTGGCAGAAGTCGGCCAGGTCAAAACGCGCGAGACAGAACCCCCGAAATCCCCCACCCCCCAGGCGTCGCCCTCGCCGGCTCCGCGCCCTTGATGGTTGTCCGGGAAGTCATTTCGAATTCTTAAGCACGGTCAAAGTATGGATAGCTTTTCGACTCCGATTACAGAAGCAAACGCGCTTAGGAATTTGATTTCCAGACTTGCCGCAGTTTCCCCATCCCAAGGTCTTATTCGCCTAGGCCCCGCCGGAGATGGTGGCTATCTTGTCCCGGATGATCTGGAAGGAATTGAAGCGTGCTTTTCCCCGGGCGTTGGCCGTACTTTTGGATTTGAGAACGACTGTGTCGAGTTGGGGATGCAAGCATTCCTAGCCGACAAATCCGTGAATAGACCGCCCGCAGCCGACGAAGCTTTTCGTTTCGTACAAAAATATATTGGTGCGACGACCTCGACCGACTTTATGACCCTCGATGACTGGGTGGCCACGTCGCTGCCGCAGTCCCAGTCCGATTTATTGCTCCAAATTGACGTCGAGGGGTACGAATATGAAATCTTTCTGAGCATGTCGGACCGATTGTTGAAGCGTTTTCGAATTATCGTGGCGGAATTTCACGAACTCCCCATGCTTTGGAGTCAACCATTCTTTCAGTTGGCTTCCCGGGCTTTTGACAAACTCTTGCAGAGTCACACCTGCGTCCATCTGCACCCCAATAACTGCCTCGGATCGTTAGTCATCGACGACTTGGAAATTCCACACCTTATGGAGTTCACATTTCTACGATCTGATCGAATTGAGAAGTCAACGTTGGCCAAACATTTTCCGCATCCTTTGGACCGGGATAACACTGGAAAGCCACCACTTCCGCTCCCCGCTTGTTGGTACGCAAGAGATGACGTGCCAGATGACAAAGACAGAGTTGACCCGACAGGAGCGCTCCGCTAACGCAAAGATTGGCGGTGCGGGCATCGGAGCCCGCCGGCTCGTCAAAACAGGCGCGGTGATCGAAACCTCGACGGGAAGGAGATCAAGGTGAATCCCACGCTCGATCCCGCGATTTTCGAGGAAGAGTGAGAGAATTGCCCTGCTCGGATCTTACCGGTGACTTCGTTGCTAAAAGTAAGGCTCGGCGTCAGCCTAATTCCGTTCCCGAATCAGGACGGGCGAAGCCGGCAGCTTATCGAGGATGATGTTTTCCTCGCCATCGTAGCGACCGAACTGGAGCACGCCGGTCGGGCATTGCTGGACGCAGGCGGAGCAGCGGACGCATTCCGGATCTTCCATCGGCAGGCCTTTGTTGGCGAAGTTCATCACGTCGATCCCTTGGTGGCAGACCGAGGTGCAGACATTACAGGAGATACATTTGTGTTTATCCGGAAAGATCCGGTAACGGGAAAACCGAGTGTAGATGTGCATGAGGGCCGCCAGCGGACAGGCAAAGCGGCACCAGACGCGTCCGCTGAACCAGAAATAGAGTCCGACCCCGAGAATGCCCGCCATAAAAATATCGACGCTCCAGCCGTAACTCAGGAAAGGGATGCCTTCGAAAAGCTTTTGATACCAATGAGTCGCCCACGATCCCTCCCCGAGCGCCCAGCCGGCGATGCGCAGCACGAGAATGCCTAACGCGAAGAGAAGCGCTCCCTGCCCCACCATGTTGAGCCGGTTCCAAAATGGTCCGTGCGGCATTTTCGTGCGGTAGGAATCGCCCATCGTCTCGGCCAACGCGCCGCAGGAACAAATCCAGCCGCAGTAGGCACCCTTGCCCCAGCGAAAGATGATGAGCGGGATGATGACGAAGGTTTGCAGGAACGAAATCCCGAGCCAAAGCCACATCGGATGCTCGGTGAAGACGTTGTAAACATTGAGGGGAAACGCGAGGATGAAACCGTAGGCCCGCCAGTAAGCCCGCTCGTGGCCTAACGAGCCGTCGTAGCTCTCAAATAAATGGTCGGCCAGCCAGCGCAAAGGATGGCCAGGCTCAAAGAAACCGTTGTGCCCCATCCACGGCAGAATGACTTCGGGCAGGATAAAAAGCGGAATCCATTGCGAGCAGATGAGGACGGTCGTCTGCCATTTCACATAGGGGGTGCGACGCCGGCGGACGCGCTTAATCCCGAAGATCAGGACGCAGGTGCAATAAGCGAACGTGTAATAAAACGAGGGATTCCCAAGCCCGCGCTTGATGGTGTAGATAAGATTGGTCTCGCGGCTCGACCATTCCGCGATCTTTCCCCCGGCCGCGTCGATCGCTTTGGGGACGTTGTAGGGAAACGCATGGGCCTGACTCGCCCAACGCTGGACCGGAAATTCCTGCGGATGGTTGCTCTTCCAGTGATAGAGCACGACACAGAAAAGCAGAAAGGCGATGCAGCTGATCCAGGTGATAGGCCGCCAGTCGCCGCGCACATGCAGCCCACTGCGTCGGAAGAAATCGAGCGGCGCTTCCCGCCCGATCATGGAAAAGACGTCGTCGTTAGGCAGGACGACTTCCTCGCCGTCTTCGCGCTTGAGTGTAACCTTGTCGGGCTCGATCCGGGTAACGGTCGAAGCCATCGCCAGGGTGATCGAACCGGTAGGCGCGTTCTTCACCATCCCGCGCGTAAACGCGGTCGTGACGCGTTCGGAACTCGGGCGCTCTACCTGCACCTCCGCCTTCGGATCGTGCTGCAGCATTTCTAGTTTCTCGATATTGCCCGGTTTCGGCCGCGAGAATTCCGGTTTGCGATAGCTGACCGTGACCTTCGCTCCGCAACCGGCGAGCGCGATGGCGGACTCGAGCGCGCTGTCGCCGCCGCCGACGACAAGCACATTCTTGCCGCTGAAATCCGACGGATCGAAAAGACGGTTATGCACCTTATCGAGCTCCTCACCCGGGCAGCCGAGCTTGCGGTGGTTGCCACTGCGCCCGATCGCGACAATGACTCGCCGCGCCCGCGTCACAGTCTTCTCATTGCCGCCATGATGGAGAAGAATCTCCTCCCCGTGCTCCTCCAGTCGCTCAATCCGCGCGTCGGTAAACTCGATCCCCGCAGCCTTGCGCTGTTCCTCCATTTCCTCCAGCAGCGGTTCCTTCACGTCTTTGGTGAAATGGAGTCCGCCTTCGAGCTTGAGGTCGGTCGGATAGGTATAGATCGGTTTGGCCTTGGGAAAATTGACGACGGTGGAGAATGGCTGTGTCGCCTCGAAAATCTTGTAATTCAGCCCCGCCTTCTGCGCCTCGATTGCCGCCGAGACACCCGACACGCCGCCGCCGATAATAGCGAGATCGATCGCCTCGCCTTCTTCCTTCATCCTTCCGCCTTCTGCCTTCGCAAAATCCGGTTCGGCCAAAATCGCCCGCACCGCTTCTGCGCCGGTCTTGGAAGAAAACTTCAAAAGCGGGATGCCAGTGAGATCGCCAACGATTCGCACACCCGCGAGATTGGTCACGCCAAACTCACCAGACTCGGGCAGCTTTTCGACCACGCCGGCCGGCCAGCGGGTATGCAGCCAATGCGTGTAGCGTTTGATCGGGTTAAACATGAAGCGCGCGACGGCCGCAGTCTTATCGAGAATAGAGAGGACGGAAAGTGCATTTATTCCCGCCGCTCTCGCGCGTGGCTAAGCTATCTTGACGTTTGCGATCTGCCTCGGCATCTGATTTCCAATTGGGCGGCAACCGTGCCGCCGCCCATGGGCGAATCGAGAGCGTGAGCGAGCAGCATTTCAAACGCCGATTCCCTATCGGGGCCGAAGTGGTGGCGCCTGGCCTGACGCATTTTCGCGTCTGGGCGCCCAAGGCACGCCAGGTCGAGGTCGTGATCGAGGCGACTGTGGAACCACAAACCGAACGGAGCTTTCAACTCCTCGAGCCGGAGGATGGCGGTTATTTTTCTGGGACCGCGGCGATTCCCGCCGGGACGCTCTACCGTTTTCGGCTGGATGAGGGCGAGCATTTCCACCCCGATCCGGCATCGCGTTATCAACCGGGCGGACCGCATCGCTCTTCCTGCGTGGTGGATCACCGCGATTTTCAATGGACGGATCAGAAATGGCGAGGCGCGCATTTGAAAGGCCAGGTGCTCTACGAAATGCACGTCGGCACTTTCACGTCGGAAGGCACGTGGACCGCAGCAACCGAGCAATTACCAGAGCTGGCAAAAATTGGGATCAGCGCAATCGAGATGATGCCGATCGCGGACTTCCCTGGTGAATTTGGCTGGGGCTACGACGGCGTCGATCTCTTCGCGCCTTGCCGGCTTTACGGGCGGCCGGACGACCTGCGAGGATTCATCGATACCGCCCACTCGTTAGGCATGGGCGTTATCCTCGATGTCGTTTACAACCATTTCGGGCCGGAGGGGAATTACCTCGGCGTTTTTTCCGACTATTACACGACCGACCGCTACCGGACAGATTGGGGAGCGGCCCTGAATTTTGACGGCCCGAACTCAGGGCCGGTGCGCGAATTCTTTATCAGCAACGCTCGTTATTGGATCGAAGAATTTCACTTCGACGGCTTCCGCTTCGACGCGACTCAGAGCATTTTCGATGAATCCGAAGAACATATTCTCGCCCGCATTGCGAGGGAAGCACAAGCCGCGGCGGGCAGGCGCTCGTTTTTTTTCGTGGCGGAAAACGAGCCCCAAGAGACCAGGCTGATTCGGCCGGCTAACGAAGGCGGTTACGGGCTCGACGGTCTTTGGAACGACGATTTCCATCATAGCGCGATCGTCGCCCTGACCGGGCGCAACCCGGCTTACTACACCGATTACCGGGGCACGCCCCAGGAGTTCATTTCCGCGGTCAAACACGGTTACCTTTACCAGGGGCAGCGCTACTCCTGGCAGAAGCAACCCCGCGGCACTTCGGCCCGTGGCCTCCCTCCGGAAGCGTTTATCGCCTTTATCGAAAATCATGACCAGCTCGCCAACTCCGGCACCGGTGAGCGCGTTCGCCTAACGACCTCCCCCGGACGCCATCGCGCCATGCTCGCTCTCCTCCTTCTCGCGCCCTGGACGCCAATGCTTTTCCAAGGCCAGGAATTCGGCGCCAGCACGCCGTTCCTTTACTTCGCCGACTTTGCGGGAGAGTTGCGGGAGCTGATTCGAATGGGGCGCCTCAAGTTCCTCAAACAATTCCCGGAGCTGGCTCCTCCAAAAGTCCAGGCCCGACTCGCCGACCCAGCCAACCCGAGCACTTTCGCCCGGAGCAAGCTCGATCGCGTTCAGAATCCGGAGATCAGCGCTCTCATCCGCGATCTCATCCGCCTCCGACGGAAGGATGTAAATTTTTCATGTCAGGAGCGCGGGAACGTTGACGGCGCGGTTTTAGGAACGCACTCTTTCGTCTTGCGCTATTTTCATTCGTTGGGCGACGACCGCCTCCTTGTGATTAATCTCGGTCAGGCCCAACAGCTCGAAGTCGTGCCCGAGCCTCTCCTCGCCCCGCCGGCGGGCGGACGTTGGAAAACGCTCTGGTCAAGCGAGGCGCTCGAATACGGCGGTCCCGGCGCCGTCGCGCCCGAAACAAAAAAAGGCTGGGCGCTTCCGGCGGAAGCTGCGTTGGTCCTCCGTCCGGTTCGGAACGCCTGAATCTCCCATACGCCTCGATCTCCTCAGCGAAATGCCCGCGTCGCGCATCATGCCATGGCTTCCCGCGCAGACGGAGTTGGAGAGTCTCCTGACCCGCGAGTGGCTGGTGACCAACGGCCTTGGGGGTTTCGCTTCCGGCACTATCTCTGGCACCGTTACCCGGCGTTACCATGGCCTCCTCGTGGCCGCCCTCTCCGCTCCTTTCGGCCGCACCGTTATGTGGAGCCATCTTTCGGAGGTCCTCCGCTTCGACGACGATCTCGTTTCGTTAGGCGCAGAGGAACGCGTCGGTGGCCAACTGGATCCTCATGGGGCCGACTATTTTAAAGAGTTCCGACTGGAAAAGGGGCTTCCAGTCTGGCTCTACGAAGTCCGCGGCCTAACAATCGAAAAACGGATCATGATGCCGCACCGGCAGAACACGGTGCATGTCAGCTACCGCATAAGCGGCTCGAGAAAGCGTCCCCGCCTCGAAGTGCGGCCGGCCTTTAATTTCCGGCACTACGAAGACCGCGTCGATCGCCTGCCGGCGGCGCTTTACGAGATTCGGGCCTTGGACGGCCGCTACGAGGTCGTTGATCCGGAGGGGAAGTTTCCGGCGATGCGTCTCCGACTCTCCGACTGCGTCTGCGATTTTCTCGTCGAGCCGCGCAAGATCCACGAGATCGTTTACCGCTCGGAACTGGATCGCGGCTACGATTACGAAGGCGAACTCTGGAGCCCGGGGGTCTTCCGGGTGGACCTCGGGAAAAGCGAGATGGCCACGCTCGTCGGTTCGACCGAGGAGTGGAACATCCTCGACGCCCTGAACTCGGAGGAAGCCCAAAAGGCTGAACGCATCCGTCGCGAACGCCTCCTCGAACTAGGGCACGTTTCCGCGACCGATGGGGTCGCCGCCGAGTTGATCCTGGCGGCCGACCAGTTCGTCATCACGCCAGCCGGGCGCGCGGAGGAAGAAGCGCGGGCGCACGCTTCCGGCGACGAAGTGCGCACCGTCATTGCGGGTTACCACTGGTTTACCGACTGGGGTCGCGACACGATGATCAGCCTCGAAGGCCTAACGATCACAACCGGTCGCACCCTCGAGGCCGGTTACATCCTGCGCACCTTCGCGCATTACGTCCGGGACGGTCTCATCCCCAATATGTTTCCCGACGGGGAAAGCGCCGGTCTTTATCACACCGCCGATGCGACCCTTTGGTTCTTTCACGCGCTTGGGAGATACCTTCAGGCGACGAATGATCATACCACGCTCGAGATTCTCCTTCCGACGTTAGGCAATATCATCGATCAGCACCTTGCCGGCACGGATTTCAACATCCACGTCGATCCCGAGGACGGCCTCCTCTGCCAGGGAAAGGAAGGTTATCAACTCACTTGGATGGACGCTAAGATGGGCGATTGGGTCGTGACTCCGCGTCGCGGAAAAGCGGTCGAGATCAATGCGCTGTGGTTCAACGCGCTGGAATTGTTTACCGGATGGTTACGGACGAGCGGGAAGAAGGAAGCGGCGGACCGTTATGCTGAGCACGCTCGTCGGGCGCAGCGTTCCTTCAACCAGCGCTTCTGGAATGCGGACGGTGGTTATCTCTACGACGTGATCGACGGACCGACCACGCCTCTCGACGACTCCGTTCGACCCAATCAAATCTTCGCCATCTCGCTCGATCATCCCGTCCTGCAAAAAGAACGCTGGGCCTCGGTCCTCGCCGTCGTCGAAAGAGAGTTACTCACACCCGTCGGACTTCGCTCCCTTTCGCCGCATAATCCCGAGTACAAGAAGAACTATCACGGCGATCTTAAGACGCGCGATGCAGCCTATCACCAGGGCACTGTCTGGGCCTGGCTGATCGGCCCCTTCATCGACGCCTGGTTGAAACTTCATCCTAATGAATGGGAGAAGGCACGCAGTTTTCTCCACGCTTTCCCCGAGCACTTGAATGAGTCTGGGCTCGGCACGATCAGCGAAGTGTTTGACGCCGAGGCGCCTCACACCCCGCGCGGCTGCGTCGCCCAAGCCTGGAGTGTGGCTGAAGTCTTGCGCAGCTGGGTGAAGACGGAATCAAGTGACCGCCAGTAGCGTGCGCTGTCCCCTGCGCGAAGCTACAGCTGTCTTGCGCGCGCGGGAATCGTGGCGCGAATAAAAGGTGATCCCGGAGACCTCCGAGGAACTTTCCAGGCACACGGGCGCGCGCGAAGCGCTCGAGCAAACGAGCGGACAAAAAACGCGCACCGTGGAAAACGGCGCAGGTTTTGCTTCGCCACCCAGACCCGCCTGATCAAGAAACTGCTGCCCGCCCTCACCGTCGCCCCCGACACAAGCTGCTCTTCCCGAAAGGACCGATTCGTTAGGCGGAAAGTGAAAAAGGTAGCGCAAGCTTCCAGCTTGCCTGGCCGAAAAGCGCCAGCTTGAAGCTCGCGCTACCCAAAAGCGGCCCACACCCGACAGGTCCCGCGCGCCTAGTTTCCTCTCTCGTTTCCCCGAGCGAAGGTCTCTGTTTAGCGTGGGTGCAGTCTTGCCGTCGCGGCCAGCGTTGTAGCCGGGGACGCCGTCCCCGGCCGAGCGTTTCCAAGGCGGGGAAGAGAGCGAAGACTGTTCGTGCGTGCGAAGCGGCTTGCTTCCGTAACCTTCCTCCCGGCGCGCGACCGGGGGCGGCGTCCCGGGCTAAAACGGCGCGAGCCAAAGACACTCGAGGGAAACATGCCGCTGCTTCCTGGAGCAGGCGCAGATAACGCTCAATAACTATGAGCGTGGCCTGCGCGCTCTCGCCTAACGATGAGCGCGCTCCGGCCGGTTGACTTGCTCCCAGCACACGATAGCGTTTAAGAGCATGATAAACGTGACCGACAGCGCCGTGAACCACCTGCGCTCACTCCTCGCTGAGCAGCTCGAGCCCGCCGGCAAAGGCCTCCGCGTGCAGGTGGCGAAAGGCGGCTGCTCCGGCCTCCAATACGAGATGTCGCTCGACCGCCGCCACGAGGGCGATGCGATCGTGGAGCGCGATGAAATGCAGTTTCTCATCGATCCCGAAAGCGCCGATTTCCTGCGCGACGCCACCCTCGATTTCGAGGACGGGCTCACCGGCACCGGTTTTCGCATTGTGAATCCCAATGCCGCCCGGACCTGCGGCTGCGGCACCTCGTTCGAACCGGTCCGTCCAGCCTAACGACTCACTTTCGCGGACGCCAAGCGCCGTCCCTGGCATGGAACCGGACCTTTTTCGATTTGACGATCGCCGCGGGTTCGAGCGCAAGCGGACCAACTTCTTCGCCTGGACAATCACGATCCTTCTCCTAGTCGGCGTCGCCATGGCCGCATGGCTCGGCAGCTTTTACGTCATCGGCCAGCCGGAACGCCCGGAGAGTTATCGTCTCCTTCAGAAACTGCACAAGATCGAGCCGCCGAAACGCTTCGCCCTCACCGCCGCCCCCCCCGGCGAGTTCCTCAATCCCAAGAAGCTTTACCAGCGTTACCAGTCGCTGGGCCCGGCCGAGCTGGCCCGCAGGGACGCGGTCCTGACAAGGAATTTCATCCGTAATTTCGAGCAGGTTCATGGCCTGGTGACTTATGTCGTCGGCCGCTTCAACGTCATGGGCGCGCGTGAGCTCACTCCGGACGACGTCTTCACCTCGGGGGCGGTCGCGCTGGCCCGTGCGGTTGATCAGCCGGAACTGCTCATGGAGCACGTCTTCACCACGGCGAACGAACATGACGCCAAGCTCCTCCAGGAACGCCTCGTCATGGGAATGGATGTGAACCTCGAGCGGAGCCACGACCTTTCGGCCGTCGTCCACGTCGAGCGGTTGCCTGATGGCCGCCTCCAGCTCACCGTCGTGCCGCTGCTCTATGGGAGTTATGCGGTCACAAGAGGCACCGGCACTTTCAGTCTCGAGCCCCCCCCCGATCTCAACCTCGTGGCCGGCTGGCCGATCTTCAAAGCCGATAACCGGCGCACCGTGGAGAACCGCTACGACAATTATCGATCGCGCCTCGCCCCTGCGACCAGCGCCTTGCCGATCGTTGGGTTGCCTCCAGCCAAAGCTGCTCCGCCGCCCGAAGATGCACTCGTTAGGGTAGAACCGGCCGTGCCGCTGGAGGATGAGCCGGGCCCTGTCCCATCGATTCCCGGCCGCAAGGGCCCGCCCGCCAGAGCTGGCGAGAAGGTCGCGATCGCGCATGCCGCCGCCACGCCGCTCAAGGCGCTCCGCGCTCAGCCCGTAACCGCTGCCGACCTTGCCGCCAACGGATCCCCGACCGTCGCGACGGCCTCCACCTCACCGACGCCGATGGTCATGCGCGCCTTGCCAGTGACTGCTTCTTCGCCGGCAGTCGCGCTTACTTCTACCACGGGCGCGACTTGGAAAACCTTCGCTCCCGGTGAAGTGCCTGCCGGGCGGACACTCGACAACGCCGGGCTCCGCGACGCGGCCAGTAACGGCCTGCGCGGCGAGCGCGCCTATTTGAAAGGTCAATTCGTTGTCAATTTCGCCGACGCGAATCGAGCGGTTCTGCGTCCGACCACCGGCCCGTCCGGCGGGCCTACGCGCAACCTGCGGGTGATCGTCGATTACCCGGCCGGCGCCCCCCTGCCCGATCCCGGTTCCACCTTGAGCCGCGACGACGACCGCCCCTACGAGATCACCGAAGTGCGCCGCCAATCCGACGGCCAGCTCAATGTCTTCGTTCGCGAGATCATCAAACAGTAGCCGGCTAGGCGCCGCTAGAGCGTGTCATGCACTTTGATGGAAGATAGAAGTGAGCATCAGGGTAAGAAATGCGAGCCAGTGCAGTCCGGCCAGGGAGGAAGGCAACCTTTCGTAGTCCCGGGCGAGGCGACGGAAGCGGG
>JBPCLI010000032.1:0-34341 GCA_051003415.1 Chthoniobacterales bacterium | reverse complement strand
GAGAGCGAGATCTTGGTGATCTGCATTTATTTTTTTTGGTCCGGATTTTAACGAGGCCAACGAACCATCCTCGACATGCCGCCTGCGCTTCAAACAATCAGTCGAAACCAGTACGCCCCCGTTTTTTGGGAGACCCCAAGGTATCCACTTCACCGATCATTTCAATTCCCCGCTCCTGCTCTCACTCCTACTCGTCCTCGATTCACGAGCACCAGCACGAGCACGAAAGGGGTGCACGAGTTTTGTTGAACCGGTTGCACTCGATCGGCACCCGACGACCGAACCTAAGGGACACATCAACCAAGGAGAAAATCACCATGGCCAAAGTATTAAAAGTCATCGAGCTACTCGCGCAGTCGGACGAAAGCTGGGAAGACGCGGCTCAAAGTGCGGTCAAGGAAGCGTCCAAAACGCTCCGGGGCGTGCGTTCGATCTACATCAAGAACTTCGAAGCCTCGGTCGAGAACGGCAAGGTGATGCATTATCGCGTGAACGCGAAAGTGAGCTTCGATCTCGATACAGCCCGTGATGGTAAAGGTCGGCGTCGGAAAAAATAGCGGCAGCTGAGCGGCGCGCTGCCAGGATCAACCTGGCACGTGATCTTTCAATTCGGTACCGCCATCCGCTCGCGCGCAATGGGCGCAGCAGTAAATGCGATCGCCTTCCTGCACATCGTGGCCGATGACGCGGCAGCCGCAATGAGTGCACTTGGGCGCGAGGGCATGGATGGCGCATTCGAAGCTGTCGAAAACATGCTTCTTGCCTTCCATGATCACTTCAAACGCTTTCTCATAATCGTTTCCGCAAACTTCGCATTGAGCCATATCATTAGTTCGCGCGCAGCAAGCGCAATGGCCTGCAAAAGCTCAAACCAATCCGCCGTAGTCTGCCGCCCCGCTGCCGCTTCTCCTGCTCTTGCTCCTGCTCCTAATCTTTCCCGCCTTCTCTCTCCTTCATTGGAGCAGGATTAGGAGCAAGAGCAGGAGAAGGATTTCCTGTCAGTTGCTCGACCCGCGCGTACATCTCGAAATAGATCCGCTCCAGCGCCGCCGCCGGGTCCTCCAGCATCATGCTTTCCTTAATCTTGCTCGCGTAAATCGGGAAGGAAAAGGGCGAGACCACCGGCAGCTCGCGCAAGTTCCATTCGTATTCCCGCACGTCGTCGAGAAATCGATAGGCGGTCTCGGCGTCGAGAAAGGTATGGGTCGCCTGTCGATAAGCTTCCTCGAGCAGCGGGTGATCCGGTTCGTGTTTCTCCAGCACGCGGAAAAGGACTTCCGAACTCCAACTAAGCTGGCGCGGCTTTCGCTTCCGGCCCGGCAGATTGCGTGGAACCATTAAACCTGTCTGCGCCACGCCGCGGAACTGCCACTTCACCAGCTCGGAACCTCGCAGTGCCGCGTGCAAATCCTCTTCCGCTTCAGCGCGCCGAAAACAGCCTTTCCATTGCGCCAGCGACAGCTCCTGAAAGCGGCGCAAAGTGAGGAGAAATCCGTAGTCGTCGATCGTGACGAGCGCGTTGCCGCCGATTCGGTCCCGGACCCGCCAGGCGACGATGCGCGAGAGCGCGTCGTTCGCGCTCCGCCCGATAAGAGCGTGGAAAAAGTAATGGGAAAAATCGCCTTCGCGATAGAGCTCGATCAGGAACTTGCCCACCACCGGCACCTCTGAGATGGCGAGCTGGGCCCGGAAGAATTCAACGATCGGCTGCGCGTTGGCAATCGAGATTTGGAAGCTCTCGACTAGCCAGTCGACCGCCGCGGCGTCCGGGCCGGCGCGGAGAAGTCGATCGAGCTCCCCACGCAAATTGCGGACCGCTTTGGCTAATCCGGAGGTGAGCGGCATCTTGGCCGCGTTCCAGCGCGGGATGGTGGGAAGATGCCCATCGGCCCGCTCGACATAGACTTCCTCTACTCCGCTATCGATCAGCCTAACGACGCGGCCTCCAAGGACGAAAAGGTCGCCGAGCTGCAGCTGTTTGATGAATCCCTCTTCGACCGAGCCGAGCCTCCTCCGGCCGAGAAGCACGCTGACAAATCCCTCCGAGACGATCGTTCCGATATTGACCAGGAATTCGCGCGTGACCCGCGGATGCGCGAGCGATATAACTGCGTCCGCGATCGCGATTTTGCCGAAGAGCCCGGTGTACTGCCGCTGCAGCGACTCGCCGCCGCCGGTCAGATATTCGAGAACGTGCTCGAACTCGTCTCGCTCCAGGTCGCGAAAAGGATAAGCCCGCCTCACGATGGCGAACGCCTCCTCAACCGCGATCGGGGCGAGCGCGGCCATCCCGACGATGTGCTGCGCAAGAACGTCGTTAGGCTTTTCCAGGACCTGAATCGGATCGAGGACCGCTTCCCTGACGAGTTGTGCCGTGGCAGTCGCTTCCACGAGGTCGTTGATGTTGGTCGCAACCAGCACGCCGTGGCTGCTCTTGTTGAGAGAATGACCGGAGCGCCCGATCCGCTGAATGGCGCGCGAGACGCCCTTCGGCGTCGCGACCATGACGACAAGGTCGACCGCGCCGATGTCGATTCCGAGCTCGAGACTGGTCGAGCAAACAACAGCGCGCAACTCTCCGTTCTTGAGCCGGTCCTCCACTTCCATTCGCACACTGCGGTCGAGGGAGGCATGATGCGTCTCGATCTGATCGGCGATATCGGGCAGGAGTTCCTTCAGGCGCAACCCAAGTTGCTCTGCGGCCGAACGCACATTCGTAAAGACGATGACCGAGCGGCGCGACCGGATCAGCTCGGCCAGTTCGGCGTATAGCCGGATGCCGGTGTAGCCGGCGGGCGGATATGGCTTGCGGCGAATCGGCGAAAACACCTCGACGATCGATTTCTTCTCCATCTTCGCCTGGGCGATCTGGCAGGGCCGGTCGCCGCCCGCGAGAAATCGCGCGAGTAAATCGAGCGGCGCCGCGGTCGCGGATAACCCGACGCGGCAGATGAGGCTGTTGTAGCCGGGGACGCTGTCCCCGGCCGCTTTCGCCGCCGAGGTTTTCTTCCGTCCGGGGACAGCGTTCCCGGCTACAACCAACTCTTCGAGCCGTTCGAGCGACAAGCTCAAATCCACCCCACGCTTGTTGCCCGCGAAGGAATGCAGTTCGTCCACAATCACGAACCGACAAGTCGAGAGATGCGCGGCGTAGCTTTCCTGAGCCAGCATAACGGCCAGGCTTTCCGGCGTCGTGACGAGGAAGTGCGCCGGCTTGCGCCGAAATTTCGCTCGCTCGTTTGCGCTCGTGTCGCCCGTCCGGACGTGAATCAGCAACTCTTTCTCCAGTCCCATCCCGGAGATCGGTTCGCGCAGATTTTTCCCGATGTCGTAGGTCAGCGCGCGCAGCGGAGAGATGTAAAGGCAATGCACGCCTAACGATAATTTTCCGCCTTCGAGTCGCCGCAGAAAATCATCGAAGACGCCGAGAAAACCGGCAAGGGTCTTGCCGCTTCCGGTCGGCGAAATAAGCAGGATCGATTTCCGTTCGAGGATCGAGGGCACGCAACGCAGCTGCGCGTCGGTGAAACTGCCGTATGTGGCGCGGAACCAGTCCGCGAGCCGCGGGTGCAGCCGCTTGAAAAGCGCTTCCTGGGTGGCGACGGGCGATGGCATCGGAGACTTTCGCGAAAGGCGGCCCTTCCCGCCACCTCGGTCGTCTGGTTGCGCGCACGCAATCGAAGAACGATGTCAACCGGATGACTGGAATGGTCTTCGCGATTGTCCGGGAGCACGCGGATTCCGTCTTCGCCTTAAGGATTGTCTTCTCCATTTGTCTCGCTTGTTCTGCTGAGCGGCGTTTACATTTTCAAAATCCGGAAACGGCTTTTCGATGGGGATCCGGAGGTGGCGGCGGATCATTGGGCGGCGCGCAACCTGCGGCTCTGGCAGGTCATCCTCGTCTGGCTGCTCGCGGTCGATCTGCTCGTGACCATGCTCTGGCCCCTCTAGGAGCGCGACGGAGTTAACGGTTGTGTTTCGGCGAAAGCCGACGACCTTAAGCCAGTATCTCTGCTACGATTCCTTGGGGGACATCATCTCCAAGTTCCCTCGGCCTGCTTGGGGAAGAGCGTTCGTCGTTAGCCGCGAATTCCGTTGGTTCGTTATCTATGAAAACTCAACTCCTTGTCGCCGCCTCGAAAGTCATTCCCAATCAAATGATGCTCGTGAATGTCATCTCGCGGCGTGTCCGCCAACTCGCCCTCGGGCATCGTCCTTTGGTCGCCTGCGCGCCCGGCACCGGCCTGGCTGACGTTGCCCTGTCCGAAGTGATCGAGGGCAAACTGACCTACGAGGCAGCGCCCGTCCTCAAGGTGGCCGACGAACCAAAGGCGGTCATCCCTTTCCCCGTCAAAGACAGGCCGCGTAAAAAAGCGGCCTAGGCTTCGCCTAACGTTCCGGATTGACCGGGAAAATGCTTGTTCTTGAGCTTTTCCGCTACCCGCTTCGTTTTCTCCGCCTCGATCTCTTCTGTCGCCGCGCCTAACGCGTCGTAGGCTTCGCGATTCTTTTTCGCGCGGCACATATAGCAGACGGCGTGGGCCAGCGGAATGCGCGCTTCCGGCATCCCGACAAACTCCACCGCCTGTTGAGTCGCGATCGCCAGCGGCAGGGCTTCCGCATCGGCCAGTCCGACGTCTTCACTTGCGAAAATCACGATCCGCCGCGCGATGAAACGAAAGTCTTCCCCGGCATGCAGCATCTTGGCCAACCAGTAGATCGCGCCCCTCTCGTCGGAAGCGCGCATGCTTTTGATGAAGGCGCTGATCGTGTCGTAGTGCGCGTCCCCCGCGCGATCGTAAACTACCGCTTTTGTCTGGATGCTCTCTTCCGCGACTTGGAGCGTGAAGTGAATGGTAGGGCGAGCTTCCAGCTTGCCAGTTCGACCTGACTGCAAGCTGGAAGCTTGCGCTACCTTGGGCGGAGTGGTCAGGACGCCGATTTCAAGCGCATTTAAACATTTGCGCGCGTCGCCGTCGCTCAGTTTGGCGAGGTGGCGTTTCGCGTCGGCATCCATTTTAACGCGATGCTTGCCAAGTCCTCTCTCGTCATCCTGCAGGGCGCGCTCGATCAGCCGCTCGAGCTCTTCCACGCCTAACGACTCGAGCTGGAAGACCTGCGAGCGGGAGACCAGCGCGCTGTTGACGTAGAAGAACGGGTTGTAAGTCGTGGCTCCGATGAGGCGCAGGTTTCCGCTCTCTACATCCGGGAGCAGAATGTCCTGCTGCGCCTTGTTGAAATGATGAATCTCATCCACGAAAAGGATGGTCTTTTTCCCGGAAGTGCGCCGGCGATTGGTCGCGGCGGCGACGACTTTGCGCATCTCGGCCACGTTGCTCTCTACTCCGCTGAGCCGCTCGAATTTCGATTCCGTCATGGCCGCGATGATCTGGGCGAGCGTCGTTTTTCCGGTGCCCGGCGGTCCCGAGAAGATGACCGAGGGCAACCGGTCCGCCTCGATGGCGCGCCGGAGCAGTTTACCGGGCGCGAGGATGTGTTCCTGCCCAACGAATTCCTCGAGCGACCGCGGCCGCATCCGGCTGGCGAGCGGCGCGGACGGGTCGGCCTGATTTTCGGGCTCCGCGTCAGTGAAGAGATCCTGCACGAACGAGCATAAAGGGCGCGCGATTCTTTTCCAACAGCTTGACCCTTGGTCGCGCTTCCCTCATTCTCTTTCGCAGGTGCCGCTGCCATGAAACGAATCCTCGTGCCGGTCGATTTTTCCTCTGCGATGGAGGGCGTGCTCACGCAGGCGCGCGCACTGGCAGCCGCGTTCGGAGCGGAACTGCATCTCGTCCATGTGCGCGGGATCGCGGCCGTCCCGGTCTTTCCGGCCGCCACTGTCGGTTACCCCGGAATCGGCATGCCGGAGATGGGAATGGCCGGCGGCCTGCCCGTCGGAAGTCCGGGTTATCTCTCACCGGAACTGCCTAACGACAAAGGAAAGAGCCGGCTCGATGCCCTCCAACTCGAGCTTTCTGGAAGCGGGCTCAGCACGGTCGCGCACGAACGCGAAGGAACGGTCGTGGAGGAAATCCTCAAGACCGCGCGGGAGATTGCGGCCGACTTCATCGTCATGGGATCGCATGGCCACGGCTCGGTTTACAATCTCCTTGTCGGCAGTGTGACCGAAGGCGTTTTGAAGGCGGGCGACCGGCCGGTTTTGCTCGTCCCGGCCCCGGGAAAATAGCCTTCCGCCTTGCGCGGCCCCGCTTTTGCTCGAAACGTCAGGGAGCATGCGCGCGCTTGGATTTTATCTGGCACTTTTTTTTCTTTTTCTTGGAGCCGGCGTCGGCCTAACGAAAAGCGCAACACTCCCTTCGGGCACCGTTTTAAAGGGCCGCGGTGAGTTCGATCACCTCGTGCAGGAAGCGCGAAGCAACGACTGGAAATCGCTCCGGATCGGCGAACGGACAGCCGCCGTCGGCCGCGCCCTCGTCGGGACACGCTACAGATCTTTCACTCTCGAAATTGACGACCGGATCGAGGCGCCATCCGCCAATTTTTACGGGATGGATTGCTGGACATTCTTCGAGATTTCTCTCGGCTTCGCCCGCATGCTGAACGACCCCGAGGTGTGGTGGACACCGGAGCGGTTTCTCCACTACATCGAGCTCGATCGTTATCGCGGGGGCAAATGCACGGGTGAGTATCTGTCGCGCCTGCATTACCTGGAGGATTGGCTGGCCGATAACGACCGGCGCGGGCTGGTCAGCGATCTCACCCGGCAACTCGGCGGTGTCCGCGTAAATCACGCGGCGCACGAAATGACTTTCGGCTGGCGACATTATCGCTACCTGAAAGCGAATCCCGCTCTCCTCGGACCGCTTGGGCAAATGGAGGCGCGGGTGACCGAGTGGCCGCTTTACCAGATTCCTAAAAACCGCGTCGCTCGGATCGAATCGAAGCTGAAGAGCGGCGACATCATCGGAATCGTTTCGCGCGATCGGCCGGGGCTGTACTCGACGTCGCACGTCGGGCTCGCCTACCGGACTAACGACGGCGTCCTCCATTTCATGCATGCCTCTTCGCCGAGAAACTACGGGAAGGTCGTGGTCGACTCGCGGCTCTCGAGCTACCTCGCGCGTTACGGGAGCGATAGCGGAATCCTGGTCGCGCGCCCGCTTCGCTAATCTAGAGCAACTGCCAAAAATCCTCAACGAATCCATGATCAATTTGCTGAACTTGACGGACACAACTCCGGAAGCTTCTTGTGGCAATCGCTTCGCCTGGGCCACGCCTTGTAGACGCTTCGCTCTGCGAAGCGCGGGAGTGAGCAGCTTTCGGCGTGGGCGTGGATCTGGGCCGCGCCTCCCGAAGGGAACGTTTACATCATTCAAAGTCGGGCATTTCCCTAACGAATTCGCGCGATCGGAGAACGCTTCGCGCGATCCTGCGTCTGAACGTAGAGCTTTAGCCAAGTGACGGGCTTGAAGGCTAGGCCGAGCAGGAAGCGATTGAGCAGCCAGGAGTCGTCGTTGTCGTCGTGCGCCGACGAATCGAAGTCACGGTTAGTCTCCCGGCTTTCCGCCCGGATCCGTTCCTCAATGTCGAAGGTCAGTCGACCATCCCAGAAGTTGAATAGACTGACGTCAGCAGACTTCGTCTCGATCGCCGGGTCAGGAGATTTGGGAACGGTTTCATTCCCCGCCTTTGTCCGGAGGGAAAAAGGGAAGAGTAGTGCGACGCCGATAGCGCAGCGCAGGCCGAAGGACGAAGTTCTTTTGCAGGACATAAGCCGGCAGCTGCTTCCCATGATCGTTAGGCGCGAGGGGGCGTCTTGGGCGCGACCAGAGGCAGGAGATCTTGGAGACCAAAAGACTGGCGGGCGAACGGAACCCTCACTTTGTCGCGCCGCATCTTGCGCAGGGTGATCTCGACGATTTGCCCAAGGGTAGCGCGGTCGAGAATGCGCGCGATCGAGTTGCGCACGTCGAGCATCAGCATGCGCAGACCGCAATGCGCTTCGTCCGGGCAGGTGCAGCGCTCGTAAGCCGTCTGGCTGACACAGGCGATGGGAGCGAGCGGGCCATCGAGGAGTCGAATGACCGCGCCGAGCTTGATTCGGGAAGTGGGTTTAGCGAGCGAATAGCCGCCGTGTTTGCCTCTCTTCGTTTCGACGTAACCGGCGACGCGCAGCTGAGTCAGGATCTGCTCGAGAAACTTAATCGGCAGTTTTTCTTTCGAAGCGAGTTCACTGACCTGAAGGATGGGCCGGCCCAGCTCGCGGGCAATGCCGAGATCGATCAGGGCACGGAGGGCGTATTCGCTGCGTTTCGAAAGGTTCATCTCCCAGATGGTCAAGCGACCCTTGGGCGGTCGAAACCCGAAGACAATTCAGACCCCGATGGAGAGATACGAAGGACCGCCGTCCCCCTTTTTGCGCGGGCCAGCAGGATCGCCATCTCGTGGCAAAGAGCAGCGACCGGAAAAAGGAGAACGGTGGTGGGCAGAGCCACCGACCAGAAGGCGATCACTCCGAGAACCCGCACTGTTTCCGCGAGAATTGATTTTAGATATCGGTATGGATTCAATACTCTATCGCTCTAGTAGAGATAGCAACAGGTTTTTTTGGATATTTTGGGCATTCGTTTGGCGTCAAAAAGAAGTGGGCGCGCGAACCGCGCCGCTCTTCGCCCGGGCAAAGTTCCGGCGGCCTAGGAAGGCCGGGCGGCGCCCGCCGTGGGCAATTCGACGATGAAAGTCGCCCCGTGGCCGAGCCCGGCGCTCTCCGCGCGAATCTTCCCCTGATGCAGATCGACGATCGCCCGGCTAATCGCGAGCCCAAGTCCCAGGCCTTCCTTCCGCTGGCTCAGCTGCTCGAAGGCGTCGAAAATTTTGCTCAGATTTTCCGGGGCAATCCCTGGACCGGTATCGCTGACTGCGATCGTGATCGCGTGCGGCGCACGGTTTTCGGAGCGCACCACGACCCGGCCGCCCGGCCCGGTAAATTTAATCGCGTTGCGCAGGAGATTCCAAAAGACCTGCTGCAACCGAGTCGGGTCTCCCGACATCTCCTTCTGAGTCGCACCGAGTTCCAGCGCCAGATCGAGGTCTAACGGGCAACCCCCCTCTCGCACGATCTCGACCGCATGACGCAATACTTCATGGATGTCGGTTTTTTGAACTTGGAGACGTAGCTTGCCGCGCGCGATGCGGGTGAGATCGAGCAGGTCGTCGATCAGGCGCGCCTCGAGTTCGATATTGCGCGCGATCATTTGCAAACCTTCGCGCAGGTCCGCGGGAAGATCGTGATCGTGCAACATGCCGCCAGCCCACATCAGCACCGGGGTGAGCGGAGTGCGCAGTTCGTGGCTGAGGGTGGCGAGAAAACGGTCCTTGGCGGCGTTGGCGGCCTCCGCCACTTCCTTTTGCCGCTCCAGTTCGGCTTCGATTTGGCGGCGTGCGATGAAATGCCCGATCTGGCTGCCTAACGAGTCGACGAGAAGAAGCAAATCTTCATCCGGCTGCCCGGGCTCGGCACTGAACAATTCCAGCGCGCCTTTCATCTCCTCGCCGGCTCGGAGCGGGAAGGCAAAGGCGCCGGCCAGCCCGGCTTCAGTCGCCGCCTTCGCCCGGGGAAAAGCGGCGTCCTTTTTCACATCCGAGACCCATGTTGGCTTGCCCGAAGCGAAGACCCGGCCCGGCAAACTTATTTCTCCGGAGAAGACCAGCGCGCGCGAAACTTCCCTGAATTTTTCCAACCCGGGCGCCGTGGTGTGCCAGACGGAATGGCAGCGCAGGTTGTCGTCCTTCGAGTTGCGCAACCAGAGCGCGCCGTAAATCCAGTTGCCACTTTGGGCAATCGTCTCGATCACGCGCGGCCCTACCTCCTCGATCCGGCGGCCGGCGGCCAACTGACTCGCCACCGCGTATTGCGCGTCGCGGCGGCGCTCGGCCCGCACTCGCTCTGTAATATCGCGCAGGTAAGCGGTAAACATCGGGGCATCGGCGAGGTGGATGGCCGTGATCGCCAGTTCCACCAAAAGCCGCCGACCATCGGCATGCAGGCCGGTGATCTCGATGCGGCGATCGATGACCGGACCCTCGCCCGTGCTGAGATAATGGGCCAGGCCTTTGCGATGACGCTCGCGCAATTCCGGCGGGATGATCAGTTCTGCCAACTCCCGACCGACCGCCTGCTTGCGCGAATAACCAAAGGTCCGCTCGGCCGCCGGGTTCCATTCCCGCACCATCCCGGCCGCATCCATCGTAATGATGCAATCGAGAGCGGACTCGAGAATGGCGCGATTCAATTCCTCAACGCCGCTGGAAGGGACAGCGGAACTGGAATCGTCGTTAGCCACAGTGCTAAATCGTGTCGCGAGTGATGTTACAGTGGGTCTGATTCAGGCCCCGGTGTAACCGAAGCGGGGATCGAGCTTTTGCAGGGCAGCGGCGGCGTAAGCCTGGTCGTCCGGCGCGAGGCAATCCTCGAAGCCGCCGATTTTGCCGCGGCGCACCTTAAAGGACTCCGGATCGCGCGTATCACCCGCGCGCAGGATCTTGGATTCGAACGCGCCCGCGTCCTCCATTTTTTTCATGTGACCGAAATCGGAAAACTGCAGGGCGCGAGCGAAAGCGGCTTCCTGCACTGGCCGCTCGCCGAGGAGCTGCAGAAGCGCCCGAAATCCCGGCGCCGGCTCCTCGCGCAGAGTTTCGTAGCGCAGGAGCAAAAAATCGGGACGGGCCCACCATTCCGCGATCCAGCAGTTCATGACCTCGACCATCGAGCGAATCCCAAACGCCGGATCGCGCAGCAGTTCGGTCGCGCTCTTTTGCTTGAGCTCGTCCGGCGTTTCCTTCGTCCGGCGAGTGAGCTGAATGTGGAGCGAGACAAAGGCATCGCGCGGATCGCGCGCGAGAAAAATGATGGGCCGGCGAGTTCGTTCGCGGGCCGGAATTAGATATTTTCCCCGGACCTTGTCCCAGCGATCGGCCTTTGTCCGCTGCTCGAAAAGATCGTGGGTGTAGATAACACGTGGCACTCCCGGGAACTGCTCCGGTTCGAGCGAAAAAGGTTGCCCGGCCTTCTCGCAAAAATAGGCACAAAGAAAAGTGCGCACCCAGGTGCGGCCGCTTTTCGGGATCGAGACGAGAATCGCGTCGCCGCCGGAAAGCTGACGCGCGCGTCCGCTCACGTTCCACCTGACTATTCGCCTCATGGCAGTTCGATCGGCTTCCCTTTTTGCGCCACGAAGGCGCGACGGAGCCGGACTCGCCCGAGCGCGCGGCGCAAACGCCGTTGCCAGGAACGCGCGGGAAAAACGGGGCGGAAAAAGGGATCAATCGTCACCCCTTGAGAGCGGCAGAGCTCGATTGCGCCGGGCATCCAGAAGCCGCGCGAGATGGCCGACATGAGGTAACGAATCGGCGCGTTTTCCCGGCTGGCGTAGGAAAGAATTTTCATCTCCTGCGTGCGGGCACTGCCTCGCGCCTCGAAATTCCACGCCGTCTCGCCCTCCCGTAGGATCGACTGGAGCGCGCTCCGTTTCCACAGCGTGACCTGGCAGCGAGTCCGGCCTTCAGAACTGAGCGGAACGATTCCAAAGCGATCGTTCAACGGCCTAAAACCGGCGTCGAATTTCGAGCGGGCGCGGAAACAAATCGAGTCGGCCCCCAATTCCATCGCTTCTGTAAAATCGCGCGCCAACTGCGTGCGCTCGACGGGCGCGGTCAGGAAATAGTCTTCCTGAAAATAAAGGACATAGGGATGCGCGATCTGCTCGAGTGCGAAGAGGAGATTGCTCGACCAGCCTCGATCTTCCCCGACCGCGATCCCGCGCATCCGCGGCGAGTGAACCTTGAGCGCGTTCGTAAGGAGAAACATCTCGAGCGGGCAATCGCCCCAGAACTTTTCGAAGAAGGCGTGAAAGGGGCGCCAGGCATCGAAGAACGCGTCGCAACTGGACACGAGCAAAGCAACGGAACTTTTAAAATCGTCCAGCTCCGTCATGCAGGATTCGTCTCGCACACTCGCGCCGCGAGCAAGATTTTTCGCGGGCGATCCCGAAAGTGGCCCTGCCTAACGAGTCCGACTCCAGCTGGCTCGACAGCGTCTCGCCCTATCGAGGGGAGGAAAGAGTCGGGGGAAAAAGAGGGCGGCCCTTACAATCGCCATCTTCTCCAGCATCGTGGCGATCAGAACCGTCATTCACCGGCGGCGGCGATTCGAAACATCATCGGCGGGAAAATTTTCTTCTTGGAGAGCGCGACCGACAAGTTGTCGCCCTTCTCCACATCAGCGCTTACTCTTCCTTAATCCGCATGTTTCAGTCTCCTGAGCTGCAACCGCTCGCCCCCTTCCTCTCCATCTGGCAGGCCTACGATCCGGCCGTGAAGTCCGACCTTTATGCCACGGCGGTTAAAACCGGCGCCGGCCTTTTCCTGGTCGACCCCATCCCGCTGGAGCCCTCCGCTTTAGACGAATTAACCCGACAGGACACGGTCGCGGGGATCCTGCTCACAAATTCGAATCATCTCCGGGCCGCGGAGAATTTTTCGAGCCGATTACGGGCACCCGTTTTTTGCGCGCCTGTCGTAGCTGCGAAATTCGCAGCGGGCTGTGCGCGACAAATTTCCGACGGAGAGAACGTCGGCCCCGGCATTTCCACGATCGCAATCGAAGGTGCGGCTCCGGGAGAGACTGCTTTCCATTTCGCGGACGACGGCGGGACAATGGTTGTCGGCGACGCCCTGATCAATTTCGAGCCCTATGGCTTCACCTTCCTGCCAGCGAAATATTGCACCGACCAAAAAGAGATGCGGCGCTCGCTCCAGCGGCTGCTCGATTGGCCTTTCGAGCGCCTCCTTTTTGCCCACGGGATGCCGATTCTCGCTTCCGCCCGCGAGCGGTTGGAGAGGCTCCTCCGATGAGGAGGATCAGGATGAAACTGGAAGCCAGGAAATCAGGAAACGGTGGATAAGTATCTCATGGCCTCCGAGTTTCCAAAGCCACCTAGCGCCAGCGGCCTGAGCCGCTTCCTGCAGCTCATTCGGTTCTCACATACCGTCTTCGCCCTGCCTTTTGCGCTCGGGGCGCTGCTCGTTGCCACGCATGGGCGGCCGTCACTTCGGCTGCTCACCCTTGTCCTGCTTTGCATGGTCTTCGCCCGGACGGCAGCGATGCTTTTCAACCGGCTCGCTGACTGGACCCTCGACCAGCGAAATCCGCGGACCGCGCTCCGCCATCAGCTGATCTCACGTCCGCCTGCGGTGGCTCTGTTGATTGTGAACTCGGCCGCCTTTGTCGCGGCGGCGGCCATCAACCGCACCACATTCCTTCTCTCTCCGGTCGCGCTGGCGATTATTTTCTTTTACTCCCTAACGAAGCGGTTCACCGCCCTCAGTCATTTTTTTCTCGGGCTCGCCTTGGCCGTCGCGCCGGCGGGCGCGTGGATCGCGGCCACCGGGCGTCTCGCTTTCGCTCCGCTTCTCCTGGGCGCGGGGGTCATCGCCTGGGTAGCGGGTTTCGACATGATTTACGCGACCCAGGATCTCGAATTCGATCGGCGCGAGGGACTCCGCTCTCTCGTCTTACGGCTCGGGATCGCACGCTCGCTCCGGTTCGCGCAATTTCTTCATCTCGCGATGTTCGTCGCCCTTCTCGCCTTCGGTTTCGCCGCGTCGTTAGGCGTAATCTATCTCGGCGGAATGGCGCTCGTCGCCGGCGCGCTGGTTTACGAACACCGAAGCGCGGCCCGGCTCGACCTGGCCGGGATCAACCGCGCTTTTTTCCAGAGCAACGCCTTCGTCAGCGCGGTTTTTTTGCTCAGCGTCTGGTTCGCGCTGTAGCCGGGGGACGCTCTCCCCGGGGTCGCGAGATTTGCGGCACCCGGCCGGGCACCGCGTCCCCAGCTACAGGTCGAGCATCGCGATCCGCGCGCTGTGGCGGCCGCCTTCGAAATCGGTCGTCAGCCAGACGCGCACGATCTGGAGCGCGAGCTCCTCCGGCATCATCCGTTCGCCTAACGACAGCACGTTGGCGTCGTTATGCTGGCGGGAAAGGCGGGCGCTTTCCTCGTTCCAGCAAAGCGCGCAGCGGACTCCGCGCACCTTGTTGGCCGCCATCGCTTCGCCGTTGCCGGACCCGCCAAGGACGATTCCGCGGTCGCATTCGCCGCGCGCGACCGCCTCCGCCGCCGGGCGGATGAATTTCGGATAATCGACCGGCTCCTCGCTCGTCGTCCCGAAATCCTCGACCTCGTGCCCTAACGACAAGAGCAGCTGCTTGATTTTCTCTTTATAACGGAAACCGGCGTGATCGGAGCCCAGGGCGATCTTCATTTGGTCTTCTTAACGGAAGGATGAGCGGCTTGTCGAGCTTCGGCAATGTGGGAGGTGCCTTTGTGCCCCGATGGGCGAGTGCGTTGATCGCACGAATCGGGGCGCAAAGGCCCCTCCCACATTGTTCACATTATTTTTGCGCCGCCAATTGCTCCCAGAGCGCGCGCTCGGCATCGCTTAGTTTTTTCGGGATCGCGATTTGCGTGACCACATAAAGATCGCCGCGCCCACCGGTGGCGGTCGGGAGCCCACGGGTGCGCAGACGAAATCGCTGTCCGCCCTGGGTGCCGGCCGGAATCTTCAGCTTGCGAAAGCCTTCCAGCGTCGGCACTTCCAGTTCCGTACCGAGCACGACTTGCGCAGGGGTCAGCGTCGCCTCGTGCACAAGATCGTTGCCCTCGACCGAAAAATCGGGATGACGCGCCAGGCGCACCCGGAGAAAAAGATCGCCTTTTTTGCCGCCACGCGTGCCGGGTTCCCCCTGCCCCGCGAGCCGAATGCGCTGTCCTTCATGCACCCCACGCGGGATTTTAACCTGATAGGTTTCCACCTTCTCGGAATCGCTTCGACGCAGCGAAACCTGCCGGGTGGAACCATTGAGCGCCTCTTCGAGCGTGACCATGATGTCGGCCTCGACGTCCTGTCCACGCTCCTCTGTCGCCGGACGCCGGCCGAAGCCACCGCCAAAGGCCGACTCGCCGCGACCGCCCCCAAAGAAGGCCTCAAAAAAATCGCTGAACCCGGTTCCGCCGAATTCAAATTCCACCCCGCCGTTGCCGCCCGCCTGACGGCGAAAACCGCCGCCGCCCGTTCCGCCTCGACCCCAATCGGGCGGCGGCTGAAATCCGCCCGGCTGGTTCCAATCCGCCCCGAGTTGATCATACTTCGCGCGCTTCTCCGGATCGCTCAGGACCTCGTAGGCTTCATTGATTATCTTGAATTGTTCTTCGGCCGCCGCCTTCTCCTTTGCCTTCGCCATGTCGGGATGGTGCTTGCGCGCGAGCTTGCGAAAAGCGCCTTTGATCTCATCGGCGCTGGCCGTTTTGGAGACGCCGAGCGTCTTGTAGTAATCCCTGAATTGAACTGCCATAGAATCGTGCGGTTGAATTTCCCGCATCGAGGGGAATGCGCAACCGTGGGGGAAATCCGAATGTCGAAATCCGAAATCCTGGGCGGGAAATCGAGAAGCTCAGAAAAGTCAGGGAGAGGTCCGGCCTGTTTTTTTTGCCGATGCGATCGAGCGACTGCAACAGCTCGGACACCGTCGGCGCCGTCCCCGCCTCGTCCTCGTCCTCGTCAGTCTGCGCTCAGCACTCCGAAAAGACTCCAACCACCACGGATTACAGATTGCACCGATGGGGAAGATCACCGTCGCCAAATGCTCCCCACATCCGTAAAAATCCGTAGTCCAAATTTCGAAGACCAGAGGATCACCCACGGATTACACGATTGCACTGATGAGGAAATCCCAGAGCCCGACTGCCCCACATCCGTGTCATCCGTGCAATCCGTGGTCAGCCTCTTCGCTTCGTTTCAGTGTTTGATTCGCGCGACCCCGCGCTCACGATTCAGGGGTAGCTTTCAGCTTTCGGTTGTCAGAGGCCAGATGCGCGGGATCGATTTTCCCGGGCGGTGAGAGAAACCGGCCGCAACTTGCGCGCCGCCGGGTTGCTACGGCTCCAGGTCGTACGCTTCCACAAGCGTCACGCCCGTCCCGAATTTCGCGTCGCGCACGACCGCGGTGTAATTGCCGGGGTTAAGCGTGGCGACGATCGCCGCTTCTCTATCGTTCGTCGGCGGAATCGTGGTGTTGATAATTTCCTGCTCCTGGGTCGAGCGCCAGTTGTCGTTGGCCGCGAGCAGCCCACCGTTGCTGTCGTGCAATTCGAGATAGGGATCGTTCAAGGGCGACTGCACTCCGTAGGCCGCGAGCGACGGGCCTAGCGCCCGGAGGATCACATTCGTCGGATCCGTCCCGCCGACGATGAAGCCGCCGATGATCACGTCACTCGACGAGGCCACGTCCGCCCGGGTCGATAGGTTGGCGACGTTCGAGCTGACCGGGTTCACGTCGTAGACTTCACCAAGGGCAATCCCCGTCAGGTCTCCGGCCCCGTGGAGGACCGTGGTGTAAGCGCCCGGCGGCAGGACAGCCGTGAGCAGCGATTCGGTGGCGTCCGGGGGCTGGAGAGGGTTTGGGATGCCGGCGAGAGGGAGGAAATTGTCATTCGACTCCATCAGGACGCCGGTGGGATCGTAGAGTTCCAGAATCGGATCGCTCAGGGCACCGTTCAAGCCGGACTGAGTAAGCGATGGGCCGAGCGCGCGCAGGACGACGCGTTTGTTCGTCGTGCCCGTGATGATGAACCCGCCCACCATGACGTTATCGGTCGTCCCGACATCAGCCCGCGTGGAGACATTGATCAGTTTTTTCGTCGAATCTCCGGGGCCTGGGGAGGGGAGAGGCGGCGGCGGCGGCACGCCTGCGAAACCGTTGGCCAGAAAAGTTAGGGCCTGATCCTTCGCTCCCGCCCAATTGGCAAAAGCATGCGTCTGTCCGGGCTGGCTAAATGTCTGGTAATTGGTCACGCCGAGAGCGTCGAGATGCATGATCATATCAGGGATTTGCACGTAGGGCATCGGATCCCTCGCCGAGTTCACCAGAAATAACGGCGCGATCGTCTTATCCGCGATCCAGGCAGGTGAAGCGGCGCGCAGGGCCGCCGTGTCCGCCGTCGTAACGCCGACGTAGTTGGTCACGGTGGCCGTAAAGTAATTCAGCGTCGGGTTGGGACTGAAGTCCGACAGGTCGAAGACGCCGGAAAGGCTGACGCCGACCTCGATTCGATCGTCGCCCGGCGTCCCGGTCGCGGCGAGGTAAGCGACGTGATAGCCACCGCCCGAACCGCCGATCGCACCGACCTGCCCGTTGCAGCGCGAGTCCGCGCGGGCCGTGCGCACCGCCAGTCTCACGTCATCATTTTGCTGCGGGAAACGGCCGTCAGAAGTTTGGCCCCGGAGCAACCCCGGGGGGGCGAGCCGGTACTCGACCGAAAAGGCAATATAACCGGCGGCGGCCAAGTCTTGCCCGCAGACCACCGAGTCCGGGGAGCTCGTCGGCGAGTTCGAATCGAAGCCGCCACCATGGATGATGATCATGGCAGGCCACGGGCCGTTACCGGCCGGAGTATAAACGTACCAATGCAAGACGGTCCCGTCGGTAGCGGTTCCAAAGACTTCGGCTGTTTGCGCATTGGCCTTGGGCACGCAAACGCCGAGACCCACGACAAGCGCGGCGAGGACACCAAACAAGATTTTCATGCGGGTTTTCACGCGAGTATTGCTAAGAACCATCTATCGAAAAGAGCGCGTTGCGAGCCCGAAATTGCGAGATGACGTAATGTAATTGAATTGTAAGAGGCCCTCTCATCAAGCAGTTTTTCCCTCACTTCTTCCTTCATCCTTCTGACTTCTTCCTTGTTTCCGCCTCCCCTTTTCTTTCAGCTTTCCGATTTCAGATTTTCCCCAGTCAACTGCTCCGCAACACGGCAATCATTTCTTTCTACTTTAGCCTTTCCACGTTCACCTTTCTTCTGATATACCCCGGGCCTTGCATCCGACACCGCACGCGCTGCCCGCACCGCCCGCCCATCCACGACGGGCATTGACGCTGCCGAGGCAGCGTGAGTGCGTAAGCGCTTTTACGCTGGTGGAGCTGCTCGTCGTGATCGCGATCGTGCTGGTCATGACGCTCCTTCTCGCGCCCGCCTTCACCAGCCTGAAATCGGCTGGCGATGTCACCGGCGCCGCATATACCATCAAAGGCGTGCTCGAACAGGCGCGCACCTACTCGAAAGCTAACAACACTTACACCTGGGTCGGGTTCTATGAGGAGGACAGCTCACAGCCGTCGCCCGTTCAAGCACCAGACCCGCGATGCACCGGATGTGTTGGCAGGCTCGTCATGGCGATCGTCGCCTCAATCGATGGGACGAACCTCGGAGCAGACTTGAGTTCGAGTGCCACGGGTACTGAGAACTTCATCGACGCGACCAAGTTAACCCCAGTTACTAAGCTGGTGAAGATCGATAATGTTCACCTGCCGCTCTTCGCTCTAGGCACGGGCACTGGGGACACGTTTGACGCGCGCCCATCGCCCACGCCGGCGACGGACGCTCGCTATTCTCGATTCGGAGAACTGAACGTTCTACCGCCAAACACAGCGCCGTACGAGGTTACAAACGGTGGTTTAACGCAGTTTCCGTTTCAGTATCCGGTGGGCAATCCGGTGCCAACCTGGCAATATCGGTTCCGGCGGACGCTGCGCTTCAGCCCAACTGGCGAATGCAGAATCAATAGCACATACGATGTGAGGAAGGTAGTCGAAGTGGGTCTGCTTCAGACGCATGGCACCGCTGTCCCGGCTCCGATCGGCGGTGCCGGGGTGAATCTCATTTACTCCGGCAACGTAATAGCGGTTCAAATCACTGGCTTCGGCGGCAGCGTAAAGATTTACCGAAGGTGAAAAAGCGATTCACGTTTGCGTTCTCGCTCGTCGAAGTCACTCTCGCCATAGGAATCGCTGCGTTCTGTTTGATTGCCCTCTTCGGTTTGATGCCCATCGCGGTGCAGACAAACCGCAACGCGACTTCTCAAGCTGCTGCTACCAATCTCATCTCCTCGGTGATCGCGGATATGAGGGCGACAACATCTCCGACATCCCCGCAGTACGCGATAACGTTCGGCATCACGAAGACATTGTATTTCGATGGCGCCGGACAGTTTGCGACATCGTTAGGCGCCAATTCGCGCTACCGCGCGAGTGTAACGTTTCCTTCAAGTCCGGCCGGTTTGAGTTACTCCGATATTAATCTTACCTGGCCGGCAGCTGCCACTCCGGCGAATGCGAGTGGATCGGTAGAAATGTTCGCCGCGTTCGACAAAAACTAACGTGAGGATTGACCACGAGACCATTTCTGTAGAGGCGACCGTGCCGGCTGCGCGACTTAAAACTGCGCACGCGATCCGCCTGTCACTACGCTCCGCTCGATTTTGTTGCATTTCCGGCTTCACCTTGGCCGAACTGCTAGTCAGCGTCGGCGTCCTCGTGATCCTCGTTCTGCTTTGCGCCCAGCTTCTCAATAACGCGGCAAGCATCACCACGCGGGGCCATAAACAAATGGATGCCGACTCCCAAGCACGGCAACTCCTAGATCGAATGGCCATCGATTTCGCGCAGTTGATGAAACGAAGTGATCTTGACTTCTTCGGCAAAGGGACGACTGCCCCCAACTCGGCGGGAGGTGTTATGACTGGAAACGATTTGATAACGTTTCACAGCGCTGTTCCGGGTTACTATCCACCGGGAGCAACTTCCGGCTCGCAAAGCCCTCTTTCTCTCGTCGCCTATCGCGTAAATTCGAGCTCGAGTTCCTCGTCGTATAATAAGATGGAGCGGATGGGAAAAGGCCTGCTCTGGAATGGCGCCTCAGCCAGCAGCACGCCAGTCGTTTTTTGGACAACGATCACGAGTCAATGGCCGGCTGCCACCAGCAGCAGTCTGGCCGATCCCGACGGTAACTACGAGATTGTCGGTCCCCAAGTTTTCCGCTTTGAGTATTGTTATCTGCGCATCAACGGTGGTATTGCGATCGCGCCCCCGTTGGACGGGAACGGGCGCGCTGATGTTTCTCAAATTGCGGCGATCGTAGCGGACATCGCAGTAATTGATCCCAAAAGCAAAGTGCTTCTTAGTAACGCGCAAATTGCGTCGCTGGCAGGACTATTGGCAGATTACGCCGCCACTATGGTTCCCGGCCAGCTGCATAACAACTGGCAGAACACACTTAATGCGAATACGACTTTGCCGCGCCCGGCGGTTTCGAGTGTTCGGCTGTACGAGCGCTTTTTTTACCTCTCGCCGCCTACGCTATGACTCCTTCGCCTCATGCCCATCTCAAACGATTAGTCGGACAATGGCAGAAGACGCTTGACGCAAATGCGAGCTTGCCACCCCTATACCATTTCAGGTGTATGCACCTGTACGAATGTTTTTTGTCTGTCGCCCTCAAAACCACCTCATTATGAAAACATTCCTTCATTCACGCGATGGCGCCTTGAAAGGCGCTGCGCTCATTATTGTTCTCGCCTTCGTCGTGCTTCTAACGGTCTTGGTCGTCGTCTACTTTTCTCGCACCACGACCGACCGGCAGCTCGCCCAGTCGAGCTTCAACGATACTGCGGCTGATCTCCTCGCCCGTAGCGGACTCGACATCACTGTCAGCGATCTTAAGCAGGAAATCATCAATAACCCCACGGTAACCACAGCCAATATTCAACCATCACGATACGGCGCTCCACGCATCACCGATCCCACGCCTATCCCGAATTTGATCCGGCGAAGTTTTTCGGGAGATCCGACCGGGCGCACATCGAGTGTCAGCTCCGGTGCCGGTTCGGCTAATGGGCGGTCGATCAGCCTTGCCCGTTGGAACAGCCATTATTTGATCCCGCGGGCGAGCGCAACGGTAAACATTGATTCAACACCTGTGTCCAGCTTCGCCGCGCCGGATTGGGTGTTGGTAACTGCTCGGGGACCGAACTCTACCCCTGCGCCAAACACCGTGATCGGAAGATATGCCTTTGCAGTGTACGACGAAGGCGGGTTGATTGACATGAACGTTGGAGGATTCCCGACCTATGCCAGCGTGACTCGGCCTACTCGACGGTTTCGTCCGATGTATCCTTTAGAAGAGAGCGAAATTCAGCTGGTCGCCGGGCAGGCCCCAGGCTTTACGCCAAGTAGTCAGAACGCATCTGGAAGCACGGGAACCTCGTTCTCCTTTACGCCCAATACGAACCATAGCCCTACGAGCTTTACTTCAAGCGCATTACCCCACGGCTTATCTCAGAATGCAATCAGCGGAACCATCTCTGGCTCACCGACCAGCCCTGGAACGTTTATCATACAGCTCACGGCATCAAACGCCTTCGGTACTGGCACCGGAACATTGAGCCTGATCATCACCGGATCGTCATCGCCTGACTCGACTCCCTGGCCCGTAAATCTGGCAAGAAAAGGAACCGTCGCGTTCGCAGACCTGACGACTCTTCCAGCGACACCGCCGCTCGTAACCCCGGCGACAACAGCGGGCGCTATGGGTGGTTTTCTGAGCACTTCTTCGATCGGTAAGTTAATGGGCTGGCGAAATCACGCCACGACAGCACAGACTTCCGCCTCTTTCGATACTCCTTTGTTTCCTTTAGCCTCAGCAGATAATTACGCCCGATATTTTCTCGGATCGGCGATGCCTCTAACCGCACCTTTCACTACGGTGTCGACAGTGGTGGCGACGAGCGGACGGACAGACCAAGCGGTGATGAGCCGGCAGGAATTGATAAAGCTTCGAGGGACCATTCGCTTCAGCCAGAGCCTGCTTCAATACCTAGGGACTTTTTCCCGCGAAAACAATCGACCGGCGCCTAATTGGCCCCAGCTTAATGGCAACGTGCCCGCAAGATTCGACATGAATAACTTGAGCATAATTATCCCTGATAGCTGGATTCATCACGGTAACGGTCGGGGTCACGCGTACGGCTTGAACAAGCATTCCCAAATCGGCCAGTTGTTTGGGTTGATCTGGGTGAACGGAACCTGGGCAGACGGTACTCGCCTGACTGATCCCAACTATTACGGTCATTGGAGATATATCCACACACTTAACCCGTTGCCGGCCAACCCTGATTTTTTCCAGATCCTCGACTATGCCATGAACCAGGCGACTGGCACCACCGATCCTAATCACGTGCGTAACACGTTCAATGTCGGAGCGGCACTGATCGATCAATATGACACCGATGACTTGTTTGATCCGCCGCCAAGCGGAGGAAACGGATCAAACGGCAACACTATTACTATAATCGACTACGACGGCAACAGCGCAAACTACGCCTACGGGATAGAAGGCATGTCATACGACGATCCCAATTTTAATTCTTCGCGCCCGCCGTTCGCGCCGTATCCGCCCGGTGCGCCTGCAGGCTATGTTCTCCTCAACCGGCGTTTCGAAAATGTCGGCGAGTTTGGTTACGCCTATAAAGCCTCATCGACTACGGCCAGCAAGACCCTCGATTTCGCGTCTTCGACAAGTCAGGACGCTGCGATTCTTGATTTCTTTACTTATAACACGGCAAGTCGACGCGCAGGCACTGTCAACCTTAATACGAGGAATGGCCCTGTTCTCGCTGCACTCATTCGAGGAGCGCTTTTAAACGATCCTGGCTCCGAGAATATACCAACCAACGTAGTTTCCCCACCGGGCCCACCCCCGCTCGACGCCCTAAACGCGGGACAAGCAATTGTTCGAGAGACGACGAACAACGGCCCCGCGTTGACCCGACGCGATGTTACCCGGCTGGCAGCGGCAGTAGCAGCCGCGGTCCCCGCTCTTGCAGGTTCGGACGAAAATAAGCAGACAATTGCGCGCGCGCTGGCCGAAGCCGGTCAGACGCGAACCTGGAACCTGATGATCGATGTGATCGCGCAAACCGGGAAGTACGCGCCGGGAACCGCCGACCTTGCTGATCCCACGAAATTCACTGTCCAAGGCGAGAAGCGGTATTGGCTGCATATCGCACTTGATCGTGATGGTGGGACCGTCCTCGGACAACAGCTCGAGGAAGTGGCAGAATAGCGAGTGGGCACTGGGGTCAGTCCTCACTATTGACACTCGTTGCGGCCGGCAGCTAGCATTCACCCAATGCCGCGCCAGCTTCGCCTCGAGTATGAGGGAGCGATCTACCATCTCCTCAGCCGGGGCGATCGCCGCGAGGATATTTATCGCGATGTGGCCGACCGCGACCGATTCCTGGCCACCTTGGCAGCCGCCTGCCTCAAGACCGATTGGCAGGTGCACGCCTACTGCCTAATGCGCAATCATTTTCATCTGGTGATCGAAACCCCGCGGGCCAACCTGGTCAGCGGAATGAAGTGGCTCCTGGGCACCTACACGATGCGCTTCAATCGCCGACATGCCCTGAGCGGACATCTCTTTGCCGGGCGCTACAAATAACTTCTCGTCAACACAGACGCCCGATTATTTGCGCGCGGTCTGCGATTACGTGCACTTGAATCCGGCGCGGGCGGGGCTGATCGCCGCGGGGGATTCCCTGGCGAGTTATCCCTGGAGCAGTACCCCGCCTATCTCCAGCCGGCGCGACGACCGGCGTAGCTGCGCTGCGATCGTTGCTGAACGAACATGGGCTGGAGGGTACGCGCCAGAGCAACCTGCGGGAGCTTGCCCGCCGAATGGAGGCTCGCCGCAAAGAGGGGTCGCTCGCGGTGGAGGCCGGCATCTGGAGTGGCTGGCGTTTCGGCGCGGAAATTTTCTCGCCCGGCTGCTGGATCGGGTGGAGCTGAAACCGGATGAACGCCACCGGGCGGCGGAGCGTTCCGAGACGGATGAGGAAGGCGCAACGAATCGTTAACGCGGCGTTGACCCGGCGCGGATGGGGCGAGGCCGAAGTGCGCGCGCGGCGGAAGAGCGATCCGGACAAGATGGCGATCGCTCGGCAACTCCGGGCCGAGACGCGGGGAGCCTGAAAGGGATTGCGGCGCGTTTGGAGATGGGCAGCTCGACGCATGTCTCGAATCTGCTGCGAGCGAAAAGTGTCAAAAGTTAGGACTGACCCCGAACGGAAGGTTGACCCGCGCTCAACCGATCCACATCCTTTGCATCATGCTCCATCCTTCTTTTTTCGTGACTCTGCTCGGCTTCACTCTCGCATTGAGCGCCGCCGCGGTTTCGCCGTCTCCGAGCCCGAACGCTGCCGCGGCCAAACCGAGCGCCCCCGGTTACAGTTACGAACCGGGTGATGTCGGCAAGGCGCCGAAGCCACTCCACATTTTGATCTTGGGCGGGACGGGCTTCACCGGACCGTATCAGGTGAAGTATGCGCTCGCGCGCGGGCATAAGGTGACGGTGTTCAATCGCGGCAAGACACACCCGGGCGATCTTCCGCCGGAGGTGGAGCAGCTCACCGGCGATCGCAACGGCCAACTCGACGCGCTCAAGGGCCGAAAGTGGGACGTGGCGATCGATAACCCGACGATGCTCCCGAAGTGGGTGCACGACGCGGCGGAGGTGTTGAAGGGGAATGTGGACCGGTATGTCTTCGTCTCGACGATCTCGGTTTACGGCGATGTGCCGAAGCCGGGCCTGGATGAGACGGCGCCGGTCGCGAAATACGAGGGCAAGGACGCGATGAAGGAAACGCGCGACACGGTCGTCGCCTCAAAGTTTGCCCTCTACGGACCGCTCAAGGCGCTCTCGGAAAAGGAGGCAGAGAAATGGTTCCAGGGGAAGACGCTCATCATCCGGCCGGGGTTGATCGTAGGGCCGGGGGATGAGACTGACCGATTCACTTATTGGCCGGTGCGGATCGATCGCGGGGGTGAGGTTCTGGCGCCGGGCAATCCGAACGACCCGGTGCAGTTCATCGATGCGCGCGACCTAGCGGAATGGACGATCCGGATGGTCGAGCAGGGCGAGACGGGGATTTACAACGCGACCGGCCCGGCGACACCGCTCGGCGTGGGCGGGATGCTGGAGGGGATAAGGAGCGCGCTCGACTCAGAGGCGAAGTTCACCTGGGTGCCGGCGGATTTCCTGGAGAAGGAGAAGGTGGCACCGTGGTCGGATATGCCGGTGTGGGTACTGCCCTCGGGCGAGGATGGCGGGATGGGGGCGATCAACATCAGGAAGGCGCTCGACAAGGGGCTGACTTTCCGGCCGCTCGCGGTGACGGCGCGCGACACGGTGGCGTGGTTCAAGGCGAAGCCGGCCGAACGCCAGGCGAAGATGGGCGCCGGCCTAACGAAAGAGCGGGAAGCCGAGGTGCTGGCGAAGTGGAAGAAAAAGTAAATGTAGCGGCGGCCGTGTCGGCCGCTTCTCGCCCGGGGAGCGCACGCGGTTCGCGTGCTCCGAGCGGCGCCTCGCCGCTCGGTTTTCTTATCGTGCGAGCGCTGAGGATGAAAGCCATGTCGATCGACGTTCGTGCCTTCGGCGAGTCGCCGAAGGCAGCACGCGGGTCGCGTGCGCTCCCCGGAAAGGGAAGCGCTGCGCGCTTTGCGGCCGACATGGCCACCGCTACACTGCGCGGTTCCCCATCCCTTCGTGATCTTCGTGGACTCCGTGGTGCATCCCTGACAACACATGAACGTGACCCGGCTTTTGCTTAAGGCGGTTGACGTCCGGCCTAACGAGGTAAAGGCGCTCTGGCTCGGGTTCGCGTTTCATTTCCTCATCCTCACCGGCTACTACATCATGCGGCCGATCCGCGACTCGATCGCGGCCGGCAACCGGATCGAGACGTTGCCCTGGATGTTCACCGCCACGCTCGTCGCGATGTTGCTCGCGAACGCCGCTTTCGCCGCCATCGTGGCGCGGCTCCCGCGGCGGAAATTCATCCCGCTCGCCTACGGATTTTTCATCCTCAATCTCGCGCTCTTTTTCGTCCTGATGAAGACTTCGCCGCCCGCGGAGCAGGTCTGGATCGGACGGGCGCTCTATGTCTGGGTGAGCGTGTTTAATCTTTTCAACACCGCGATCTTTTGGGCGTTCATGACCGATCTCTTCACGGTCGAGCAGGGGAAGCGGCTCTTCGGTTTCATCGCCGTCGGCGGCTCGCTCGGGGCGATCGCGGGCGCTTACCTGACGAAGCTTTACGTCCGCGATCTCGGACCGGCGAATCTCCTCGCGATCTCCGCGGTCATGTTCGCAATCGCGGGTTGCCTTGTGCAGTTTTTCCCGCGCGGGTTCGTCGAGAGAGAGACGGCGGGCGAGGCGGAGAAACCGATCGGCGGTTCGATCTGGTCGGGACTCACCCACATCGGCCACTCGCCTTACCTGATGGGATTGGCCGGGTCGATGCTGCTTTACACGATCACTTCGACCTGGGCGTATTTTCAGCAATCCGAACTCGCGCGCGCCGTCCTGACGAACAGCGCCGAGCGGACCGTTTTCCTGGCCAATCTCGAGATTTGGGTGAACAGCATCACGGTGGTCGTGCAGATCTTTCTCACCGGGCGTTTGCTGAAATGGTTCGGGGTCGGGTTTACCCTCGTGGCGCTGCCGGTCGTGAGCCTGGTCGGGTTTGCGGCGATGGGTCTCGCGCCGAGCCTTACTTTGCTCGCGGTCTTTCAGGTCGCACGGCGCGCGGCGGCCTATGCGCTGATGCGGCCTTCGCGCGAGATTCTGTTCACGGTGCTGCGCCGCGAAGATAAGTACAAGGTGAAGAGCGTGACCGACACGCTGGGTTATCGGACCGGCGACCAGATCGGCGCGTGGTCCTACGGCGGGCTGCACGCGCTCGGGCTGGGACTCTCGAGCATCAGCTTCGTCGCGGTGCCGATGGTGCTGGGATGGTGCGGGCTGAGCATCTGGCTGGGCCGCAAGCAAGCGGCGCTGGCTGAGAATGTGGGAGGGGCCTCTGTGCCCCGGTAGCCGCGGCGCGCCAACAGATCGGGGCACATAGGCCCCATCCACATTTAGGTAGCGTCGTCTTCACTCAGACGCCGGCCGGTCTTGGCGATGAAGACGTCTTCCAAGGTGGGCTTGGACAGGGTGACGGCGTCGATCTCGCCGGGGAATGCAGCCATCAAGCGCGTGATGAACGCCGCGCCATCCGGGTGCTCGATTCGCACTTCGTCGTTCAGGACGCTGACTTCCACGCCTAACGACGTCACGATTCGCGCCGCGAGCGAGGTCGCGTCCTTCGTCCGCGCGCTGATGACGTCGCCGCCGATCCCGGCGCAGAGCGCCCCGGGCGTGTCGAGCGCGACGAGACGGCCACGGTCGAGGATCGCAACGCGGTCGCAGCGGGCCGCTTCTTCCATCAGGTGCGTCGTTAGGCAGACGGTCACGTTCTGCTGGTCGCGCAGGCGGTAGAGCGTCTGCCAAAGATCGATCCGCGCGCCGGGATCGAGTCCGGTGGAGGGTTCGTCGAGGAGGAGAAGCTCGGGGCGATGGAGGAGGCTTTTTGCGATTTCGACCCGGCGCTGCAACCCGCCGGAGAGCGTCTCAACCAGGTCCTGGGCTCGTTCGCGCAAGTTGAACTCGAGCAGGAGATGATCGATCCGCTCGCGCAAGGCAGGCCCGAACATTCCATAAAGATGCCCTTGGTGCGCGAGGTTTTCGCGGACCTTTAGTTTCTTGTCGAGGCTCGGCGCCTGGAAGACGACGCCGATCCGACTGCGCAACGCGGCGATGTCGCGCAGAAGATCGAGCCCAAGGATGGTGGCCGAGCCGCTCGTTGGCCTAACGAGCGTGGAAAGAATGCGGAAGAGGGTGGTCTTGCCGCCGCCGTTCGGGCCGAGGACGCAGAAAATCTCGCGCGGCGCGACCGAGAGCGAAAGATGATCGAGCGCGACGCGCTCGCCGTAGCGATGGGTGAGATCGCTCGTCGCGAGAGCGGGTTCAGCTTGAACAAGCACCGACATGAAGAGGAAGGATAGCGGGAAGTGCGCGCTGCGCACGTTAGGCCGCAAGTGTCGCGGCGGAATGCTTTCCCGTAATGAGGTCGATCCCCGCGGCCGGCACGGCTGCCGCTACACTGAGCGCCTTTCGATTATCAAAGGCCGTCTCTTACGAGAGCCGGTTCTTGTTCGTGCGAGTCGTGCGACCGCGGGTGCTGCCACCCATCGCGGGACCTTCCTTCTTTTGTGCCCCGCCCTTCGGATCTTTGCGCGCCGCCAGGTCTTTGACCTTGGCGGGGGATTTCTTTGCGGTCGTCTTGCTGGTTTTTTTGGCCATGGAACTCCTTTGGTTGGTTCCCCGATAGAAACTCCATCGCGGTGCAAGGGTCAATCATAAACTCAACCGCCCCTCCCGCCGCGCGCCGCTTTACAGGGGTGGCGAGCAGTCGCAAGTTCGCCGATGCCGAACCTGGCCAGTTGGATCCGCCCCAAGGACGAGAAGTTTTTCAACCCGATTCTCGCGGCCCGCCCGGAAATCAAAGTCCACAACGCCCTGGCCCGTCCGGTTAACCTGGCGGAAATGGACGCGCTCCTCCTGACCGGCGGTTACGACATTGCGCAAGAGTATCTGCGCCAGCCGGTGCCCGACTCCTCCCTGCTCGAGGAGTCCGATCTGCCGCGCGACAAATGGGAATTTGAAGCGGTGCAGAACGCGCTCGACCGCGGGGTGCCGATCCTCGCCATCTGCAAAGGGCTGCAGGTCCTGAATGTCGCCCTCGGCGGCACGCTTCGGCTCGATATTCCCGGGCATAATCTCCCGGAGCAGAAAGATCACGAGGTGCAGCCGCTGCGCCACGATGCCGTCAACGCGCATCGGTTTGAGAAAGTGAACAGCTCGCACCACCAGGCGGTCGATCGGCTGGCCAACGGCTGCGTGGTCGAATCGTGGTGCGCAACCGACGACATCATCGAGCAGTTCCGCCTAACGGATCGTCCCTTCGGCCTTGCGGTGCAGTATCATCCCGAGCGCGGCACGATTTACGGCGAGCTTTTCGCCGATTTTTTCGACCGGATCAACGGAAGCAAGTAGAAGCTCCCGATTCTCTTCTCCCCAATCGCGTAACTCCTGTTCATCCTGTCTGCCTTTTCAATGTCCACGCCGCAAAACACGATCGCGATCGTTTACGATTACGACCAGACCCTGAGCTCGAGCTACATGCAGGACGAAGTCGTTTTCCCGACCTTCGGGATCGACGGGCCGAGCTTCTGGCGGCGCTGCTCGGAGTTCGTGCGGGAGCAGGGTTACGACAGCGAGCTGGCCTACATGAAAGTGCTGCTCGACACCCTCGGGATGGATCGCCCGAAGAACGACGAGCTCCGATCGTTAGGCGCGAAACTCAATTTCTATAAGGGGCTCCCGGAAATGTTCGATGATTTCCGCGACGCCCTCTTGACCGAGGAACAGCGCAGCCACGGGATCAATGTCGAGCATTACATCATCTCCTCCGGGATGAAGGTGCTGATCGAAGGGAGCCGGCTGGCGCCGTATGTGCGGGCGATTTTCGGCTGCGAATTTGCCGAGGACGAGCAGGGCCGGATCACCTTTCCGAAGCGAGTCATCAGCCACACGCAGAAGACGCAGTTCCTTTTCCGGATCAACAAGGGCCTGATCGATATGTCGCAGGATGTGAACGACCACATGGCGCCCGAGATCCGGCCGGTGCCTTTCCCAAACATGATCTACCTCGGCGACGGGCCGACCGATGTGCCTTGTTTCACTGTCATGCGCAAAAACGACGGCCATGCCATCGCGGTCTATAACCCGGATGATCCGGAGCGGGTCGGATTCAAGAAATGCTACCAGCTTTCGACCCACGCCGACCGGGTGCGGCACATCGCCCCGGCAGATTACCGGCGCGGCAGCCATCTCCGCATGCTCCTCGAGCAGATGGTAGATGAAATCGCCAGCCGGATGGTCGAGCAACGGCGCGCGGCGATCGAGACGGGCACCTTCCGCGCCCCGCCGCATTGAGCCATCGCTAAACCAGCCGCCCGCCAGCGTCGCGGCGGCCGCGCCGTAAGGCGGAAGTCAGGCATCTTGCCTGACTCGGCAGACAGGCTTCCAGCCTGTCGGCTCTGGGAAACCGCAGGCATCCTGCGTGACTAGGCAGACAGGTTTCCAGTCGGTCGGCTCTGGGACACGGCAGGCAAGATGCCTGCCGGCCGAGTCAGGCGAGACGCCTAACTTCCGCCCCGATAAACGCAGCGCGCAGTCGGTGTCTCGTGGATCACGATCTCGCACAGGCCCGGACATTGGGGAGAAATCTTCGCCCAAAACCAGGCCGCCATGTTCTCGATCGTCGGGTTTTCCAAGCCGGCGAACTCGTTCAAATAAGAGTGGTCGAGCTGCGCGATGAGCGGCTTCATCGCCTTCCCGATCTCGGCGTGGTCGTAAACCCAGCCGCTCTCGCGGTTCACCTCGCCCTCGACGCTCACTTCCACCTTAAAACTGTGCCCGTGCATCTTGCGGCATTTGTGGCCTTCCGGCGCCGAAGGCAGAGTCTGGGCCGCTTCGAAGGTGAAATCTTTGGTGAGTCGGGCGCGCATCGCGGCGGAAAATCGCACCGGAGCGCCCCTCTGTCATCCGCGCGGGGATTGACGCCGGGCCCGGTACCCGATAAGAGGTGGCGCATGCAACGAATCGCCCTCCCTCTACTCGGTCTCCTCCTCTTCACCATCGGACTCCGCGGGCAGGACATTCCCACGCAGCTCGACGGCAAGCTCGTCGCGTTGCGCGGAAAATCGGTCCTCCCCTTCGCCGCGCCGGATCTGCCAAAGGCGAAATACATCGCTCTTTATTTCTCCGCCGGCTGGTGCGGGCCCTGCCACAAATTCACCCCCGACCTGGTGAAGTTCTACAACGAAATGAAGCCGAGCCATCCGGTTTTCGAAGTCGTCTTCATGAGTGAAGACCAGGGCTCGAGCGCAATGGAGAAATACATGAGCGAGGCGTCGATGCCGTGGCCGGCACTGCGCTTCAGCGCAGTGAAACAAAGTCGAAGCCTGATCAAGTACGCGGGACCCGCGATTCCCTGCCTCGTTCTCTTGAACGAGAAAGGCGAAGTCCTCTCCGACAGCTTCGTGAGCGGAAATTACGTTGGCCCGCACAAGGTGATGAACGACCTGAAAAAGCTGCTCACGGGTGACGCCAGCGGCATTGCGCACTCGAATCCCGGGACGCCCGCTCCGGTAGCGGCCACAGCGGCAACGCCCGCCGGCAGCTCGATTAACTCCCCCAGCGGCACGAACTGGGACGAAGCCTTCAAGAAGCGGCCCTAACGACTTGTCGCCGTTGTAGCGTCCGCCGTCCCCAGCGGACACGGCCAATGCGCACACTACAACAGCGCTTCTCGCCAATTCGCGTTTCCCGCGCGGCTGTTTAATTTCTGCTCGTCGCCATGGGTTCCGTCTCTACCGAAACGCATCTCACTCAGAGCGACGGCGACCCGGAAAAAGCGCGTTCGGCTAATCCCACCGTGCTCGCGATTCTCTTCGCCATCAGTTTTTCCCACCTGCTCAACGACACGATCCAATCGCTCATCCCGGCGATCTATCCGCTGCTCAAGACCAGCTTCCGTCTCAGCTTCGTGCAGGTGGGGCTGATCACGCTCGCCTTCCAGACGACGGCCTCGATCCTGCAACCATTTGTTGGGTTGTATACCGACAGGCGGCCCAAGCCGTACTCGCTCGCCTTCGGGATGGGATTCACTCTCGGCGGGCTCGTTCTGCTTTCCCACGCCACGCATTACGCGATGGTCGTCGGGGCGGCCGCACTCGTCGGGATGGGCTCGTCGATTTTCCACCCCGAATCGTCACGCGTCGCCCACCTTGCCTCGGGCGGGCGGCACGGCTTTGCGCAATCAATTTTCCAGGTCGGCGGGAATGCCGGGAGCTCGTTAGGCCCGCTTCTCGCCGCGCTGATCGTGGTCCCGCATGGCCAGGGCAGTGTGCTCTGGTTCGCGCTCGTCGCGCTGCTCGGGATTGGCGTCCTTTCCGTCGTCGGACGCTGGTATGCGCGACACCTCGCGGAGGTGCGAACGCGGCCGGGGTCAGCGGCCCCGGCTACAACGCCGCTTTCGCGCCGGGTCTGGATCGCGCTCGTGATTCTCGGCGTGCTGATCTTTTCCAAATACTTCTATCTCGCCTGCCTAACGAACTACTATACCTTTTACCTGATCCATAAATTCCATCTCTCGATCCCGGGGGCGCAACTTCACCTTTTCCTTTTCCTCTTCGCCGTCGCCGTCGGCACCATCCTCGGCGGGCCGATCGGCGATCGTTATGGGCGCAAGCTCGTCATCTGGGTTTCGATCCTCGGCGTCGCTCCATTTACTCTCGCCCTGCCGCACGCGAATCTTCTCTGGACCGGCGTCCTGACCGTCATCATCGGGATCATTCTCGCCTCCGCGTTTTCGGCCATCCTGGTCTATGCGCAGGAGTTGGTGCCGGGAAAGGTTGGCCTCATTTCCGGATTGTTCTTCGGACTCGCCTTCGGGATGGCCGGTATCGGTTCCGCCGCCCTCGGCGCGCTGGCCGATCGGACCAGCATCGAGCACACCTTCTATCTTTGCTCCTTCCTCCCGCTCATCGGATTGCTGACCGCGTTCCTGCCGAACCTGAGGCGCAAAGTGTAGCGGCGGCCGTGTCGGCCGCATGAGCCGCATGCGCTTCGTGAGACGGCTGAGGAAGCGGTTGTCGCTCCCCGCGGGCGGCACGCCCGCCTCTACACTCCGCGCGCAGTCGGGGTCCAGATGAACTTGTGCATCTGGAGCTGGAACCGGACCGGTAATTTGTCGGCCAGGACCCAGTCGACAATTTCCCGCGGATCGATCCGGCCGAAGATGGGCGAAAACAAAACCGCGCGACAACGTTCGGCCAGGCGATGCTGAATGACCTGCGCGCGCGACCATTCATAATCTTCGCGCGAGCCGATGACGAATTTCACTTCGTCGTTAGGCGTGAGGTGCTCGATGTTGGCATACAGATTCCGCTCCACCTCGCCGCTACCCGGCGTTTTTAAATCCATGATGCGGTGCACCCGCGGATCGACCCCAGAGATGTCGTGCGCGCCGCTCGTTTCGAGCAGGACGGTGCGGCCGGCATCGGCCAGCATAGTCATCAGAGGCACGACGTTCTTCTGCAGAAGCGGCTCGCCGCCCGTGATCTCAACCAGCGGACAGTCGTAGGCCAGAACCGCGTCGATTATTTCCCCTAACGACTGCTTTTTCCCTTCGTAAAAGGCGTATTCCGTATCGCAATAAGTGCAGCGCAGGTCGCAGAAGGTCAGGCGGACGAAGACGCAGGGCAGCCCCGCCCAAGTGCTTTCTCCCTGCACCGAGAAATAAATCTCGTTAATCGTTAGCTTCTTTTCGCGCGCCGTCATACCGGGCTCGAAATCTATCACTGTAGCGTCCGCTGTCCCAGCGGATCGAGCGGTTCCTCCCGCAAGAGGCCATCTCCTGCGCTGAGACAGCGCACGCTACAATTGTCGCGATGCTCAGCTCCAAAGCCAGACCAGCCGGGCCGCGAAGGCGAGCATGACCAGCGCGCTCACGGCCTGGGTTCCAATCTGCCAGGATGGCCGGGCAAAGATCCGTGCCCCCAGTTTCAAGGCGGTGCAAAGGACGATCGTCCAGGCAATCGCCCCGGAGACGACGGAAGCAGCCAGGACGAAAGACCCGAGAAAGGTCGAATGCCCCTGGGCCGCGCCCTGCCCGCCGACGACCGCAAACCAAAACCCGATGTTCCATGGACTCGTTAGGGCAAGGATCAGGCCGAGCAGGTAACCACGGGACAACGTGGGAGCGGCCTTTGCGCCGCGATCGGATCGGGGCACAAAGGCCCCTCCCACACTTCCGTATGCTGCGCGGTAAGCGTGCCACGCGCCGCGGGCGAAGTTGAAGGCGAGAAAGAGCAAAAGAAGAAAACTGATGATGCCGAGCGCAAGGTGCAGCCGCGGCGAAGCGAGGAGCGCACCCGCACCCGCCGCCACGCCTAATGCCCACATAAAATCTCCCGTGCAGGCACCGAGCCCGAGCTGCCAGGCCGGCCAGAATCCCCCGCCCTGCGATCGAGGCAAAAGCACCCGCCGGATCATCTCGGCGTTGATCGGCCCGGGCGGCCAGGCGACCGACCAGCCGAGGATCAAGCAGTTCAGGATCGTGGCGCCGGTAGAAACGGTCATCGTCAGGCCAGAGGCAGCGGCTGTTTCACTGCGCTGCCAGCCAGCCGCCGGTGAAACCAGCCCGCCGCAAGCCGCGCTGGATTTCCGGGGAATCCCGCAGCAAACGCCAGAGAAATCCGGAGCGATAGTTTTCAATCATCATCACGATCGGCCCTTGATCGAGGCCGTAATAGCCCTGCGAAATCCATCCCGGCGCGCCTCCCTTGACGGTCCCCGGGAAGGTCGGATTGAAGCTGCACTTGAACCCGTATTTGCTCGCCATCTCGGGATAGGTGTCGTCGAAATATTTGATCGCGGGAAGGACGATTTCCGGCGCGAAAGGGAGCGAGGCGAGCAT
>JBPCLI010000031.1:0-21411 GCA_051003415.1 Chthoniobacterales bacterium | reverse complement strand
CCCTGCCGGCTTGGGCCTTCCGCTGGATTGGTTTGCTTCCCAGTCCCATCGGAAGTCCACTCAACGCTCCGACCGCGCCTTCCGTCCAGCGCTTTGCTTGTCATTAACCACATTCCCTCAGCCAACCCCTGGCCGGCGTGAAGCCAAGTTTGCCATGACTCAAGCACTTCTATTGCAGCCAACGCGCGCTCTCGCCAGCGGTGGCTGATCTTGTTCTCGTTAGACCTATGCGCGTTCTCATTATCTTCGTCCTTACTGGGGTCTTCTGCGGACTTGTTCGAGTTCGCGCGCAAGACGTGAAAGCGGAGGTGCAAGCAAGCGCGCGCACCCCGGAAGACGCTGCAAAGATGGTCGGCTCAGCGCGGTATCTATACCATCAGCAGGTTCATACCATGTTGCAGGCAGCGGTCGCTCCCGAGTTGATGCGGCACCACCAGCGACTCAACGGAGGTTCTGTGAAGTACGAGTTCCAGCTCGACACGCGGGGTCATCTTGTCAGCATAAGCGCTCACCCTACTAAGGGCAGTCGATGGGGCGAGCAGTTGCTCCTGCGCACCGTCCGCTCGCTTAAGTTTCCTCCAGTACCATCCGAGGCGATGAAGCAAGAGCGGCAAGAAGGCCACAAGTTTATTGAGGTCACCGGCGACATGGGGTGGAGCCCGTGAACAGGTCTAACCATGCGATGGAGCGAACAGCGGACCGCTGTACGCGCCACTTTTGAGATGACTTCCACACTTTCACTCCGAGCGACGCGCGCTCTCGTCCGCTGTCGCTCATCTTGTTCTCGTTAGGCCTAAACGATGCCAGAGCCATATCGACCGCCGACATTACGGATCACTTGCAATGTGTGGTCGACGGTTCCCTCGACTGTCGCGTGGCTCCAATGTCACCGGAATTCAGCCAAGCATCTCGACTACCTGCTCCTTCGTGGCATTAATGCAAATATTGTTCTACTCTGCGCCACCTGCATTGAAGGCTTTCTTGTCGAGAGCCTCAAGTCATTTATGCCGTCACAAAGAACGGACGATGGATCGTTTCGCTCTCGCCTCGCAGAGGAATACTACGAGCGTGTTCACACGTGCTCAGGTCATGCGGCAATTTCCAATTTGTTTCGTCTGGCTACAGGGCGGCATCTCTCCGAGATGATCACCGATAAGCCACTTCAAGAAGGCATCTCTGTTTTGTTCACGTTCAGAAACGGACTCGCGCACGGGCGATCGACAGAATATCGCTCATATGTTGGGAAACACATTTACGACTACGAACTCGAATTTTGGGGCTCATACAGCACAGTCGAAGATTATCTTATTAAGATCGGACTTCTGAAGTCTCGCGTCGTAGAAGGTGGCAGCGGGTGGGATTTGCTTACTACCGAGGTTGCCGATTATTTCACTCAGCAGGTCGACGCTTATTGTCGGGCGATAGCAGCAGCATTGCCGCAGGAACAGTCATCACAGATGAACAGTTCACTCAAATCAGCATTTGATGAGAATCTCAGATGGGCCTAACCATACATCTGAGGTCATCTAACAAGGGTTTTTTTGGGAATTATTCACGTTTGTAATTAGGCGGCTTCTTTAAGAGAGTCAGCCAGCCGGGCGTGGAGGAAGGAGCCGCGTTTTTTGAGGGCGGCGAGATAGGCGTTTTCGTCGTATAAGACGCGATCACGCCAGCAGACGAACATGATCCGCTGCCATTTGAAGGCGAGAGCGCGAACGGCGCTGGAGTGACTCTTGCCGCGGGCGATTAGTTCCTGGAGGAAGAGTTTTGGCCCACTGACAATGGAGGGCGGACTGACTGGCATACCCAAAGAAGCTTTGATGAACGAAATGGGGACGACTGTAGCGGCGGTGCACCCAGTGCTGGTTCTTGCCGCTCTTTTCGGTGACCGGAGCGACACCGCTGTATTGCTGGATGGCTCGGGCGTCGGGGTAATCAATTCCAAGCTTGATTGGGCTTGGGCGGCCCTTAAACTGACCGCGGGTTACCTCGAGAGGATGAAAACAGAAGAGCTGACGCACTTACTTAACCCTAACCCGGGCGTTTTGCTGCCGATGAGAAGATCTGATCTCGCCGCCACGGTTGTGGCTCTGCTCCTAGGTGCCTGCGCAAGCACGCCCGCGCCCACCGCTAATCAGCAAACCCATGTCGCCACGGTGGAAATCGTTCACGCACCCGACGGTGCCGCCGCCTTCAGCGGCCTGCTACGCGAGGCCGTGATCCGAGAAGCCGCCCTCTACGGCAGCGAGGGCCGGCCGATCGCCTTGCGGATCGAACTTACTCGCGTGCACTTCAAGAATCCATTGCAAGCCGTGGTGCTGAGCGACGACAACGACGCCAGGGGAGAGGTGGCCGTGGTCGATCCGGCCACGGGGCAACAGACTTCGAGCTTCGAGGTGCGGGTGAATGCGGAACGGCGCGGCGTGAACGGCGCCGACGTCGCGATGTTCGTGGCCGGCGTGGCCGACCCGACTGGGTTCGTCGACCTGGGCACCACGGCCGCCACCGCGATGTCGGCGACGGCCAACCGCGGCGGCACGGCAGCGGCGATGAGCGCCAACTTCGCCATCGAAACACTGCGTCAAACCTATGGCGACGACATGGCGAAAGAGGTGGCGAAGGCGCGAGAGGCTCGGGCGAAAGCAAGTATCCGATCGCGATAGCAGCGACTGCGTTACGCTGCGCCTGGCTGGGCGGCAGACCGCGAGGCGACCGATAATTCTCTCTTGCGCATGGGAAGCTGTTAGGCTGGCGTGAAGGATGCGCGCGTTCGTCATCAACCTCGACTCCGCGACGGACCGATGGGCGTTCATCCAAAATTCGTTCGCCGGGAGCGCGTTAACGTTGGAACGGGTGCCGGCGGTCGGTGCAACCGGACTCCGGTTCCCGGACATCCGCTTCGCGAACATTCAATATGAGAAATTTCATGGCCGAACTCCCAACCTGCGGGAGCTGGCTTGTTACCTAAGTCACCTGAAAGCGATCGACGCGTTTCTCGCGACGGGAGAAGAACATGCCCTGATTGGCGAAGACGATCTGGTTCTCCGGCCTGACTTTGACGCCGCGCTGGGGGCGGCGAGGCATCAGGCGCGTCACTGGAATATCCTGCGGCTCACAGGGCTAAGTCGCGGCCGGCCCGCGCCGCTGGTCAGGCTATGTGGCGATTACTTTCTTTGTGTCTGTCTCTCGCGGCTGAAAGGGGCCGGGGCCTATGTCGTCGACCGGCGAGCAGCGACCGCCTTTCGCGCGAAGCTCTTGCCGATGCGACTGCCTTTCGATCATGCCTTCGATCGCGAATGGACGCTACGGTTGCGCGCCGCCTACATTTTTCCTTTTCCTGCTTCCCAGACCGAAAGTCCGTTTCTTTCCTCGGTCCAGCCTGGCACCTATCCGAAGCTTTCTGTAACCCGGCGCGCATTCTCGACATATCCTTACCAGGCTTGGAATGAGTCGACACGTTACTTCGTTCGAGGAAGCGCCTATCTCCGCTTCAAACTGTCCGCGCTGCGTCGCCACGTCAGCGTCGTCCCGTAGCCGGGCTACGGCCGACCCTGCACGCGCGAGCGGCGGCGACCGTTGTCGCGCGAGTATTTCACCGGCTTGCATTTCGGTTTTATATTCGTTAGGTCGACGCCGCTCTTTACTTCCATGATCTGGTTGCCAGAGGGACAGCGGGCTTGATTTCAAGGTACTCGTTGTGCGTTCCACAACCTCTTGACAAAGCGTCCGCGTTCGCGGACGCTTTGGAGTACGACCTCGCTTCCCGTAACCCAAGCTCGCTCCAAGCTTTACCAACTACTGGATGAGGCGGCCGACTCCCACGAGCCGATCCAGATTACGGGCAAGCGTTCCAATGCGGTTCTCGTGTCGGAGGAATCTTGGCGCAACATTCAAGAGACGCTTTTTCTTGTCTCGATTCCGGGCATGCGTGAATCCATCCGCAAGGGCCTGGCTGAGCCGCTGAGCAAGGCCGCGAAGAATCCCGGCTGGTGAGTTGGTCGATCGTTTTCACCAAACAAGCCCAAAGGGACGCCCGGAAGATCGCGTCCTCTAACCTAAGGTCGCAGGCGCAACGTCTGCTCGACATCATCGCGACGGATCCGTTCCAAAACCCGCCACCTTACGAAAAGCTCGTCGGCGATTTGGCGGGAGCGTATTCGCGCCGGATCAACATTCAACACCGCTTGGTCTATCAGATTTATGAGGCCAAAGGCACCATCAAGGTCATCCGGAGGTGGACTCAATACAAATAAGCCTGAGCGCCAGTTCGGCTGTCCCAGGTTGACTTAGACGCGCGAACGACGGCGGCCGTTATTGCGGGAGTACTTCACCGGCTTGCGCTTCGGTTCTATCTTCGTTAGGCCGGTGCCGCTCTTCACTTCCATGATCTGGTCGCGGAGCAAGGCGGCGCGCTCGAATTCGAGGTTGGCGGAGGCGGTTTGCATCTCTTCTTCCAGCTCGCGCAGGAGCTCGGTGAGATTGAAGTCGCCGCCCGCTTCCTGGATGACGGCGGCGGCGATCTCGCGGCCTTTCAGGATGGTGTGGAGGCTCTCCTGCACCGCGCGACGGACGGTGGTCGGGGTGATGCCGTGCTTTTCGTTGTATTCCATCTGCTTGGTGCGGCGGTAATCGGAGATCGAGATCAACGCCTGCATGCTCTGAGTGACGGTGTCGGCAAAGAGGACTACTTCGCCATTGACGTGGCGCGCGGCTCGGCCTGCGGTCTGGATGAGCGAAGTCTGGCTGCGGAGGAAACCTTCCTTGTCGGCATCGAGGATACAGACTAACGAAACTTCCGGCAGGTCGAGGCCTTCGCGGAGGAGATTGATGCCGACGAGGATGTCGAATTCAGCCGCGCGCAGGCCGCGCAGGATTTCCACCCGTTCGATGGTGTCGATGTCGCTGTGCAGGTAGCGCACTTTCAACCCAACATCGCGCAGGTAATCGGAGAGGTCTTCGGCAGTGCGCTTGGTGAGGGTGGTGACGAGGACGCGCTCCTGGAGTTCGACCCGCTGCCGGCAAAGCTCGATCGTGTCGTCGATCTGGTTCTTCAACCCCTTGAGCGTGATTTTCGGATCGAGCAATCCGGTTGGACGAATGATCTGCTCGACGACGAGCGGCATGCCCGGCGTGTGAACGTCAAATTCCTCTGGAGGCTGATCGGTGCGGCTGAGCGTCTTGGGCGCGGTGCCGGGCAGGACAAACGGGACTTCTTCTTCAATCCCGATCCGGTCGCGCTTGTGCGGGAGGTAACCCTTGTTCCCGACGACGCTGTTCTTGATCTCGAACTCCGCCGGCGTCGCGCTGACGTAAACGAGCTGGTTCGCGGTGCCCATGAACTCGGGGAAATTGAGCGGCCGGTTGTCGAGTGCGCTCGGGAGGCGGAAGCCGTACTCGACGAGGACGGTCTTGCGCGATTTATCGCCCTCATACATGCCGCCGATCTGCGGAATGGTGGCGTGCGATTCGTCGATCACGAGGAGGAAATCCTTCGGGAAAAAGTCGAGTAATGTGAACGGCTTCGAGCCTGCCGGCCGGCCGGAGAGATGACGCGAGTAATTCTCGATCCCGTTGCAGAAGCCCATCTCCTGCAACATCTCGAGGTCGTACTCGGTGCGCATTTTGAGCCGTTGCGCCTCGAGGAGTCGGCCCTGCGATTCGAGAAAGATGATCCGCTCATCGAGTTCGGTGCGGATTGAACTGAGCGCGCGGTTCAACTTGTCCGCCGGGGTGACGAATTGTTTGGCCGGGAAGAAAGTCATCACGCCTAACGACTCGTGAGCACGCCCGGTGAGCGGATCGAAGCGCGTGATCGCATCCAGTTCGTCGCCGAAAAACTCGAGCCGGACCGCTTCCTCATCCGCGGTCGCGGGATAGACCTCCACCACGTCGCCGCGGACGCGGAATCTTCCCCGAACAAAATTCACGTCGTTGCGCTCGTAGAGCATGTCGACGAGGCGACTGAGCACGGTCTCACGGGAGACTTGCTGACCGCGTTTCACCGTGAGCAGCATGCGAAGGTAATCTTCCGGCGATGTAACACCATAGATGCACGACACGCTCGCGACTACAATCGTGTCGCGCCGGGTGAGCAAAGAACTCGTCGCCGAAAGCCGGAGACGCTCGATCTCCTCATTAATCGACGAGTCTTTCTCGATGTAGGTATCGGAGCGCGGGATGTAGGCCTCCGGCTGGTAGTAATCAAAGTAGCTGACGAAATACTCGACCGCGTTGCGCGGGAAGAATTGCTTGAACTCCGAGTAGAGCTGAGCGGCGAGCGTTTTGTTATGCGAAATGATGAGCGCCGGCCGATCCAGCTCCCTGATCACGTTCGCGATCGTGAATGTCTTGCCCGAGCCGGTGACGCCGAGGAGCGTCTGGTGGCGATTGCTGGCTTCGACCGACTTGAGCAGCTTGGCGATCGCCTGCCCTTGGTCGCCCCGCGGGCGGTAGCTGGATTCGAGCTCGTAGGACATTCGTGGCAATATGCGTCATGCCAGGAGGCGACACAACGGAATGGGTGCGCGATCTGCTGTCGGGAAGTCGTTTCTTTCTGGCTCCGATTTTATTTGTGAGATCAAGCTCGCTCCGACCATCGCGGCCCGGCCTTCTATTCCTTGGTTCTCTCGCCCAAGCCGACACGTTTTACGTCGCTAATTTCGGCGTGAATTCGATCATCAAATACGACGACAACGGCAACGGCTCCTCCTTTACGAGCACGTTCGAAAACGGCCCAACGGCCTCGCGCTCGACTCCCTCGGCAACCTCTACGTTTCGACGAATAGCACAGGCGTCGACACCGAGACTAACGCAAATTTTGGCGTCGTGATTGGGGGCCCCTTCCGCCGACTTCTTGCTCGGCGACATTAGTACCCGTGGCTTCGTCTATACTGGCGAGAATGTCATGATCGGCGGTTCATTGTTGGGCCGAACGCCGCCACCCTCGAGCTCCTTACTCCGGGCGCCTACACCGCGATCGTGAAGGGCGCCGGCAACGGCACGGCGTCGGCCTGGTCGAGTTTTATAACCTTCACTCAATCCCGGTGGAGCGAGCTTTCAGTTTGCACGGGGACGGAGTCCGCAAGCTGGAAGCTTGCGCTACCCTCCGGAAGCACGGCGTTGCTCCCGCTCGAGCCTGTTCTTCCACGTCTCTCTTGTGGAGCCCACGCGCTGCGCTAAATTTCCCGCAGATTGAAAAAAATCTCCTCTCTCTCCGGGGCCGCCGCTGCGCTGGCCGTTCTTTTCCTTTGCCTAACGACTCATGGCGCGACGATTTCGGTTCCCAAGATGCCTCCGCCCGATCGCAGCCTTTGGCCCGCGGCCTTGCAAACCGTCCCGCTCGAGCGCCTCTCCTCCGGCGCGATCAGTCTGCTCGATCGCGGCGGTGACCTCGTTAGGCCGGCGTCCGTTACCAGTTCCACGCACGCGGAGTCGGCCGCGGCGGTCACTCTTGATTTGCGCGTCGCACCGGATCTTCGCCTCGGTGATGATCCGGCGCCCTTGCCCTCGACAATGCGCGCCCAGGCTGAGCCGCACATCATCCGCTCGGCTTCCGATCCGGAATTTCTGCTCGCGACCTTCCAGGAAGGCCGCTTCGTTGACGGCGGTGCGGTCGATTGCGGTTACTCGGTGACGCATGACGGCGGACTGACCTGGACGCGGGCCCTGATTCCCAACCTCACGACGGTCACCGGGGGTCCTTACCCGCGCGCGACCGACCCCGTGGCCGGGATCGATCTGAACGGCCGGGCTTTCCTCAACACGGAGGCGGCAACCGATCCAAATTTCAACACCGGGATCATCCTCGTTAGCCGATCGCTGGATGGCGGAACGAGCTTCGGTTCGCCCGCAGTTGTTTTTCAACCGGCGAATAACAACGATTTTCCCGACAAGCCATGGATGGCGATCAATACCTTCCCCGACACCGCGAACGTTGGCCGCATCCTGGTGACCTGGACGCTTTTTGGTCCGGGCAGCGCGTCGCCCATCCTGCGCTCCTACAGCGACGATCATGGCGTAACTTGGAGCCCAGCCTTGGCGATCCATTCCGCCAATTTAAGCGCGCAAGGTTCACAGCCGGTCTATCTGCCGGATGGCCGGCTCGCGATCGTCTACTGGAACTTTCAGGGCGCCAATGGCGGGGAAGAGATTGACATGGTCCTCTCGAACGACGGCGGCACCAGCTTTGGTGCGCCAACACTCGTTACGCCCGTGACGCGCTACACCCCGGCCAGCATCCGGAGCGGCACGTTCCTCCCCTCCGCCACGACCGATCGCACGAGCGGAAATCTTTTTGTGGTTTATCAGGGTTTCGACGCCGCCTTCAATCCCCGCGTTCTCTTCACTAAATCGACCAATGCCGGCGCCACCTGGTCGGCGCCGATCGCGATCACGGACAATCCCAACACCGGCGTTTTCAATCCCGCCATCTCCGCTTCGCCCGACGGACAAACCCTGACCGTTTCGTTCTACGATCAACGGGACAGTGGCGGGAACACCTTCCTTTGCAATCTCTACCTTGCCCAATCCGTCGATGGCGGCGCCACCTGGCAGCCGAATATCCGCCTAACGAGCGAAACCACTGATGCCAGCCTCGCGCCCCTGACCGACTCCGGCCGCATGCTGGGCGATTACCTCGGGATTGCACCCACCACCGGTCCCGACATTCCGGCTATCCCGGTCTGGGTCGACACCCGGACAGGCAATCCCGATCCATTCATCACCCGGGTCGGGATTGCGCCGGAAGTCGACTTCACCAGTTTCCAGGCTTCGCGTTTGTCGCTCGACCAGATCAACGATCCGCAGCTCGGCGGCCCGGCCGGGGACGCCGATGGCGACGGCGAGAGCAACCTCTCAGAATTCCTTTCGCAAACCGAGCCTAACGACGCTGCCTCCGTCCTTTTCACCGCCCGTCAGCTCAATATTTCGACCCGCGAAATGGTTGGCACCGGAGAGAATGTCCTGATCGGCGGATTCATCGTGAGCGGCTCGACGCCGAAACAGGTGATCCTGCGCGCGATCGGGCCTTCGCTCGCGGCCGTCGGGGTCAACGGAGTGCTGCAGGATCCAACCCTCGAGCTGCACGACAGCACGGGCGGGCTCCTATTCTCCAACGATAATTGGCGCGACACGCAGGAGAGCGCGATCGCCGCGACCGGCCTCCAGCCTAACGACGATCGCGAGTCGGCCATCCTCGCCACGCTCGAGCCGGGCAGCTACACCGCCATTCTCCAAGGCGCGGGCGACACGACCGGCAACGCGCTTGTCGAAGGCTACGATCTCGACGCGACCGCCGCCTCGCAGTTCGCCAACATCAGCACCCGCGGCGAAGTCGGGACCGCCGACGCGGCCCTGATCGGCGGCCTCATCGTTTCGAATGAAGCTTCAGCCCAGGCCAATATCGTCATTCGCGCGCTGGGCCCTTCGTTGACGGCGAACGGGATTGGCGGCGCGCTGCAGGATCCGACGCTCGAGTTGCACGACAGCAACGGCGCTCTCCTCGCCTCCAACGACAACTGGCGCGATACCCAGGAAGGGATCATCAGCTCGACCGAGCTCGCGCCGATGGATGACCAGGAAGCCGCGATCTTTGCCCACCTCGCAGCCGGCGCCTACACCGCCGTCGTCCAGGGAAAGAACGGCACCACCGGAGTTGGTTTGGTCGAAGCCTATAATATTCCGTAGCGCGCTTCGAGCGTTGCCGGCGAAATGCCCTCGGGGACGCGTGCGCGACCCAATCCAAGGCGACTGATTTGACATCGGGACTCGCTCGCCCGATGCAGCGCGGTGCGAAACGGAACGAACCTCGGCTGTCGTTAGGCGGATGATTACCCAGGCCTTCGTTCTCGGCGCCGGTCTCGGCCTGCGGCTTCGACCGCTGACCGAAGAACTCCCCAAGCCGCTCGTGCCGATTTTCCAAAAGCCGCTCATCACCTTCGCCCTCGATCACCTCATCGCGGCTGGGGTGAAATCATTTGTCATTAACACCCATCATGTGCCGGAACATTTCGGCCGCTTCTTCGTCGGGGACCATTACCGCCAGCTTCCCGTTAGGCTGGTGCACGAGCCGGTTCTGCTCGAAACCGGCGGCGGGATCAAAAACGCGCAGCCGCATCTGGGCACCGCGCCTTTCATTGCCTACAGCGGCGACGTCCTGACCGATCTCCCGCTCGCCCCATTGATCGAGGAACATTTCCGGAGCGGGAATGATGTCACCCTGGCGCTGCGCGATACCGGCCTGGCCGCAAACGTCGCCTTTCGCGACGGCCGCATCGTCGATATCGGGAATCGCTACGGGCACGCCGGCAATTTCGACTACGCCAACATCTCGGTCTGGAACCCGCAGATTTTCGAGCGCATTCCGCCCGACAAAAAAATCTCCTTCATCCCGATCGTCGGCGAGTGGATCGGGCAAGGCGGCAAGATCGGCGGCGTGGTTTTGAATGAAGGCCGCTGGTTCAACCTCGGTTCGCGCGCGGAATATCTGACGGTCCACCAGACCATCGCCGAAGGCTGGCGGCCCGCTTATGTTTCCGATCCCGACTGGCCGCAAAAGGTCGCTTCCGACGCCGATATCGATCCGAGCGCGGAAATACGCGGCTACTCGTGTGTGGGGGCCGGTTGCGAGATCGGCGCGGGCGCGCTGATCGACGATTCGATCCTCTGGCCCGGGGCACAAATTGCTTCCCGCGCGCGGCTCAAAAGCTGTATCGTCCGCACCCGTCGCAGCACGGAAGGCACGCTGACCGACGCGGTTATTTAGATGATTCTTTCCGACACGCTCCTACAGCAGACCCGAATTCATTTTCCTCGTTTCGAGAAGGCTGAGGTGCGAATTTCGCCGATCGAGAAGGGCGGATCGGACCGGAAATTCTACCGCATCCAGTTCTCCCGCGAGCAATCCGTCATCCTCGTCAAATACTCGCGCGAAAAGACCGAGAACCAGCGCTACGTCGAGATCGCGGAATTCCTGAAGGCGCAGGGCATCCGCGCACCGCAGATCTATTTTCACGATCCGGCGGAAGGCCTAATCTGGATCGAGGACCTGGGCGAACGCGACCTCTGGAGCTATCGCGACGATCGCTGGGCGGTGCGGCGCGCCATCTACCATTCGGCGCTGGAGGAAATCGGGAAACTGCATCGCATCTCCGCGGCCGACTCCGAGGAGATCCGGCGCGACCTGCCGGCCCAGTTCGACGCCGATCTCTACCTCTGGGAACAAAGCTATTTTTTTGAAAACTGCCTCGGCCGCCAATTCGGCGTCGCCCCGGCCGATTTGAAGGAGTTAGCCAACCTGCCTGCCCTGGCGGAAATCGCCGCGCGACTGGCGAGTTTCCCGCGCGTCCTCGTCCATCGCGACTTCCAATCGCAGAACATCCTCCTCCACAACGGCCAGGCGCACCTGATCGACTTCCAGGGCATGCGCCCCGGGCTGGCGGAATACGATCTCGCCTCGCTCCTCTACGATCCCTACGTGGGCTTGCAGGAATCCGAGCGCGCGGAATTGATCCAGTTCTACCAAACCACCGCCGAAGCGACCGACCCGGCCTTTCGCGAAAAGCTGCACCTCTGCGCCATGCAGCGCCTCATGCAAGCCCTCGGCGCCTACGGTTACCTCGGACTCGTGAAAGGGAACAAAGCCTTCCTCGCCCACACCCCCGCGGCCCTTGCTGCCCTGGGGCAAACCCTGGCGGCAACGCCCGGTCTGGAACCGTTGCACCGGCTAGTCAGCCAGTTTCCGCAAACCTGACTGTAAATCCTATCCCTCTTCCTGCAGGATGAGCGCCCCCTAACGACACAAGGATTTGTAGCCGGGGTCGCTAACCCCGCTAATTGCCGCCCGGAATGTTCGTTCATAATACCTTTCCAGAGAGGTTCAAAAATTTTGGGTTCGCACTGATTGGTGCGTTGTAGCCGCCTCGCTGTGTCGAGGCGTCGTCACGGCGACGCAGCGCCGTGGCCACAACCAACAGCGCTGTGGCGACAACGATCCAGTGACTACTCGTCAAATTCATCGCGCAAGGTTTTCGAGGGAACTGGGCGCCCGGCCAAAGGTGGAATATGGGTCACCGAATTCGTGGCCGGAGCGGTCATAGACCAGGCGCGGCTGGAGCGCGACGGCTTCGTTAAACTGGTACCTCCTCCGGGCGAGGGATACCGTGGCCGCGCGGCGGAGCGACCGGGGACAGCGTCCCCGGCTACAACGGGCGCACGAAGGGATTTGCGCGCCGCTCCGCGCCGATCGTGGTGGCGGGACCGTGGCCGGGCAGGACAGTGACGTTGTCCTCTAACGAATAGAGTTTTTCACGAATACCGGCGAAGAGGAGCTCGCCATCGCCGCCCGGCAAATCCCAACGGCCCACGCCGCCCGCGAAGAGCACATCGCCGCCTACGAGCAGCTCGTTCTCGCGCGAGTAAAAGCAGAGGCTGCCCGGGCAATGGCCCGGCACTTCGAGGATCTCGAAGGTCATCCCGAGAAACTCGCGCGCGGACGTCGCCTCGATCAGAAGATCGGGCTCGACCGGTTCGATCTCAAATTGGAAGCCGAAGTCGCGAAAGAAATCGGCGTCGGAGATCATGGGCGCGCTCTCGGGGTGGACACCGACCGGGCAGCCGAAACGCCTTTTGATCTTGGCCACATCCTGGATGTGATCGATGTGCCCATGGGTGAGAAGAAGAAGGCGCAACTCGATCCCCTGCGCGACCAGCCAATCGCAGGTCCCGTCGGGGGCGTCGAACAGGATCCAGCCTTGCGGAGCCTCGATGGCGTAGCAATTGGTCTCAAAGATTCCCCCGGTAAAGCTTTCGTATTTGATCATCTATTCCTCCGAATCCTGCTCCTGCTCCTAATCCTAATCCTTCTTTAACGGGAGCAGGGAGAAGGAGGAACCGCGGAAACTAGCACGGCAGCCGGCGGCGGGAACGGAAATTGCATCCCTGAGGCCCGCCGGGATCGAATCTAAATTTGAATCTTCACCGCGGAGCGTTGTCTCACTCCTCACCTTTGGGTTCTGTGCCCGCTCGCTCACCTTGCTTTCAAAACGTTTTCTGCGAGCTTTTTTTTCCGAATTTATGAAAAATTTCAATCGTGGAGCTGTCGCGCTGCTGCCGGGTTTGCTGGTCATCGCGCTTGGGCTGCAGCCGGTCCTGGCGAAGTCAGATTCCGAACAAATCGGGCTCTCGGTTGGCCGTCTTCTCGAGGAAGGCCATTACACCCATCACCCGCTGAATGATGAGATCTCGAAGAAACTCCTCACCGGTTACCTGGAGATCCTGGATTTCAGCCATCTCTTTTTCACCCAAAAGGACATCGACGCTTTCACGGCCAAGTATGCCACGACGCTCGATGACGACATCCTGCTCGGGAACCTGAAGCCAGCCCACGAAATCTTCGCCGTTTTCCAGAAGCGGGTGGAAGATCGCGTGAAGAAAATCAAGGAGTTGGTCAAGCAGCCGATGGATTTCAAGACGAACGACACCGTTCTCATGAATCGGCAAAAGGCGCCCTGGCCGAAGGATGAGGCCGAGGCCGACCAGCTCTGGCATGACCGGATCGCCAGCGAGCTGCTCCAGGAAAAGTTGAGCGACCATCCGATTGAGCCCGGCCCAAAACTCGTCGAACGCCGCTACGACCGGATGCTGCGCAACATCCACGAGGAAGATGACGAAGAGCAGGTGAAGCTCTTTCTCGACGCCCTCGCCCAGTCCTACGATCCGCACTCGGAATATCTGAGCGCTTCGGACCTGAAGAATTTCAGCATCAACATGGGCCTCTCGCTGGTTGGCATCGGCGCGATGCTCCGCAGCGAAGACGGCTACGCCAAAATCGAGAGCCTCGTTGCCGGCGGCCCGGCGCAGGTCAGCGGCCGTCTGAAGGTCGGCGACCGGATCAGCGCGGTCGCCCAAGGCGCGAAGGATTTCGTCGATGTCCGCGACATGCGGCTCGACAAAGTGGTCGAGCAGATTCGCGGGAAAAAAGGAACGAAGGTTCGTCTCCTCATTATCCCGACGAGCTCAACCGATCCGTCTCAGCGCAAGACGGTCGAGCTGGTGCGTGATGAAATTAAGTTGAAGGACCAGGAAGCGCGTGCCGACATCATCATCAAGAAGGATCGCGACGGAAACCCGGTGAAGCTCGGCTGGATCACTCTGCCGTCGTTCTACGCCGACATGGATTCGCACAAGAAGAGCACGACGAAAGATGTCGAAGCGCTCCTCAAGCGGCTGAAGAAGGAAAGGATCGGCGGCCTCGTGATCGATCTGCGGCGCAACGGCGGCGGCTCGCTCGAGGAAGCGATTTCGCTTACCGGCCTTTTCTTTAAGTCGGGACCCGTCGTGCAAACAAAGGGCGCGAACGAGCGCGTCGTCATTTCGACCGATCCCGATCCGGGCATCGCCTACGACGGCCCGCTCGTTGTCCTAACGAGCCGGCAAAGCGCTTCGGCGAGCGAAATTTTCGCGGCCGCCCTGCAGGATTACGGCCGTGCGGTGATCGTGGGCGACAAGAGCACCTTTGGCAAAGGAACGGTCCAGACCATTCTCGAAATCGGTCGTTTCACCTCGCTCCTCGGGACCCGTTCGCAAGACGATGGCGCGCTCAAGCTGACGATTCAGAAATTCTACCGCGTTGCGGGCGGTTCGACCCAACTCCACGGCGTCACCTCCGACATTCTGCTCCCGACCCTGACCGATCTGCCTGAATTCGGCGAAGGCGCGCTGAAAAACGCGCTCCCCTACGACGAAGTGCCGCCCGCGAAATACACCAAGTGGTCCGACACGCACTCGCTCTTCATCGACGAGTTGAAGGCCCGCTCCGTCGCCCGCGTCGCGGCCGATCCGGAATTCCATTACGTCATGGAAGACCTCGAGCGGTTGCGCAAAAAGCTCGATGACAATCGTATCTCCCTCAACGAAGACGTTCGCCGCCATGAAGTGGACGAGGGAAAGGCGCGCAAGGAAGCGCGCTCCAAGGATCGTCTCGCTCGGAAGGAAGAAGAGCCGAGCATTTACCGCGTCACTCTCGAAACGATCGACGCGCCCAGACTCGAGCTCATCATGTATCCTGGAAAAATCGCCGAGGCGAAGAACAAGGGAAACATGAAAGTCGCGCCGGAAGCCGCGCCCGATGCGGATGAGGATGCCGATCCAGATAGCGACCAAGCGGGTGGCGACGACAGCAAGACGGCAGCGATCGATCCGGAACGCGACGAAACGCTCAACATCCTGGGCGACCTCGTCCGCCTCAGCGCCGGCCCGAAGACCGCCAGCGCCGCGCGCTAATTCGTCAGACAGAAGCCATTGTCGCCTGGATCGGTGATCCTGGGCTTCATTAACCAGCAGTATTTTTAGGCGCGACGCCATGCTCTGCCGGGGTCACCGACCCCGGCTATAACCCCCGGGCGAATAAAGATAAAACCATCGACGGCCGCGCGAGCGCTCTGTTATATTCGCACCCCCATGAATCGACTCGTTAGGCGCGCGTCTCTTTTGGCCGCGATGCTTTTCGTGGTCGGCGCGTTCGCTTCTGCGCAGGCCGAGGATGCTCCTCCCGATCTCGCGACCGCCTACGCGGGAGCGATGGCAGATTTCCAGGCCGGGAATTATGCCAGGGCCGCCAGTGCGCTCGAAGCACTCGTCGCCCGGGTCGAAATCACGCCTCAGGTCGAGCCCATTTTTTACACAATCGGCTCCGCTTATTTCAACGCGGGTGATTATCCGAAAGCGATTGCGGCCTTCAAAAACTACCAGGCGAAATTCCCGAAGGGTCCGCATGCCGGCGGCGCGGCCTTCGCCATCGCACAGTCCAACTTGCTGATCAAAAATTTCAAGGAAGCGGCCGCGCAGATGACCGCGTTGGAGAGCGATCCCTCCTTGCGTGAGCAGGCGTTGCTCTTCGAGGCCGAAGCCTTCAAGGCAGCCGGGAATGTCGACGGCGCGATCAAAGCGCTCGAAAAACTAATCGGCCAGGAGGTCCGCGATTCCGACGCGATGCGCGGAGCCACCATGCTGGCTGAGCTTTACGCGCAGAAGGGCGACGGCGCCAAGGCCCTGAAAATTCTCGGGATGATCCACCAGAAGATCGGGCTGGCCGACAACATCATCCAGCTCAATGCCCTTACCGTCGACCTCGGCGACAAGTTCTATGGCAAGCAGCAATTCAAGGAAGCGCTCGTCTGTTACCGCTACGCTTATCCGCGCGAGCAGATCATTCGGCTGCAACGCAATCGCATCGCCGGAATGCAGCGCCGGATCGAGCAGAACCTCGCCCAGGTCCGCGGCAATCCCTCAACGATCACCCAGCTCGCACCGGCCAACAATCTGCTCAAACAAGACATCGCCAACGCGCAAAAGCTGCTGGCCGATTTCGAGAAACTGCCCTCTATTACGCCCGCAATTTATCTCCGCCTCGGCCGCTGCTTTTATGAACTCGATCGCAAATGGGAAGCGGTCGTGGTCAACCAGGAAATCCTCGATCGATTCGAGGAAGGACCGGAACGCGAACCGGCTCTCTTCGGTTTGATCGTTGCTCTGGCCGACGTCAATCAACCGGAGCGCGCGCAGCAGCGTTGCGAACAATACCTGCGTGATTTCAAGGACGGACCGAATGCCGCGACGGTCGGCTATTTGTTAGGCGTGTGCGCCCTCCAGGCCGGTGACCCGAAGGCGGCCGAGACCTTTTTCGGCCGCGTTCTCGAGTCGCAACCGAAAAGTTCATTCCGCGAGCAGATTCGCTACCTGCTGGCGAACGCCAAGTTTGCCGCCGGCAATTACGCCGACGCCGTCACGGCATATGAAAAATACCTCGGTGAATTCCCGAAAGGCGCGAACGCCGAGGATGTGAAATATCGCATCATCCTCTCGGCCCTCTTCGCCGGGAAATATCAAGACGCGATGAACCAGCTGCAGGAATTCATCGCGAAAAATCCCAGCAGCTCCTTCCTGCCGGACGCCAAATATCGACTCGCAGTCTGCAAATACGCCGCCTCGCTCTACGACGAGGTGATCACCGATTGTCAGGCCTGGGAAAAGCGATTTGGGAGCGATCCACAGCTCGGCGAAGTGCTCGCGCTCCTCGGCGACGCCTATGCCGCAAGCGGCCGCGAGACCGCTGCGGTCCCGATCTACATTCGTTCCTACCAGACGGCGACGACCGACGAGGTGATGAATTACTCGCTCGAAGCCGCGCGCAAGCTCTTCCAGAAACGCGGCGAATGGGACAAGGTCGGCGAGCTCTACACCGGCTTCGTTAAAGACAAGCCGGATAACCCGACTGTTGTCTCAGCGCTTTACTGGATCGGTAAGGCGAAATCGCACGAAGGAAAAATCGAGGAGGCGAAACAGCTCACGGCCGATACGATCAAGAAATATATCGCCGATCCGAATCGGGACGCCGTTGAGCAATTAATCTCTCAACTCGCTCAGCTCTGCGTGAAGAAAAAGCAAGTTGTCGCCGGGGACGCTGTCCCCGGATCCGGGACGGGAACCCCCGCTCAACTGGGGACAGTGTCCCCGGCTACAGCAGCGCCCCCGGCTATAACTGATCCGGGCGCCGAACTGGATCGCCTGCTTTTCTCGGCGGCCAATGAAGACTCGCCCACCGCCAAGGCGCGTATCCTTTTTGCCAAGGCCGAACTCGCCCGGCTCCGGCGTCAGCCGCCCGAGGAGGAAAAAAATATCGCCGAGATTGCGAGCCAGTTTCAGCCGGAAGACTTGAGTCCGCTGCTCCTCGGTGAAGTCGGCGATTACCTCTTGAGCCTGGGGAAATTGGACCAGGCGACGGGCTTTTATCAACGCCTGATGGATGATTTCGCGAAGAGCCCGATGGTCGACTACGCCTATCGCGGCCTCGGGGAGATCGCCTACCAAAAGAAGGATTTCCTGAAGGCGTTGCACATTTTCGACGACGGCACGGAGAAGATTGCGGCCACGACGAAGTTGAAGGACATCACGCTCGGCCGGGCCAAGACCCTGCTCGCGCTCGGCAAACTGGATGAAGCGCAGAAAAACTTCGAGCAGGTCGCCTCAGTCCGTGAATGGCGCGGCGAAGCGACCGCCTACAGTGTCTATTCGTTAGGCCAGATCGCGGCCAGGCGCGGCAAGTGGGCGGAGGCGAATGCCTATTACCAGCGCGTCTACGTCGGCTATCAAAAATTCCTCCCCTGGGTCGCGAAAGCGTACATTGGGAGCGCCGAGAGTTTCGAAAAACTGGGCAAAACCCAGGAAGCAAGCAACACCTACCGCGAGCTGCTCCGAAACGAGAAGCTGGCCAATTTCAGCGAAACCGCCGAAGCGCGGAAACGGCTCGAGGCTTTAGGGCAAGGATGATGAAAGCTCTTCAATTCTCAGCGATCATCCTCCTCGGCCTTACCGGGCCGCTTGGCGCGCAGAGCATCCTCCTCAAGAGTGGACAAACGATCGAGACCAAGGGCGTGCGCCGTTCCAGCGACATGGTCATGGGCAAGGTGCAGGTCGGCGTGAGCAGCGGCGAAGTCGGCTACCAGGCTTCCACGATTGCGCGGATCAATTTCCCCGACCCGCCACAGCTAAAAACCACGGCCGCCTTCCTTTCCCAAGGACAACCGGAGAAAGCTCTCGCCGACATCGAGCCAGTGGTGACGTACTACGAGCCTTTTCGCGATCTGCCCGGCAATTTTTGGGCACCGGCTGCCTTGCTCAAGGTATCGGCCCTCAGCGGCATGCAACTCGACAAGCAAGCCGAGGCGCTGGGCGACGAGATTCGCAAGAGCGTGACCGACCCCGAGACTGCCCGCGCCGCCCAGCTCCAACTCGTTCCCGGCCTCGTGCGCCGAGAGGAGTTTGAGAAAGCCATCTCGCTTTGCGACAACGTGATCAAGGAAAGTGCCCAGGCCGACGTGCTCGCCGAAGCCTGGGTGCGCAAAGGCGACGCTCTCCTTGCACAGCGGCAGTGGGACGGCGCCGTCCTCGCCTACCTGCATGTGCCGGTTTTTTACGAAGACGAGAAACGTTGGATGCCACCGGCGCTCCTCGGCAGCGCGCGCGGCTTCCGTGGTTTGGAAGACTTGGAACGGGCGAAGAGATCGCTTAACGATCTGACCGCTGAATATCCGAAATCGGCGCAGGCGGCGATCGCCCGGGCTGAATTGCAGAAGATGCCAAAATGAAAAACACGACACGACAGATCATTCGCCTAACGAGAGCAAAGCGGCTCGGCAGCCTGCTCGCCATCGCCTTCGCGGGCGTCTTTCTCCTCCTCGCCACACCCGTTTTTGCGCAAGCCGCCGCTACGCCCGCGCCCGCCGCGGGAGTCCACTCCAAGACGCTCTGGGAACAGATCAAGGAAGGCGGCTGGGTCATGTTTCCGATCGCGCTCTGCTCGATCGCGACCCTTTACCTGATTGGCGACGGGATCATTCGGACAAGCCGAAAAAAAACCGCTCCACCTGAACAGGAGGAAGCCCTCAAGACCCTTTTCCGGCAGGGCGATTACGTCGGCGCACATAACTATTGCAAAACCAACCCGTCGCCTCTCACGAACGTTCTGCGAACTGGCATCAGCCTCCTCGGCGAAGGCAAGGAAGTGGCGGAAGACGGCATGATCGGCGCGCTCTCGAAGGAAAATTCGCAGATGCAAACCTACATCAGCTACCTCTCGGTCATCGGTGTCACCACCCCGATGATCGGTTTGTTAGGCACGGTCACGGGCATGATCAAGGCCTTTGCCAAGCTCGGTTCGAGCGGCATCGGCGATCCCTCCGGGTTGTCGGCGGCGATCGGCGAAGTGCTGGTCGCGACGGCAAGCGGCCTCGTCATCGCCATCCCGGCCTTCGGTGCCTTCTATTTTCTGCGCAACCGCGCGACCGATTCGCTTCATCACATCCAGGACATCGTGAACAGCCTCTTCCGCAAGATGCCGTATGAATCGCTCGCCGGGGTCCATCTGGGTGACGACGAACTGTTCGCCGCCACGCCTAATTGGCTCGCGTCGGACGCGCCGCCGGAACGGAATCCGACCGGGCAGTTGGCCTAACCGGGAATCAGTTATGGCAGGAGGCGGAGGAGGCAGCGAATCGGGCGAACCTGAATTTCAGATCGCGCCGATGATTGATGTCCTCCTTACCATTCTCGTCTTTTTCATGACGATCACTTCGGCCCAAGTCTTGAAGGTCGATAAATCGATTGAATTGCCGATCGCGAAAGACGCGCAGAAAAAAGACAACACCCGCGCGGAAGCGATCGTTAACGTGCGCTGGAAGTTGCCGGCGAAAAAGGCCCAGTTCGTTTTCGACGATCGCGTTTTTACGAATGCGAACGAGATGGTCGAGTCGATCAAAACGGCACGTATTACCGGCGAGAAAAAAGTCACGGCCGGGGCTAACCCGACCTTTCGCGCCGTCATCCGCGGCGACCGAGATGTGCCAGCGATCTACGTTTCCCAGGCGATGAATGCCTGCGCCGAGGCCGGGATCAGCGACATCTCTTTCTCTGCGGTGAACAAGGAATAACAATGCGTCTCGAGCTGAATCCCAGCGAAGGTAATATCGGTTTCCAGATCGCGCCGATGATCGATGTCGTTTTCGTGATCATGTTGTTTTTCATGGTCATGGCCGGCGCCGTGAAGGTGGAGAACGAGCTTAACACCCAATTGCCGGGAACGGCGGAAACATCCTCCTCGACTGATTTCGTCGACGAACAAATCATCACCATTTCCGATACCGGCGAGGTTTCGTTGAACGACGAGCCGTTCGATTCCGCGACGAGCCAGGATTTGCCGATGCTGAAAGGCACGCTCATGCGCTTGAAGGAAAACGCCGACGCGGCCAGGACGCCGGCGGTGGTCACGATCATCAGCGACACCCAGGCGAAATACAGCCGCACCATCGACGTCCTCGATGCCCTGGCGGTGGCAAAGATCGACAACGTCACCTTCACCGTGGCGGAAGAAGAATAGAGCTCGTTAGGCGCTGGGCAGATAACCGCGCACCGCCGCTTCGTCCCCCTGGACCACAATCATGTAAGCGCGGTCGCCTTCGGCCCAGATCGCAGTTGTCCATTTCCCTGCCTGCACAAAAGAGGGCGCGTCGCCCGGTTTGACCATGGGCAGCGCAGACCGATCGACCACGAAGAGATGCGCCAGTCCGCCGTTCTCGCGATGGAAACAGACGAGTGTGACCTTGTGTTCCCGGTAGGAAAGGATGCGACAACCCGCCGGTTGCAGCGCCGCCAGGCTGACTGGCACTTCCGGCGTTAGCCGGTTGTTTTTCGCTAGCCAATCCTTGATCGACCCCAAATCATTGCTCTCCATCTCGAGTGGCGGCGGCAGCTGGACGAAGCTGACCATTTCCCCGGCGTAACCCGACAACGAAGCGGTCGTGGGGGAGGCGCGGCGCCAAAAAGCCAAAAACCCCCAGAAAAAAAAAAAAAAAAAGGCAC
>JBPCLI010000030.1:0-21020 GCA_051003415.1 Chthoniobacterales bacterium | reverse complement strand
ACATCGCTCGGATAATCGCTCCGGGTCCCTCGGGTCTTGAATCTTTTCTTTGCCATCCCAAGCGTGATGCTTGGTTGTAAGCAAAAAGTACAGATTTATCTGCACCAAAGTTCATGACACGCTCTAGCGAGATCAGAGCTAGTACTGCTCGACCACTGGAATCTTGCGCTGGCCTTCAGCCGGTATCTCGTCCTTTACGACCCGTGTGCTGGAACGGGTCGGAGCGGCCACCGTGGTCTCTGTTTCGTAGCGATTTTGCGATTCGCAGGCTCCGAACAACAGAGGCATGGTCAGGCCGGCGGCTAGAAAAACAATATTATTTGGCTTCATAAAAGAGTGACCGTTTTCGGCATGATCGCTGAGTCGATTTAAATCTCAGGAATCGCGTTCCCCCCGAATATATTCTTCCACCCGACGATGCGCTTCGTCATCGCTCATTTGCATGGGCGGATGTTTCGAAAAATAGGCCGAGGCGGAATGAAGGACACCGCTCTGGCCGCGATCGAGCGCGAGTTTGCAGCAACGAATCGCGTCAATCGCTACCCCGGCCGAGTTTGGCGAGTCTTCGACCGAAAGTTTCAGGTCGATTTCCATCGGAACATTGCCGAAGAGCCTGCCTTCGACCCGGATAAAGCAGAGCTTGTTGTCATTCTGCCAAGGGACGTAATCGCTCGGCCCGATGTGAATGTTTTCATCCGCCAGGCGTTTCCCGATGACCGACTGGACGGCTTCGGTCTTGGAGGTTTTCTTGGACTGGAGCCGGCCTCGATCGAGCATGTTGAGGAAATCCGTGTTGCCGCCGGTGTTCAATTGGTAGGTGCGCTCGACTTTGACGCCCCGCTTGCGAAAAAGATCGACGATCGTGCGATGGAGAACGGTTGCGCCAAGCTGCGCCTTGATGTCGTCGCCCACGAGCGGCAGTTTTTTTTCTTCAAAGCGTTTCACCCATGCTGGGTCGCTGGCGATAAACACCGGGATGTTATTGACGAAAGCGAGGCCCGCCTCGAGAGCGCAAGCGGCATAGAACCGCGTCGCTTCCTCCGCCCCAACCGGCAGATAGTTCACCATGATTTCGGCGCCCGATTCGCGCAGTTCCTCGATGATTTCTTCGCGGGTCGATTCTTTCTTCAGCGGCTGGAAGGCACGCTCCGGGTCGTGCTCGGCCATGTGCGCCGGGTATCCGTCAAAGACGCAGCCCATTTTCACAATCGCGCCGGTCGTCGCCACTTGGGCGCAGAAAACTTTGGTGCAATTTGGTGGAGCGAAGATGGCTTGGTTGACGTCGAGACCCACCTTGCGCCGGTCGATATCGAACGCCGCCACGACCGAGATGTCGCTCGGCCGGTAGGGCCCGACCACGCTGTGCATGAGACCAACGGCGGAGCCATTCGTGGGGGTGTCGTGATAGAAACTGATTCCTTGGACGAGCGAGCTGGCGCAGTTGCCCACGCCGATGATTGCGATTCGAATTTTGCTCATTGCACGGTTGGAAAGCCGTCAGGTTGCCGCACGTGCTGCCGCGGGGCAAGACCCAAAGTGGGAGGATTCTATCAAATTGTTTGGGCTGCTGCGGTGAGGCGCAACCATCCCTCCTCGGGATTTTTGTTGCGCAACGAACAGCGGGCAGGGAAAAAAGTAAATGCGCCCGGGAATTTGCATCGCCTGTTCAATTCTCGCCCTAACGATCATTTCAGTATTCGCCACGTCCCCGCGCTACTCCCTCGCGCAGGCGATTGCGATGGCGCGGGCGCACAATCCCGATGTCGCCATTGCCCAGAAAAAAGTGCAGGCGGCGCGAGCCGGTCTGCTCGAGGCCCGCGCCGGGTATCTGCCCTCGGTCGTCTCCAGTGGAATCTATCGCAAGCGCGAACGGCAGGGCGACACTCGGCTGCGCCCGGAAGATTACAACGCCAATATCCGCGTCGTCGAGTCGCTCTACACAGGCGGCGCGACCAGCAGCCGGATCGCGATCGCTCGCCTTAATTTTGAAAAGGCCCAGTCCCAACTTGATGCGGTCGTCAGCCGGGTGACGATGGATGTGCGGCTGGCGTTTAACGAAATCCTCCTCAACCGCGAACGCATTCACGTGCGCGAGGAATCGACCGACGTTCTGCGCCAGGAATTAAAATCGCAGCGTGAGCGATTCGCCGCCGGGACGGTTGGACAGCTCAACGTTAGCCGCGCCGAGGTCTCGCTCGCGAATGAAGAGCCGGAACTGATCCAGGCCCAAACCGACCTGCGCAATTCCTATTTGCGACTTGGCGAATTGTTAGGCACGAATCTCGCGACGGATGGCGAGGAGCCCTTCGCCATTTCCGGGGAGTTGATCTACGTGTCGCGTCGTCCCGATTTGAACCTATGCCTGGCCACGGCCACGGCGGAACGTCCCGAGATCAATGCGGCGGAAGCGGACATCGCCATTGAGGACCAGCAGCTCCGGCTCGACCAGAGCGAGACTCGGCCGAAGGTCGAAGCTTTCAGCGGCTACGAAGTTTATAACGAACGCGATCCCACCCTCGGCCGAGAATTCAACCACGGTTACGTCATCGGATTGAACGCGAGTTGGGCGCTCTTCGATGGCTTTGCGACCCGCGGCCGCATGCAGGCGACCCGCGCCCGGCGAGAAGCCGCGGTGCGCGCTCTCGAGGCGCTTCGCCTAACGATTTCCTCAGAAGTGCGCAGTGCTTTCCTCGATCTCAACCAGGCCGATCGCGTCCTCGAGTCGGAAATGAAAAACGTGAAGACGGCGGATGAATCGCTTCAGATCGCGAAAGGAAATCTCGCGGCCGGCCTGGGCACGCAGCTCGACGTCCTCCAGGCCGCCTCCGATTTGACCCGCACCCAAAGCACGCGGCTAAGCGCAATTTATTTGCATAACGCTGCGCTCGCCCGGCTGGATCGCGCCTGCGGCGGGCAATCGGTTTCGTTAGCCGAAGAATCAAAAACACGGGACGGAGGAGACGAGGTCCTTTCCCTGACTCGTCCCCCGTCAACGTTAGGCGGCCGAAAATGAGATCGCGGATCGTCCTTTTGATTTCGTTCTTTCTCGCCAGCCCAATCCTGTTGGCGCGCGCTGTTACAATCGAGACCGCCTTGGCGCGGACCCTGGAAAGTAATCCCCGCGTCCTGCAGGCCAAGGCCGGCTTGGAAGTTGCCGCCGGCCAGCGAGTCATTTTGCGCGCGGTTGCTTTTCCCAAGGGATTGATCGGGGCAATCGCCGGCGACCAGGGCGGAAAGCGCTCGCAGACTTCTTCCAATCAACCGTTCGCCTTTGCGTACGGCGCTTTTATGCAGCCGCTCCTCCATGCGGAAATTCACGCCTCCTTCCGCCGCGGTGACATCGGTCTCCTTATCGCGCAACAGGAATTGAATGTGGCGGTGATTGAGGAACTGCACCGGGCACGTCTCTCTTTCTACAGCGGGCTCTATAATCGCTCGCTCGAGAAGTTTGGACGGGAGCAGCGCGCGCGACTGGAGGAAAATGTCGTGAGCGAGAAATCGCGCTATGAAGCCGGCGAAAGTGAGCGCGGCGCGTTCACTTCCGCGACTTTGCTTGCGCACGAAATCAGTCCGACGATCGAGAGTGCGCGGACTGCCTCTGATCTGGCGGCCGTACAGTTGGCGCAATCGATGGGCATGCCGCTCGACCGCAGCGCCGTTTTGCCTTCCCTGGAGGGGGATCTCAATTTTCAGCCGGTTGAATTGCACTGGCAGGATGAAGTCGCAGGAGCCCTGAAACGCCGGGTAGATCTGAAACTCGCTCGCCTCCTGGTCCGGGCGGCGGGCGAAGACCAGCGAATTATCGCGGCTGGATATTATCCCGCGCTCGACGCCGTCGCTTCCGGCGAAGCCATTCCCGTCTCCGGCATTCATCGCGACAGCGGCGGTTCGCCCCAGGCGAGCGATGACACGGTCGCCTCCGAAGTGCGCGGCGGTGCCTCCTACACCTGGCGGGTGATCGATAACGGCGCCGTCGGCGGTGCTGTCGCGCAACAACGGGCGGCGCGCGAGACTAACGAACTGCAACTGCGGAAGCTGGAAGCAAATCTGCCGCGCGAGCTCTCGCGTCTGCAAAACAATTTGCAGGCGATTGCTGCTCGCTACCATTCACTCGCGAAGGTGGCGGCGTTGGCCGATCAGAATGTCGCCTCAGTGGAACAAAATCGCGCGCAGGGTCTGACCTCCATTCTGGATCTGCGGAGCGCGGAGAGCAGTCTCCTTGTCGCGCGCCGCGGTTTACTGAGCGCGATCTTTGACGAGAAAGTCGAACTAGCCGAGTGGGATCGGGCCACCGGCCGCTACTTTCGATTTTCCGGCGACACCGCCAGAAAGGTGCATTAGTTCGAGCGATTGAAGACCAGGATCTCATCGCGCACTCTTTGGACGCTTCTGATTTCCGGCGCGCTGATCTTCGCCGCGATCTATTATTTCACTCTCCCGGTCGTGGAGGTGGAACGAGTCGTCAGGGGAACTGCCATTTCGGCCGTTTACGGTACGGTCCGCATCGAGCCTGTCTTCGTCGTGCACCTTCGCGCGCAGAATAACGGTTTCATCCGGCTCGCCGATTCCCTCGCGGCCGGCCGTGGTGCGATCGGGAAGACGCTCGGCAAAGATGAGCTCCTGGCCACGATCGCGGACGAAACGACGGCGCGTCAGCTCAAACAGGCGCAGTCCGATCTGCAGTCCGCGGAAGAGCAAGCTCGCCTCGAGTTGCCCTCCTCCGAACCGTTCAAGATCGCCGAGGCCAACGTCCAGCGGTTGGAAAAATTGACTTCGTTGAGCAACGTCCCCGCGGTCGAATACGAAAAGGCGAAGAGTGAAGCGAAGCGCCTGCGCGATCTTCTTCAAACCGAAAAGATCGAGCGCGAACGCAATCTTGATACCCTGCGCGAAGCGGTCAATAAAGCCGAGACCTTGACCCAACGGCTCGAAATCCGCGCTCCGATGGAGGGCATTCTCTCCGAGATCAAGGCGATCGACGGAGAGTTCGTCAGCGATGGCGGGCAGCTTTTCACCGTCTCTTCCCGCCGCAACTACGTCCGCGGCGAAGTCAACGAGGAGGACATCGGCGAAGTGAAAGTAGGGATGAAAGCGATTCTGCAGATGTATGCCTACCGAACCCGGCAGTTCAACGCCAGCGTCACCTCCATCGTGCCCGCGGCCGACCCCGACACGCAGCGCTACACCGTTCTTCTCGATCTCCAGAATCCGCCCGAAAACCTGCTCGCCGGCATGACCGGCGAGATGAACATCATCACCGGGCGGCATGAAAACGCGCTCCTTGCGCCGAGCAGCGCCATCCTCGTCGACCAGGTCTGGCGCGTGAATCTGCGAGTGATCGAGAAGCGGACGGTGAAGGTCGGATATCGAACGCTCGAATTTTCCGAAATTCTTGATGGTCTGAAGGAAGGCGACCGGGTCGTAGTCTCGGAACAGGACAAGCTGAAGCCCGGACAATTCGTTAGGCAACGCCTGCTCGAGCGCGTCCCCGCAGAGAAGCCACGGTGACGCCGACTCTGCACATCGCGCTGCGTTTTCTTTTCCACCGCAAGCGCGCCTTTGTTCTCAGCCTCTGCGGCGTCGTCTTCGGCGTGGCGATCTTCATTTGCACCCAGGCCCAGACACAGGGTTTCACGAAACGCTTTATCGACGCCACCCTCGGGAGCAATGGGGCGATCATGCTCCGCGCCCAGTTCCGCCCGCGCTACGACAACCTTCTCGTCGCGCCGAAAAATTCCAAGGTGGAGGCGGCCCGCCGCCGCTATTTCGAAGGGATCACCAATGCCTCCGAGATTATGCGCATCAGCCGGCGTTTTTCCAACGTCGTGGCCTGCGCGCCGGTGCTCCGTGGCACGCTCACGGCCCGAGCCGATTTCGAAAATGCGACGGTCGATCTCTTTGGCATCGATCCCGCCGCGCAGCTGCGAACGACCGACATTGGAGGCCAGATCGTCGATGGAAAATTCGACGATTTTCGAAACAACCCAAGCTCCGTCATCCTCGGATCGCGATTGGCCGAAGCGCTGGGAGTTTCGGCCGGCGATCCCGTGCAACTGCTCTCGCCTAGCGGCGAGTATTGGCGCTTCACTGTCGCCGCGGTCGCACGCAGCGGCGTTGGGGCGGTTGACTCGACGCGGGTCTATAGCCATTCGAAGATCGCACAGCGCCTCCTGCGCAAGCCTTACCCGGCGACCATGATTCTCTACAAGCTGCGCGATCCGGAGACTGCGCCCGATCTGGCGCGGCAATTCGAACAGCTCTTTCAGCACGAAGCGCGTAGCTGGCAGGAACGCGAGGAATCCAATCTCCAGCTCTTGATGACCCTGCGGCTCTCGACCGCGATCACGGTTTCTCTGATTATCCTCCTCGCAGGTTTTGGGATCTTCAATGTCCTCACTATGACTGTGCTCTCGAAGGTGAGGGAGATCGCGATTCTGCGTTCGATCGGCTACAGTCGGCGCGACATCAGCGCAGTCTTTCTCTGGCAGGGCGCGCTCATCGCGGCGCTCGGCTCGCTCATCGGCTGCCTCGTCGGCGGGCTCTCAGTCATCGGCGTCTCGCATATCCCGCTGCGCGTCCGCGGCCTTCTTTACGCGGATTATTTTCCGGTCGCATCGGACTGGCATCACTATTTGTGGGCCACGCTCCTGGCGATCATTGCGGTTGCGATCGCCACTTGGGTGCCCGCTCATCGCGCTGGTCAGCTCCCCCCGGTCGCAACCCTGCGAGGCTCGAGTGTATGACGGACGAAGTCTGCCTCCGCTGCGAAGGCATAGAGCGTTTCCTCGGCTTAGAAGAGGAACGTGTCCATGCTTTGCGCGGGATCTCGCTCACGCTTGAGGCGGGCACGGTGCACGCCGTGGTCGGGCCGTCCGGCTGCGGGAAGAGCACACTGCTCTATATCCTCGGGCTGCTCGATCATCCCGATCGTGGCGAGGTTACTTTTGGCTCCGAGATGGTTTCCAACCTGCCGGATGATGCTCTTTCGCAGAAGCGAAACGAGTTTCTCGGATTCATCTTCCAGTTCCATTTTTTGCTGGAGGATTTCACGGCGCAGGAGAACGTCATGATCCCGATGCGCCGACTCGCTCGCCTAACGGAAAGTGACATGCGCGCGCGGGCCGCTGAATTACTCGAGGCGGTAGGGCTCGGGAGCAAGATGGCGCGGCCCAGCCGCCATCTCTCTGGCGGCGAACAACAGCGGGTGGCAATTGCGCGCGCGCTGGCGAACGATCCGCGCGTGATCCTGGCCGACGAACCGACCGGCAATCTCGACACGAAGAATTCGATCCGCGCTTTTGATCTCCTCCAGGAAGTGGTGGTGCGCGGTGAAAAGGCGCTTCTGCTCGTGACGCATAACCCGGGAATCGCCAGCGCCTGCGATTGGATTCACGAGATGCAGGACGGCCGAATTGTCTCGACCCATCCGCGCGGCCGCGTTGCCATCGTCTCGTGAACGCGGCGACGACGACGGAATTTCCGCCCCCGGATTTGCGCGCCGGACCGGATCGCACGAGCGCCGAATTGAAGCGCGGAATGTTCTTCAACACGATCGCGCTGATGGCTTCGAACTTCCGCGGCGTCTTTACCTTCCTCGTGGCGCGCCTGCTCGGGGCGGCGGCGCTCGGCACTTTTCTCGTCGCCTGGGCGACAACCGACACCCTGAGCAAGGTCGGGATATTCGGGCTCGACAACGCGATCATCCCTTTTATCGCGCGTGCGGAAGGGGCCGGCGAGCGGGCGCGGAGCCGGGCCCTGTTTCATCTCGCGGTTTTCCTCACACTGGTGCAGAGCGCACTCGTCGCGGGTATTGCCCTTCTCATCGTTCGGCTCGCGGGAAAAAAATTCGGACTCGATCCGCAAATGGCGGCGGTGCTGTCTGTTCTGCTTTGCGCAATGCCGGGAGTGAACCTCTATCGCACCTGCACTGCCGTCTCTCGGGCGATGAAGGTGATGAAACACGACATTTGGTCGCGCGGGATGACGGAACCGATCGTGACTACGGCAACCTTTCTCGTCGCCCTTACGCTCGGCTGGAGAACTTTCGGAGCCGCTGTTGCAGCCATCGTCGGCACTGGCGCGTCTGGAATCGTCGCGTTTGCCCTCGCCTCATCTCTTTTTCGATCGATGCATCCCCCTCTAGCCACGGCGCTGCGTAGCCGTGTTCCCGTCACGCCTCAAGGCAGCGAGGCGGCTCCAGGCATCTCGTATGGCGCGGAAGCGAAACGACTGCTCGCCTATGCGGCCTCGATCAGCGGCTACGACCTGATCAATTCCCTCATCGTTAGGCTGGATGTCATCATGCTCGGCTGCTTCATCGGTCGCGCGCCCGGCGTGACCCTGGGCGCGGTCGGCATCTACGGTGCGGTCGTGGAAGTAGCGAGCGGGTTGCGCAAGGTCAATCAGGCATTCACTCCGATCTTTGCGCCCTTGATCGCCGGGATGACGACGCACGGCGAACAGGAGCAAGCCGCCGCTGCCTTCGCGCGGGTCGCGCAATGGATGCTCTGGATTCTGCTCCCGCTCCTCACTGTCATCGCGCTGGCCGGCCCGGTCATTCTCAGCATTTACGGTCCGGCATTTCGCGAAGGTGCGATGTGGCTCAACATCGTCGCGCTCGCCTGCGGCACGAACTGTTTCGTCGGACTGGCGGAGACGGTGATCATGGTGCAGCGCCCGCATCTCAATCTCATCAACTCATCGGTCACGTGCGGGATTGCGCTGGCGGCAAATTTTTGGTTGATCAAAAACTATGGCGTGACCGGGGCGGCTTTCGGGATTCTTCTGCCCTATGTCGTGCTGGGAATTCTGCGGCATCGCACCCTCCGCCTCGTCTTCGGATGGCGCCGGCCGTGGCACAACGTCGCGCCGCCCATCGTAGCGACTCTCGCGGCGTTGGTTCCGGCGGCGGTTTGCCGGGTCCTCCTCGGCGGGCTCGTGGGAGAATTCGTCGCGGCGGCGGTCTTCCTTGGAATTTTTGGGGCGGGGTGGTGGTATCACTTCCGTTGGAGGCGCGATTAAGGGTTGAAACGAATTTTCATGACCGGCGCCAGCTCCGGGATCGGTTTGGCAATTGCCAAGGCGCTAATCGATCGCGGCGACGAGGTCTGGGGCACGGCGCGCCGGCCGGAGCGGATTCCCGCGCTCCTCGGGATGCACGCGGTCGCGCTCGATCTGGCGGACCGGGAGTCGTTAGGCGGAATTTTTCGTGCGGCCTGGAGAGAGGCGGGAAGTTTCGACGTGGTGATCAACAACGCCGGCAGCGGCTATTTCGGCCGCGCGGAAGCGCTTTCCTCCGAAGAATTGGCGCGACATTTTCAGGTACTGGTTTTCGGACAAGTCGAGCTGATGCATCTCGCGCTCGAGGCAATGAAAAGAGAGAAGCGCGGGCTCGTGATCAACGTTAGCTCGCTCGCGTCGCGTCTGCCGGTGCCATTCATGGCGGCTTACAACGCGGCCAAGGCGGCGCTGGCCACCTACACCATGACGACGCAGATCGAATTGACGGATGGGTACGTTAGGCTGGTGGACCTGCAGCCGGCCGACATCAATACGGGCTTCAACGATGCGGTGATGAAAGCGAAGGAAACCGATCCGCGCGTCGAGCAGACATGGCGGGCGGTCGATCGCAACATGAAAGGGGCGCCGGCGCCGGAACTGGTCGCCCGCGCCGTGCTGAAGTTGATCGACCAGAATAATCCGCCGCCGCGCATCACCGTCGGCGACACTTTTCAATCGTGGGTCGCGCCGCTTATTTTTCGGTTCTTGCCCCAACCGGTGAAGATTTGGGGTTTGAAAAAATATTATGGAATCTGAGGCATGCGAGAAATAACTGACGCCGTCGTCCTGATGGCCGGAACGGGATCGCGGCTGCGCGCTTCCGGCGAGCGGTTGCCCAAGCCGCTGATCCCGATCTTCGGCCGCCCGCTCATTTCCTACATCATGGAGGCGCTGGGCAAAGTCGGCGTGGAAAATCTCCATGCCGTGGTCGGTGCCAATGCCAATCTTCTCGTCGCCAACCTGCGCCCTTTGCTGCCGGCGGGAATGCGTTTGAATCCGGTTTCAAATCCGGAATGGGAAAAGCAAAACGGAATCTCGCTGCTCTGCGCGGCGGGGAAGGTAAGCGCTCCTTTTCTGCTCACGATGGGCGATCATCTTTTTGATGCTGCGGTGCTCGAACGGATCGTCGAGCAGTCCGATGGAGCCGAACTGAACCTCGCGGTCGATCGCAAGATCGACGCCATCTTCGATCTGGATGACGCGATGAAAGTGCGGACGAAAGATGATCGCGTCACCGCCATCGGCAAGACGCTCGCGAAGTACGACGCGATCGATACCGGTGTTTTTCTTTGCCCTAACGAACTCTTCGATTACCTGCGACGCGCGCGCCTAGACGGTGATTGCAGCCTGGCGGATGGAGTCCGGCTCATGGCCAGCGAGGGCAAGGTGCGCGCGATCGATATCGGCGACGCGTGGTGGCAGGATGTGGATACGCCGGAAATGTATGCGCATGCCGAAGCGCATTTTGGCGAAATAGTGCGGCCGCTCGCCTAACAAATCATCGGGCAGTCAAACGCGCCTCGTAGACCGCCGCAACCTTTTCAAAGACCTGCTCCACAGTGATGGCCTGCATGCAGAGATTGTTCTGACAAACCGATTGGCGATTGTTGTAGGCATTCACGCAAGGGCTGCACGCGATCCCTGCCCAGAGCACACTCGCGTCGGCCGAGCGAGCGGCGAAGAGGGCGGGTGTTTCCGGCCCAAACAAGGTCACGACATGAATCGGTGTCATCGACGCGAAATGCGCGGGGCCGCTGTCGTTCGTCACCAGCACTTCGCTCCGCCCATAAAGGACGAGTAATTGCCGGAGCGTGGTCTTTCCGGCCAGGGCGAGGACGCGTTTGGAGCCGACGGCGTGCGCCAGCTCGTTGATGGCGACGGCTTCGGCAGGGGCACCGGTGAAGGCGACGAAGAGATCAGGGAAGCGTTGGAGTAAGCGCCGCGCGAGCTCGACATAACGGAGCGCTGGCCAGCGGCGGAGCGGTAGCAAATCGCTGGCATTCGGATTCAGCAGGATGAGTGGGGCAGACAGGAGTTCCGAATTTTCCTGCTGCAAAAGTTCGTCGACGTTGGCGCGCTCGTTAGGCCGGACTCGAAAGGTTGGATAATTCTGAACAGCCGAAGGAGTAAAGTCGGATGTCGGGAGCAGATTCGGATCGCGGGTCAAAGCTTCCACCATCGCCTCGAAAAGCTGACTGGTGTGGATGTGAGAATTATACAAAAGGCGATGCGTCATGAGATCGCCGCGATACGGCCCATCACCGAAGAATGTGTGAAAGCCGACGCGTGATCGCGCTCCGGTCAGGAACGTGAGCATGGCGGAGAAGCGAGTGAAGAATTCCAAGTCTGCCGCGGAATCGATGCCGATTCGGCGCGCGCGCAAGATCGCCCGCAGCGCCCCACGGGCGAGCGCGAAAGGACTCTGCGTTGGGATCGTGATCACATTCTCTTCAGGAATGACTTCCATCGCATCGAGGATAAAGCGGTTGTCCTCGAAGACGATGAAGTAGACGTTCTCGCTGCCTACGAGGTTGATTGCGCGCCGAATGGCGGGATAAGCCAGAACGGTCGAACCCTGTTCCGCGAATTTGACGAACAAAATTTTGCCGGGTTGACGTGCGACCGGCGGACGCGGTTCGACGATTTTCCTTACAAGCGTCAGAAAAAAACAGAGCGGGACTCCGATCCATCGATCTGTGTGCTGCAAAGTGGCGATTCCAACCGGAAGATCCATTCCTAAAGAGATAGACTACTCGCTGGGATTGGTCTTCGCTCCCGCGCTTTTCCCCAAAACAATGCGGGCGCCATTCATTTCATAGATCAAGCCCTCGGCGGTCCGTGCGACCGGGTGATATCGCTCCGCCAGTAGGTGAGCAAGAATCGGGAAATCGCGCACTGGATAGTGCGCGTTCTTGGCCGGAACCTGGACATCGACGACATAGGCCGGCGGATGTTTCGCAAAATCCTCTTCCAGGTTTTTCCAGGCACCGGGCACGATCCACTGCCGGGTATCGATGCTGGAGATGCTCTGCGCGCTCCAGCCGAAGACGTAGCCGGTGAGCGGAAAGGTCACGACAAAGCGACTGGCCGGGCGGCGCTGCGCCTCGAGATAGATTCTCGGCGCCTGTCCCCAAACGAAGATCCTGTCGTTAGGCGCGGAATGTTCCAGCAGATATCGCCCCGTCTCCGAGATGGCGCGTTGCGAGGCCAGCCCGACCCAATGCGAAATGGAAAACCCGACTACCGTGACCGCTAGCCAGACGTAGGTCACGGCCGGTCGCAACAGCCAACGACCCGGCGTCGTCCGACCAGACCAAAGGCCGGCGTAAAAAGGCGCGGCGAGGAGCGCCAGCGATGGGATCAACTGGATGTAGTAGTGAAAATAGAAGCGCGCGCCTGCCGCCACGCCGATGACCGAAGCCGCGACCAGTCCAACCAGCGCCATCCGCTCGGCCTGCCTGCCACTCCAGAGAGAGTCACCCGCCAGCGACGCCAGGACCGTTCCGATTAACACAGGCAGGCAGAGAACAATAAACGCGAGGCTGTGCAGGACGCCTTTGGTCCAGAAGATATGTGGGATCGCGTGGTCTGTGATCGTCCAGAAATATGCTTCGCGCAGGATCGCTTGTTCGTGGAGCACGAGCGCGACCAGACCGAGCGCGACGGCGAATCCGGCGGTCAGGAGCCCAGCTTGGATGAGGCTTTGCCAAGGGGTCAAACCCCGGCTGCGGCGATAAGACGGGAGGAGCAAGTAAACTCCGAGCGGGACTGCGGCGATCGCTGCTGGCTGTTTGAGCAGAAATCCCGCTCCCAAAAGAAGGCCGGCGAGGAAGAGTTCGGGACGGAAGCGCGAAGAGCTGCGGCGCAAGCCGATCGCCCATGCCCAAACCACCGGCAGATTCATCACCAACTCACCATTGAAGGCTAGATCCCGAAGCTCGCCCCACGGTTGGAACACGCTATAGAGGAATGCCGCGATCAGCCCGGTAGTGCGATCGAACAACCCGCGGCCGATGACATACAGACCGGCCATCGTGGCCAGCGTCCACGCGAGGGCGATCGCGTGGAGGGCCTTCCAATTGTATTTCCCGGCCGCTTCGACCACTGCGGCGTAGGTCCAGAAGAGCAACGGCGGCTTGCGCTCGATCGCATCGACGTAGGGCCGGCCTCCGTCGACGATAACGTTTGCGACCACGGAATAAGTCTCCTCATCGTCGATCGCCTGCGGATGCTGCAGCGCTGGCAGCCGGGTCGCGACCGTGAGGAGAACGACCCCGATCAACGCCCACCAAAATTGTCGATCGCTAAGTGCCACTACCGTTAGCTTGCGTCGCGTCTTTCCAGAAACGCCAGGTGTCTAGCTGGCTAGAGGAGCGCGCGCAGCCCAGGGTGCAGGTTTCGTTGCAGGATTTGTAAGCGTAAAACTGCTCCCGCAAATCCGCCGCCGTGTAATCCATCAGCGGTTTTGACCAGACAGCGCGAGTTTGAGAACACCAATTCACGTTGCCAAATTCGTCGATGTAAAGGTAGCGACTGCCGGCCCGGCATTTAAACGGCGCGACCCCGGTGCGCACCAGCCGTTTTCGATAACTGGAGAAATCCATCCAGCTTTTTGGCAGGGTGTCGACGATGCGCTGGAAAGCTTTGACCTCCTCAGGCTGGAGCTTGAGCTGGCCCTCCCCGTTATGCACCAGAAGCACACGCGGGGTGAATCCAAGTTCGCGCGCAAAGGCGACCACTTCCTCGGCCTCGTTAGGCGGGGCGGCGCCGATCACGCCGCTCACCGTGACCCGAAACCGCGCGTGATCGCGCAGAGCGAGGAGTCGCTTTTTGAGGTTATCGAGAACCTTCTCGGTCGTTTCGTTCCTTCGCACGCCGTCGATTGAGATTTGCATTTCCTGCAGGCCGGCTTGGTTCAGCTTCTCGATCAGTTTCGGCTTCAGAAAGAATCCATTCGAGATCATGCCGGTGCGGAGAAAGCGAAGCTCACGACACTTCCGAATCAGCCGCGGAAGATCGGGATGCAAAGTCGGCTCACCGCCGGTGAGGGAAATGCCGAAGGTGCCAAGCTCCTTCAGTTTTTCGAGCTGCTTTTCAAGTCTCTCGACTGGCACCGGCTTGCTCGTCTTGTCGAACTCCGAACAATAACCGCAGGAAAGGTTGCAGCGTCGGATCACGACCATCTGCGCGAGAAACGGACTGTAGCGGAAACGAGAAAGGATGTTTAGTGCCATTGGCGAGCTTCCGCCCGAGAAGCACCGGTGTAACACGAACTCGCCGGCCGGACAAGAGAGCGAGGCTTGCCAAGGCAGCCTGGATTGTTCAGGAAACGACGGTGCGTCATCAGTGTATCATTCTCGCCGACCAACCGAGCGCTGAGTTATGCGGTATCTCTCTGCTTGAACGTCTGCTGCGCCAGTTGCAGCGCCTTGGGCTCGCGAAAGCGATCGTCCTTTCATCTGCGCCGGAGGTTTTCGCACATGACCTCGCCAACCCTTCACCGCATCGTAGTCGAGTCGCAGTAGAGATTCGAGGCCGCGCGAGTGGTCCGGTCACCGCCAGGCAAATAGTCGAGGCTTGGCCTAACGATGCCAGATCTGTGATCGTTATTCGCGGTGAGGCGGTGTTTGATTCCCGGTTGCTCGAGCTTCTCGACGCCCAGGATTCGACTGCCGTTCTCGTTGACTCAGCACCCCCGGAAAACTTGCGGTCACTGGTTGTTTCCGCTCCGACCACAAGTCGCGGCCGCCTCTGCGGTGCGGTCCTCTTGGCGAGGGACTGGTCATCCAATCAGGTCGCTTCACTGGATGCAGCGCTTCGCCAAGACGTCGAGGCGGGCCGAATCGAGGCGTTCGATATCGCTTCACGCGTCTGGTATTCGCGCGAGCTGCGACGGGATCTTCGACCCTACTGGTTTAGGTCGCCCGCGGCGGCGCAGCGCGCTGCGGCAGCGAGCGTGCTTCTAACGGCCGCACAAAAGGGTGCGCAGGATTTTCCGGCGCTGGTTCACGCTCCGATCGAAAACTTCCTCGTCTCGCATCTCTGCAAGACGGCCATCACGCCCAATCAACTGACCGTTTTCTCCAACGTCGTAGCCTGGGGAGCGACCCTCCTTTTCGCCACTGGACAGCTGGCGGCGGGCACCGCTCTCGCCCTTGCGGTCGGCATCCTCGACGGCCTCGATGGCAAACAGGCCCGGATCAAAGTCGAGACCTCGAAGACGGGCAAATTAGAACATTGGTTCGACGCGCTCTTCGAAATTTCCTGGTGGATTGCGCTGGCCTATTATTTCCGAAACTCCGGTCGTCTTCCCGCTGCGTGGAGTTATCTCGCACTCTTGCTCTCCGCTGAGGCAGCCGCGGGATTGGCCAAATTAAGTGTAATTCGCCGTTGCGGTCGGTTGATTGACGAAATGGGAGGCTTTGATCGGATCGTCAGGCTATTTGCGGGGAGACGAAATATTTACGTCTGGTTGTTCGCGCTTGGGGTTTTGTTTCAGGTACCGGCGGTTGCCTTCACGATCATAGCCTGGTGGGCGGCCGCGACGGCTGCGTTTCAGGTGCCCCGCGCCATCTTTTTAGTGCGCGTCTTCGGCGGAAAAGGGCTGCGTGAAACCTCTGTCGAGGCATGATTGCTTGACGTCGCGTCTTTGACGGCGATAAGGGACCAATGATCGGCCTCCAACAGGTTCTGCGGGTTTTCGACAGCAAGCCCTGGGTCGCGCACCTCTACGTGACCGAGCAGTGCAATCTCGATTGCCATTATTGCAACGAGTACGACAATTCGATCCCGCATCCGGCGGTGGCCGACCTTCAGAAATGGATGGAACACATCCGCGCGCTCGGCGTCGCCCGGATCGGTTTTCAGGGAGGCGAACCGCTCAAGCATCCGGACATTGTTGCGCTGGTTCGTTATGCGAAGTCCCTCGGCTTCGACAAAGTCAGCATGTCCACGAATGGCTTTCTTCTCACCCAGGAGATGCTGGCGGAACTGGAAGGGGCAGGGCTCGACCAATTGCAAATCTCGGTCGACCGGATGACCCCGATCGCGAGCACGCGCAAGTCGATGAAGTCGATCCTGCACAAGCTCGATTGGTTCCGGGATTCCAAAATCAGCTTGAACGTCAGCGGAGTTCTTTTCAAAGAGACGCTCGATGAGATGGGCCAGGTGATCGACACCTGTCTCGATCGCGGCATTCCGGTGCATGCACGCGTCATTCACGATGATCTCGTGCACGACCGCGCGCTGCGCGATCCAAATGCCAACGAGCCGCTGCTCCGTTTTCTCGAAAAGCAGGAGACGCTGAAGCGTCACGGCGCGAAGATTCACACGAGCTGGAACCTGTTTGCTTACGAAAAAAAGATGCTGCGCCAGGAAGCGGTCGAATGGACCTGCATCGCGGGCTACAAGTATTTTTTCGTGTCCTCGAGGGGGAAATTCTGGCTTTGCAGCCAAGTGCGAACAGAAAGGGATCTTCTCGAAATCACACGGGAGGATCTGCTCAGCTACAACAAGAAGAAGAGCTGCCAGGCGGGGTGTGGCGTTTATTGCACCGCCGAAGCCTCCCTGGCCGTGAGCCACCCGCTACAGTACGTCGGCCGAGAAGTGGCGGGGATGGTGAGGAGTCGAGTCTCACGGCTTAAAAGCGGCGGCGCCGAGCGGATTCGCGATTTCGCGACCGCCTAAAAGCGTTTTTGGTAGCGCAAGCTTCCAGCTTGCCGCCTCCGATTACGCAAGCTGGAAGCTCGCGCTCCCCTTAAAGTCGCTCAGCACGCGACGGTAAATCCGGTAGGTCTTGTATTTCTTAGCCCCGATTGCGCCCAGGAAGCGGTTGATGAGATGATTGTTTTCCAGGGTCATGCTCAGCTCACCCGTGAAACCGCGCTTGATCATCGCGTCCTCGATAATGCGGAGGACGAGAAGCTCGGCGATGCCGCCCCGGCGATACTTCGGTTTAACCCCGAGCGCAATGAGCCGCGCGGTGCGGATGCGGCTCTTGTGGTAGAGCAATTTGGCGAGGCCGATCGGGATTCCATAGCTCGTTAGGCGGCCGTTGATTTTCTTGAAAGCGACATTGATGTCGGGCACGCAAAGGATGAATCCGACCGGTTCGTCGCCCACTTCCGCGATCAGGGTGAACTCAGGCACGACCAGCTGCTTCAGCTCTCTGGCCATGAACTTGAACTCGTTTTCGGTGAAAGGAACGAAACCCCAGTTGTCTTTCCAGGCGTCGTTGTAGATCTCGCGCATCCGCGCCGCTTCTTCGTCGAGGTTCTTTAAATTCCCGGGACGAATGTTAACGGAATGACGCTTCTTGAGTGCGGTGGCGAGCCGGCGCAGACGTTGCGCTGCGCGCTCGGGCTGGGAGAACCACCACGCGTAGAAGTCCATGATCTTGCCGAAGCCGAGGCCCTCGAGCAGGGCGGCGTAGTAGGGCGGGTTGTGCGCGGTCAGCAGCGTGGGCGAAAACGCGAAGCCTTCGACGAGCAGGCCGCAGACGTAGTTGGTCGAGTAATCGATCGGGCCCATGATTTCGCTCCGGCCTTTGGCGCGGAGCCAGTTCGCGACCGCGTCGAAGAGCGCCTGCGCGGCGGCTGGATCGTTGATGCATTCGAAAAGCCCGAAGCAGCCGACGTTCGATTGGTGGAGGGAGTTGTAGTTCGGGTCATCGCTCCCCATGATCCGGCCGACGATTTTTCCGTTTGAGCGCGCGAGAAAGAGCGCGGCGTCGCCATGCTCGAAAAAGGGGTGCTTTTCGCGATCGAGAAATTCTTTCCGCTCGAGGATGAGCGGCGGCACCCAAGCCGGATCGTCGCGATAAATTTCCCACTGGAACTTGATGAATGCGTCGCGCTCGGCGCGCGTTTTGACTTCGCCAATCTCGATCTCGCTCATTCGTTAGGCAGCAAGCAGCCGGCGGCAGATCGCATTTTCCCGCTGGAGGAGAAAGGCGAAGACGAGATTGAAGAAAGTCAGCTCGAGCCAAAAATACCAGACCGGCTGACCGACCAGGAGCAGGACGAAGAGCAGGATCATGCGCGGATTTGTCGCGAGCAGGTTCGTCCATTTGATGAGGGGCCGACCCTGCTCCCGGAAGGCGCCTGCAATCGCGGCAGCGTCCCGCGAGGCGGCGGCGTGTTTCAATTCGTCGAGCCGCGGGGCGAGCCATTCCTGTTGACGCGTGTAGTTGAGATAGAGCCGGAGAAGGAATTTCTTCCACAGCCGCTCGTTCCAGCGCAGTCGGTCGAACTCTGTCTGGAGCGCGTTCGACGAATCCAGTTCGGCGCAGCCTTCGCCCTCGACGAAGTAGAGATAAGCGTTCCGGAAATAGTCGCCCGCCGCGCTTTGCATCGAATGACTTGCGCCCGCCGCCGGGGCGAGGAGCCAGACGAGTTGCGAACCGCCGCCCGCGGTGTAGCGCAGGCAGAGGTGCGCGTAGACGCTGAAAAACACGAGGTTATCCGCCAAGCCGTCGAGGGCACGGCCGGTGCGGCTGCCTTGTTTCGTTAGGCGTGCGAGCTGGCCGTCGGCGTTGTCGAAGACGTTGCAAAGGACGTGTAGCAGCATTCCGAGCAGGTTGAGCCGGAGGTCGCGGTAGAAATAAAGATGCCCCGCCGCGATCCCGAGCGCCGCGCCGCCCCAGGTCACTTGTGCGGGCGTCAGCCGCAGCTTCGCGAAGAGGAGCGCGAGCCGATACCCGAGCTTGCGATAGAAATAGAGATCGAGCACGCCCTCGACCGAGCGCGCCTTGTAGCTCGCCTCCACCGTCGGCCGGTTCTCCACTGGCCTAACGTTCGTCGCCGGGGAGCCCACTCAGGCGTTCTGCGTCATCAGTCGCGGGACGAGTGTGTCTTCGAGAATGTTGAGCGCTTCATCGAGATCTGCCTTGGTATGCAACGCCGTGACGCAAGCGCGGAAACAAATCCGATCCTGCGGCACCGCCGGATAATCGACCGGCGCAACCCATAGTCCGCGGCTGCGCAGTTCGTGGCCGGCCCGGTACATCCGTTCGCGATCGCCGATCACGATCGGCATTACGTAGGTGTTGGAATTTCCGGTATCGATTCCGAGCCCGCGCAGTTGGCCACGGAAATAATCGGCATTCTCCCAGAGCCGCCGCCGCAGTTCGGGCTGGCTGGTGCCGATCTCAAGCGCCTGAAGAATGGCCGCGACCACGACTGGCGGAAGGGCGCACGAATAAACGTAGGGGTGCGCATAGAAGCGCAGATATTGCAGCGTCTCGCGCGAGCCGGCGACGAAACCGCCGAGCGCGCCGAAGGCTTTGGAGAAAGTTCCGTAGGTGAGGGGAACGCGATTCTCCACCCCGAATTTCTCCGCCGCCCCGCGGCCATGTTCGCCGCAGGCGAGAATGGAATGAGCTTCGTCGATGAAAACGCTCGCGCCGTGTTCTTCGGCGACGTCGAGCAAGGCTTCGAGGTTGCCGAAGTCCCCGTCCATCGAGTAAATGCCCTCGATTACGACGAGCTGACGTTTCCCGGCGTGCCGGCCTAACGACACCGCCAGCGCCGCAGGATCGTTATGTTCGAATTTCTCCGAGCGACAGCGGGAGAGAGTTGCGCCGTCACGCAGACTGAGATGAGAACGATTGTCGAGGATCGCGACATCCGTCTTGCGGAGCAGACCTGAGATCGTTCCGAGCGCGCCGCCAAAGCCGCTGTTGAAAAGCATGGCGTCTTCCCGCCCGAGATATTGCGCGAGTTTGCGCTCCAATTCGCGATGCAGATCGGTCATGCCCGAGAGCATGGGCGAACCGCAGGCCCCGAGTCCGTGGCTGGTAAGGGCGTCGTGGGCCGCGGCGATGACCTCGGGATGATTAGCCAGCCCGAGGTAGTTATAAGAGCAAAGGTTGATCACCGGCTGTGGTTTGCCGCCGTAGGTGATGGTGGTGCGGGCTTCCGCGGCCGAGCGCAGTTCCGGTTCGTAGAGTTCAACCGCCCACGCGCCCGCTTCCATCCAGCGGGTGAAACTGGGCGGAGCTTGCAGCGGGTCGCGACTTTCGCCGGCGAGGAAATTACTGAGGCTAAGTTCGGCTGGGTTATCGCTCATAAAAAAACCGCGCCTGAAAGATTTGGGCGCGGCGGAAATGGAATCGAGAAAGGTGTGGCTCCCGTCTTCCGAAGTTGTTGGTTTGTGATGTTGCGCATCCTTTGGGGTCTTCGCCGCGCACTCTAAGTTCCAGCAAGGCTGGCGCTTCAAAAGCGCGCGCGGTGAATTTCCAGTCGGGAGAGCAATGTTAGCGTGGGGGAAGTGGGCGACAAGAACTTAATTTTGGCCCGGCGCCACCGCTGGGAATTGGAGCGCGCGCTGACGAAGCCGTGTCCTCTGCACTGGCGAGCCGCGTCAGTAAACTACCCCACCTCTGCGCTTCCCGTTCGTTGAGGACGGTCCCGAGCTTTGGTCGAAAGATCGACGACCGCGGCGATCGCGTAGAGACCCATCAAACCGAAAACGAAATATGCGCCCCAGAGTCGGCGGCCCCCTCGGAGACCGCATAGATCCACCAGATCGTCCCGGCGCAGAGCAAGAGTTCCAACACGTAGAGCAGCCAGGCGCGGCGTTTTGCTCGCCCGCGTCTTTCGAGCAAAGCCAGAAGGAGCGGCCAGCCAAATGCCACCACCGCGGAGGCGCCATGAAGCGATGGGCCGATGCGGGTGGCACCGTAGCTGTACTCGGTTTGCGCGTCGCTCCGCGGGAAAATCTTTTGCATTCCCGTTTTCGGCGGCGGCGGCAGGTCGTTCGCTTTTCTGGCGTGCGAACATTCGCTCAATGGCACGAAAAGCGCCGCGATCATTAAAACGCCTAACGACAGCTTGAGCTTATGCACAAAGGCCAATGTCTGGCCGGCCGCGTCAGTCGCGCAAGCGGAAACTCCGGCATCATTCGCGGCCGGATCGTCGTCTGGCGAGGTAGCGCAAGCTTCCAGCTTGCAGTCTTATGAA
>JBPCLI010000029.1:0-29234 GCA_051003415.1 Chthoniobacterales bacterium | reverse complement strand
ATCTTTCCCAATCACGATCGCGGTGTAAGCCCCTGCCGGCGGGTGCGGAGGATGGCTGACTCCTTGTCCTTCGTCGGCTGCAGGCCGGTGGCCTCGATCTCGGTTTGCTGGGACTCCTGCCAATTGTCATTGCTGGCGAGGGTGGCGCCGTTGGCGTCGTGTAGTTCCAGCGTTGGATCGGCCAGGGCGCTGGCCACCCCCGTTAGGCTGGGGCCAATCGCGCGCACCAGCACCGAGGTCGAGGCCCCGGTATCGAGCACGATAAAGCCGCCGATCATGACGTTGTCGCCAGTCTGGACGAAGCCGCGCGTCGAAATATTGGCAACCTGCGCCGTCCCATCGAGCCCATAGGCTTCGACTAATCCGACCCCGACACCGTTGTTCTTCCCGCTCACGATTGCGGTATAAGCGCCGGGAGTGAGCCGGCGCACGATAACCGCTTCCTTCTCGTCGCCGGGGGCGAAACCGTCTCCTAATCTAATAATGCGAAAAATATGCTCCAAAGTGGACAAAAAAATTCGCATATCCTCACGACCCAGCCCGGAATTGCCCAGAGGTGGAGCATGACTGCGATCCAGCCTGGAGACGCTTTGCTCCGCGAAGCGCGGGCCTGCGCGTAACCGCGCGTCTGGGCTTGGGACGGCGATTGCTCCCGCGCTTCGCCGAGCGAAGCGTCTACATCTGCTCGCCTTCGTCTTGCGCTACGACCGGTCAGCGGCGCGGTCTGGAACGGTTTGGAAGCCCGGCGGCGTGAAACTACGCCGGCGTAAGAGCAGGCGTGATCGTAGAGCCGGCGATCAATTCACCGCCCGGCTCGATCTGCTGGATGCCGTCTTTTGCTTCGAAAGCGCGTTGCTTGTGACGGTCAGTCAGACCCCAGCACGGCTCTACGCAAAGAAACGGGCCGCCGTCGGACCAAAGTGTGAGATAAGGAACGCCGGTGAGGCCGAGCATCACCCGACGCCCGCTCGGCGGATCGCGAAAGACGAAGGTCCGGTCGGGCACGGAAACGAATTCCAGGATGTAGGAACCGGGCAGTTTGGCGCGATCGAACGGCATCTTGCCACCAGCGAAGTTGATCTCTTCCGTCTCTCCACTGAGATAATTCTCAGGCGAGTACCAGCGAAGGTACCGGCCCGCGGGCATTTCGAATTCGAAGCTCTCAAAGTTGCTCGCGGCGAAACCAGGATGCAGTCCGAACTCGAGGTGCGCGACTAATTCCGGCTCGTGATTTTGGAAATGAAAGCTCACTTCCAGATCGCCCTCCGCCAGGGTGTAGCTCAGGGCGAAGGAAACTTTGAGCGGATATTCTGCCGGCTCGATCTCGTTAGGCGCGATCCGGTAGGTGAGCGAAGCCCGGCCCTCTTCCCCCAACTCCACCGCCACGTCGGAGAAGAGCTTGTGCCGCAGAAAACTGTGCGTGCCCCCGTGGATTTCGCGCCCGCGATAGAGACTTTTCTCGTCTTTCAAACGGTGCAGGAAATAGCCCATGACGGTGGCGTGATTCCCCCATCCGCTCGCCGGCGCGCTCAGGTCGTTGTCGCGATAGAGGAAACCGATCCAGTTTCCTGCCGCGTCGCGCCGCGCCAGACTAACGAGCTCAGCACCGAGCCGCGAAACGACGATGCGCAGGCCGCGTTCCTCATCCGTCAGGATGTCGAGCAGTCGTTCGCCGCGCAGTTCTTCCCCGTGCGAGAATCTCATCGCCGGGCAATGGAGCCGCGATTCCTTGCCGCGTAAAGCGCGGCCCGGAATCCATTGCCTTGCTCATCGCTTCCGCCATCTTGGCCCCATGAAAACCCTGCTTTTTCTGCTTCTTGCCCTGCCCGGAGTGCTGCTCGCGGAGGGCGGTTTGCCTAACGAGCCCTACATCTACGTCGAAGGCAGAGCCGAGATCAAGAAGCCGGCCGATCTCGTCACCCTCCGCTTCGATCTCGTGGCCCGGAACGCCGATCAAACCAAGGCCAACCAGGAAGTCCAGGTTAAGGCCGCGAAGATTTTCGCCATGCTCGACGAGCGCAAGATCGCGCCGAACGACGTGGTCGCGAGTGATCTGCGCTCGGAGCCGCAGTTTCAACAGGAGCCGGGCCGCCCCGAGGAGCAGGGCAAGCTCATCGGTTATGTCGTGACCCGTCCTTTTCTCGTGAAAGTGCGCGACCTGAAGGTTTTTCCGCAGCTGGTCGACGACCTCATCGCGCTGGGTGGAGTCGAGTTTTCCGGCATCGAGGAAGGCCTCGCCAAGGAAAAGGAAGTAAAGGACGAATCATGGGGCGCGGCCTTGGCCGATGCCCGGACGAAAGCGGAGAAAACGCTCAAGGCGAGCGGCATGACGATTCGCTCTGTCTTTGCCATCTCGCCGGTCAATTTCCCGGAGATCAGTTCGCGGATCTTCGGCTCGAGTCAGGTGGCTTTCAGTGTCGCCAGAGACTTCGTGAACAAACAAGGCGTCTCGCAGTATCGCCTCGCGCCCGTGACCGTCAGTCAGTCGGTGCACGTCATCTATCTCATCGCGCCGGCGAAATAACGCTGCGACGAGCCCACCCCGATTTAGGGGAACAGCCCGCGCATCTGCTTCGCCTTCATCACGCGCTCGACGCCAATCGCCATCGCCGCGGTGCGGTGCGAGACATTGTCTCTTTTCGCCCGCTTGATCACTTGCGAGAAGGAGTGCTCGAGGATGCGGAAAAGTTTGTCGGTCACTTCCGTCTCCGTCCACATGAAGGCCTGCAGGCCCTGGACCCATTCAAAATAGGAGACGATCACGCCGCCGGCGTTGCAAAGAATGTCGGGAATCACGAAAACCTCGTCCCGGCGTTGGTTCAGGATGAGATCGGCTTCCGGGCTGGTCGGGCCGTTCGCGCCCTCAGCCAAAATGCGGCACTTGATCTTGGACGCATTCTTTTCCGTGATCACGCGATCGACGGCGCAGGGCGCGAGGACGTCGCACGGCATCTCCAGCAGCTCGTTCGGGTCGATACGATCGTCCTGGCCGAAGGCCCGCAGGTTGCCCTTCTTCTGCACGTGCAACTCAGCCGCCTTCACGTCGATCCCATTCGGGTTGTAAAGCGCGACCGTATGATCGCTGATGCCGACAATCTTCACCCCCGATTTCAAGCCTAACGACAAGGCTGCGACCGAGCCGACGTTGCCGAATCCCTGGATGATCGCGGTCGATTTCTCCGGGTCCATCTTCAGAATGTCCATCGCCCGCTCGACGAGATAAACGACCCCGCGCCCGGTCGATTCGCGACGACCTTCTGTGCCGCCGACGGTGACTGGTTTGCCCGTCACGATCTCGCTCACCGCGTAGCCCTGGTAAACGGAATAGGTGTCCATGAACCACGCCATGACCTGTTCGTTAGTCCCCATGTCGGGACCCATGATGTCGGTCTTCGGACCAACGAACGGGATCATCTCCTGCATGTAACGGCGCGAGACGGCTTCGAGTTCGTTCCGGGAAAGTTTGGTCGGATCGCAAGCCACGCCGCCTTTCGCGCCGCCGTAGGGCAGATTGTTGAGGGCGCATTTCCAGCTCATCCACATGGCAAGCGCGGCCGTTTCGCCCATCGAAAGGTTCGGCGCGAACCGGGTGCCGCCCTTGGTCGGGCCGAGCGTGAGGTGGTGCTGCACCCGGTAGCCTTGGAAAGTCTTGGTGCTGCCGTCGTCCATGTGCACCGGCAGGGTCACGGCCATCGCGCGCTTCGGATACATCAGCCGGTCGCGATCGTTTTTGTCGATATTCAGGTAGTCGGCGATGACTGCGAACTGGTCGCAGGCCATTTTAAAGACTTCGTCGTCGTATATCATAAAAGCGGAGCCGGCCGGTGTTTGGTGCAGTTGGTTTTTCCGCTTGGACCCGTGAGAGGTCAAATGCAAATGTGGGAGGAGCCTTTGCGCTCCGATGGTCAGCGCGTCGCTACGGAGCCCCCCCTCCCTTTGCGATTGGAAAGCGCGCTTGCCCTGCTCTACGCTGCCCGCCATGGCTGAGCACGATTCCCAATGGCGTCCCGAGACGATCGCGGTTCACGCTGGCCGCTCGATTGATCCGACCACCGGTGCAGTCGCAGCGCCGATTCATCTCTCGACCACTTTCCAGCGCGCCGAGGACGGAAGTTTTCCCGGCTTCAATTACACCCGGGGCGATAATCCCAATCGCGCCGCGCTCGAAAAAGCGCTCGCACTCCTCGAGGGCGGTGCCGCCTGCGCCGCCTTCGCCTCGGGCGTGGCCGCGGCCATGAGCGTTTTCCAGACGCTTTCCCCTAACGATCACGTCATCGCCCCGCTCGAGGCTTATTATGGCATCCAGAAGGTCCTGCGCGATTTTTTTGGACGCTGGGGATTGGCGGTCGATCTGGTCGACATGACCGATCTCGACGCGGTGAAAAAGGCGGTCCGGAAAGAAACCAAACTCCTCTGGGTCGAGACACCGTCCAATCCCACAACCAAGCTGACCGATATCGCCGCCCTGGCCGAGATCGCCCACGCTGCCGGCGCGCTCCTCATCTGCGACAACACCTGGTCGCCGGTTATTCAGCGTCCGCTCGATCTCGGCGCTGATTTGGTCATGCACTCCACGACCAAATACATTGGCGGCCACAGCGACGTCCTCGGCGGCGCCGTCATCGCGCGGCGTGAAAACGAACTTTTTCAGCGCCTGCGCGAAGTGCAGGGCATAGGCGGCGCGGTCCCGGCGCCGTTTGATTGCTGGCTCGTCCACCGCGGCATCCAAACCCTGCCCTGGCGAATGCGGGCGCACTCGAACAACGCACTCCGCGTGGCGCAATTTCTTGAAACGCATCCCCAAATCACCTGCGTCCATTATCCCGGGCTCGCTTCCCACCCGCAGCACGCGCTCGCCCAACAGCAGATGAGTCTCTTTGGCGGAATGGTCTCCTGTGAAACGAAAGGCGATCGGGCCCGGGCGATGGCCGTGCCTAACGACACCAAAATCTTCACCCGCGCCACCAGCCTCGGCGGAGTGGAAAGCCTGATCGAGCACCGGCAATCGATTGAAGGACCCGAGACCCGCACGCCCGAAACGCTCCTCCGCCTTTCCATCGGACTCGAGCACCCAGACGATTTGATCGCCGATCTCGACCAGGCGCTGGCCCGCTGATTCAGCGGCGCCCGTGTCGGGCGCTTGGTTCGCCGCGTCGCCTCGCCCAAGCTCTGTGCTCGGCACGGGCGCAGCTACACTTTTAATTTCCGGCGCGCGATCGTTACTACATCATGCACCTCCGCTACGCCGAGGAGATAGGCAGTCCCGAAAAACGCGGTCGCGCCCACGCCGATCGTTAGGATCATTTCGAGGATCAACTTCCACTGCCGCGCCTGCGTCGCCCCCTCCATGAAAAATCGCTCGGAGATCAGACAGACCCCTGCCAGGACGGCCCCGGCTAGCGCGATTTTTCCTAACGTCGTCAGCATCGCTCCCGTCTCCAGCCGTCCGGTATGGCGGCGCATCAGGCCATAGAGCAGGAGAAAATTCGTGATCGCGACAAAGCTGACCGAGAGCGCGAGCCCGCGATGCCCGAGCCGGAGATGGAAAGTGAAAAACCAGTTCAGCCCGAAATTCACTCCGATGGAAGCGAGACTAACGAGCATTGGGAGATGTCTCTTATTGATCGCGTAAAAGGCCGGCGCGAGCACCTTGATCCCCGCGTAACCAGCCAGCCCAATCGCGTAAAAGCGCAGTGCCCCCGCCGTCTGCACCGTGGCCGCGGCGTCGAATCGTCCGTGCTGATAAATCAAACGAATGATCGGTTCCGCCAGAATCATCAGCCCGATGGCGGAGGGAATCGTGAGCAACATTACCAGGCGCATTGCATGAGCGAGCGCGCCGCGAAATTCGCGGGTGTTGCCGAGCGCCGCGCTCCGCGACACGAGCGGCAACGTGACCGTCGCGACCGCAACCCCAAAAACGCCGAGCGGCAATTGCATGAGCCGAAACGCAATGTTCAGCCAGGTGATGGGACCGTTGCCTAACGTTGAGGCAAACCCGCTGTTCACCGCCACATTCACTTGCACCGCGCTGGCCGCGATCGTCGCCGGGCCCATCAGCGCGAGAATTGTGCGCACGCCCGGATCGCGCCAATTGAAGTCGAAGCGGAAACGAAAACCGGCGCCGGAAGCGGACGGAAGTTGCACCAGCAACTGGAGGAGGCCGCCGAGCAAAGTGCCGAGCGCGAGCCCGACCAGCCCGCCTTCACCAAAGTGCGGATGCCGCCAATCCGCCTGCGGATCGAGCCAGTAACAAAGCGCCACCCCGCCGACGATCGAGCCGATGTTGAAAAAGCTCGAAGCCATCGCCGGCACCCCGAAAATGTTTTTCGCGTTCAGCATCCCCATGACAAGCGCGGCCAGCGAAACGAGGAGGATGAACGGAAACATGATCCGCGTCAGCTGGATCGTCAGGGCGGCCTTCTCCGCCGGAAAACCAGGCGCGAGAATTCCGATCACGAAAGGCGCGAAGAGAATCCCGAGCAACGTCAGCGCGCTCATAAAAACGAGCGTAAGCGTCGCCACCTTGCTCGCCAGCCGCCAGGCCGATTGATCGCCCTCGGTCGCGATCCGCCGCGAGAAAGTCGTTACGAACGCCGTCGAAAGCGCACCCTCGGCAAAGAGATCGCGCAACATGTTTGGCGCGCGGAAGGCGGTCAGGAACGCGTCCATGTTTTTCGAAGCGCCGAAGAGCGCGGCGATCACCATCTCGCGAATCAAACCGAGGACGCGGCTGCAAAGAACGGCGAGCCCGACGATGCTCGTCGCCTTTGTGCTCACCCGCCTATCTTCGCCCGCCGACATGGGCAAGAAGGAACAACGCCCCGCGATTTGTGAAAGGTTAATTATTGCGCAGCGAAGAAGGAAGCGCCTCGCCGAAGGCCCGGCCACTCTGATCGTCGCGAGGAGCGTCGCTTTCGTCCGCCCACGGGTGGAGGCGGGCAGAAACTGAAGAGAGGGAAGGGCAACCTAGCTCCGTTCAGGCGCGAGGAAGCGCTGATAGATGAACGAGGCCGCGATCAGGATGACGGCGACGCCGACAAAAGCACCGATGCGATATAGCTCATTCAGGTCGCTCAGGTCGTGGAGGAAGAGCTTCGCGAGTGTGATCCCCAGCAGGCCGACGCCGGCATAACGTGCGGCCTTCTGTTTGATCCGCATGCCCGCGATGATGGAGCCGAGCGCGAAGAGCGCCCAGGCGATCGAGTAGGTCATGTCGCGCGCGAAGTTGCCGGAGAATGAGAAAGTCAGGGTGGGCCCGATCGAGAAATAATCGGCGATCTCGATGTTGAGGAGGAGGAAGAAGAGGATCGCGCCTAACGAGCCGAGAAAGGCAGGGGCGAACCGTTCACCAATGGTCGGTCGGAGATTTCCGAAGATCCGTGCACCCGCCAGCAGACACAGGCTGGTGATGCCGTAGGCGTAAAGATACCAATTCCAGATTCGGGTCCCGCTGCGCCGGTGATATTCGAAGACAGCCGGGTTGAGAGCGAGCCGGGCGAATGCCGCCGCCAGCAGCATGACCGCCACCAGCCGCAACCCGCGATGCGGGAGACGGCGGAAGAGCCAGAGCAGCGCGACACCTTCCATTGCCCAGCCGAGCGTGATCCATTCGCGATCGAACTGGAGCGGGAAAATGAGACTAACGAAAAGGAGGAGCGCCCCACCCTGCCAGGCCAGCCGGGAGTCGCCCGTCGCGGGATCCGCCCGGTAAAGTTTCAGCAGACTCCAAACTCCGATCGCACCCGGCAGAATGAAGATCGCCGGCAGCAGTCCCATCCATTCGTTAGGGAAAGCCAGGGCAATAACGCGATAGACAAGCCAGAATTGGAGGACCTGCGCGAGGGCGCTGATCGCCCACGACCAGGCTTTTTCTTTTTGCGCCGAGCAGAAAGGAAAGACGACAAAAAGAAGCAGAAAGAGTCCGTAGCAGACGAGTGCGGGAAGCGCCTGTTCGCTCGAAAAGCGCTCGCTTTGCCAGGTAAACTGCGTCAATACGGAGCCGAGCAAGGCGGAGAGGGCAAGCCAGTCGGCCCGCCTCAGGATCGCCGCAGCGAGCAGGATGCCGCAGAGCACGAGCGCGACCGCCAGGATTGGCGTGGGATTCCAGAGCGCGACCCTTTCGATCAGGATCACGAGAAGCAGAAACGGCGTGATGGTCCCGCTAGCCGTGAACGGCAAAAGAGCCGGCCGCCAGGCCGAGGCAGGCGTTATCGCCGCGTGCAGAAGAGCGAAAATCGTGATGGCCGCGAGCGGCGCGCTGAGCGGCGCGTGTGGAGCGAACAACGCGATCCAACCCGCAATCAGCGCGAAAGCGAAAGCACCGGCGCCGAAGGCGAGACTGCGGTGAGCCCGCCCAACGACCGGCAACACCAGCACCCCGGCATCGGCTAGGAAAACGAAACTGAAGAAAAAGAGCGGCTGGCGCGCAAGCAAGGGCACGGCCAGGAACCAGAAGCCAAATCCGAGCGCGGCAAAACCCGCGACCGCCGCCGCGGCCGTTGTAGACGCTTCGCTCTGCGAAGCGCGGGGGGCAGCGCCGGTCGCAGAGATTGTTTCCGCGGCCGGAGTCGGACTCGCGCTTCGCAGAGCGAAGCGTCTACAAACGCGCTCGGCAAAATAGATGACTCCAAAGAGCGCCTCGAAGCCGAGGAAAATCCAACACGCGCGTCCGCCTTTGCTGGCGGAGAAGAATTCCGCTGCCCAGCCCAGTTGCGTCAGCACCGTGCCAATCGCGGCCAGGAGGACAAGATAAAACCAGCCTTTCCGCAGGGCCACCGCGGCGACGCCGAGATCGAGCAGCGCGATGTAAAGAAAGAGCGACGGCGCGTGATCCACACCGCTCCGCAGGAGCAGCGGGGTGAGAAAACCGCCCAGCAGTCCGAGAATCACGATAACCTGCGCGCTGAGATTCACCGCGAGCAGGAACGAGAAAAGCGTCACCGCCAACATGGCGAAAAACGCCGTCGTTAGGGAAATCAGCCCGTAAAAAGAATGGGCGGCAAAAAGATCGGCATACAAAATCACGATCCCTGTCGCGCACAGGCTTTGCGCCGTGGCGCGATATTTTCCACGGGCCAGCCACCAACCGACACCGACCAGTCCAGCGGCGATCGCCAGTCCGATCGTAACGCGACCGAGCGGGGTGATGAGATTGTTCTCAAAGGAATATTTGACCAGGAAAACAACACCGAGGAAAAGCGCCAGGCACCCCAGCCAGGCGAAAAGTTGTACGCCCATGAACGCCTCCCAGTTGAAGGGCGTCGCCGGCGGCGGGGGCGGTCGCGGCGGGGCGATCGGCAACGGCGGCGGCGTGGAAGGCGGGCGCGGTTCCGCGGGAGAGGCCGCTTTTGCGAGCAAAGGCGAAGGAGGAGTCACCATTTTATCAGGCGGCGCGGGTGCTTCCGCGGCTGGTAGCTTCTGCTCGAGACTGGCGACGCGCACGCCCAATTTTTCGACCTTCTCCAGGAGCCGGCGTAGGACGACGGCAATGACCCCGATGAGAGCGAGGGCGGTCAGCCAGAGAAGGGCGGTCATGCCGCCTTGCCGCCTAACGAAATCGCCAAGACCAATCTTTCTGTCACAGGCCGGTCGGTCGATCGAGGAATTCCCAAGGCAGACTATATTTTTCCGCCAGCTCGGCCGCGAGCGCTTTGACCCCGAACGTCTCGGTCGCGTAATGGCCGCCGAGGAAAAGATTAATCCCGAGCTCCTCCGCCGCGACCGCCGCCCAGTGCGGCGCTTCACCCGTGATGTAGGTGTCGATTCCCTCCTTGGCCGCGGCGTAGATCTCGCCCCCGGCCCCGCCGGTGCAGATCCCGATGCGTTCGGTTTCCATCGGACCGGTGCCGATGCAGCGGACGGGCCCGCCTAACGATTCCTCCAGCCGAGAGAGTAGCTCGTCGCGCCGCAGGGCGCTCTCGGTCAGCAGGCCGGCGGGTCCGCCTTTCAACTCGAGAAACGGCGTCGTTTCACCCAGCCCAATCGCGGCGGCGAGCAGCGCGTTGTTCCCGACCTTCGCATGCAGGTCGAGGGGGAGATGCGCGCTGTAAAGCGCGAGGTTGTGATCGAAGGCGTGCTTGAGCGCCCGGTAAAGCGAGCCGGTCACCGCGCGCAGGCCCGGCCAGAAAAGGCCATGGTGCACGAGCAGAAAATCGACGCCGTTCTCGACCGCCATCTGAATGGTTGCGGTGGAAGCATCAACGGCCGCGCCGATTTTCGTGATCTCGCCCGCGTTTTCGATCTGGAGCCCATTCAGGGCCTGCGGGTAATCCTCGATCTCGGAGAGACGAAGGTATCGATCGGTGAAGCGAACAATTTCAGCGAGCGCAGCCATTTCGCTATCTTGCAGTTTCTCAGGCGATTTGAAGCGCAAAAAATCGAGCAACCCCTCGAAACTTTTCTACGGCAGGGTCCAGGGCCGAAAATCATCCAGCAGGATGATCGCTCTTGCCTCGCATGGCGCGATCGTTTCGCCAATGGCGGCGTCGGGACCAGGTAGTGTTGGCTGGTTGTAGTATTGTCGTGCCGCTCGTTCTCGTCGTCGTCCTCGTCCTCGACTTTCCGTTGCGAGGGGCGAGGACGATGACGATTCATAAACCGACAATGTCCGAACACTTCCCCGGGGCGAGCACAGACGGCGAGCGCGCTTGACGAAGGCAGGCGCGCTGTTGACGATAGTCAGCGAAGGAATTGTTTTGGAATACACAGACGCACCGGCCACCGAATCATCTGAACAAGCGTTCGCCACGCCGACGCCGGCGACGGGCTTGCTCGAAACCGCCGAAGGCCAGGCCAGCGACATGGTCGCAGTCATGCTCAGCATCGTCCCCGGCCTCGGGCACATCTATAAAGGCTATCGTTTAATCGGGCTCCTGCTCATCTTTTTCGGGGCTCCAATTGCGGTCGCCCTGACCATGTTGATCGCCACTAGTACTGCGGGTTTTGGATTCTTCCTGCTGCCGATCTTCTGGATCGCCGTCATGGTGCACGTCTGGGCCATCCCCGATCGGGTGGTGACGACAGCGGAAGACGAAGGCGAGCAGTACTAGTCGCCGCTCAGCGATCGACGGATTTGGAAAGCGTCGTTCCGGTTTCCGGCTTGACCGAATTCTTTGATTTGGTAATCCCGTGGTGGTATCGAATTCCACCACATCACCATGAAAAAAGCTTCGATCCTTCGCGCCTTCTCTCTTCTTCCCGCGCTTGCCTTGCTCGCGACGAGCCCCGCTCGAGCCGGCAGCGCCACCTGGCTGCAGACTCCGGCAGATAGCGATTGGAGTAATCCAAACAACTGGATGCCGAACACCGTGCCGAACTCGAGCACCGACACCGCGACCTTTGGCACCTCCGCCATCACGGCGCTCTCGATCACCTCGACGACCGATGTGGCGAGCCTGACCTTCCAGCCCGGCGCGAGTTCCTACTCCATCACCGTGCTCGAAAACCAAGCGCTGACCTTGCATGGGACAAACAACATCGTGAACAACTCGGGGGTCACGCAGAGCTTCACGATCGCGGGAGTGCTCTATGGTTTTGGAACCTCCACACTGGACGCGACGACTCCTTTCGAGATTTTGGGAGGAACGAGCACGCGCCACTACGGCACGCTTTGGCTGATGGGCGGGATCAACCTTGGCACTGCGCACCTCGACTTTGAAGGGGGCGACGGTCACCGCGTCTCGGGTGGCTACGGGGTTTTCTTCAGCGGCTCCACGGGTGGTTCTTCCACGATCGTCCTGCATCGGGGGGTGAACCAAGGAACTCGGGCAGCTTAACGTTTGAGAGTGGCTACGCCGGTGCGGCTAATATCACCCTCGAGGGCAGCGACAATAAATTAACCGGTGGCGCGTCTCTCTACTTCTCGAACGCCTACGCCGCCACTTCCACCGTCAACCTGCAACGCGCGCTCGTGCCCCAGGCCGCGCCGGCTACGGTGACGTTTCCCTTTTTGCTGATGCCCAGCAGTCCACCCTGCTGAATGACGGCGGAGCGCTCGTCTTCACCTACGCCGCGAAGGGCGGCACCGCCCGCGCCGTTCTCACCAGCGGTGGCACCCTCGATATCAGCGGGCTCCTGAGTTTCGAGACCGAAGGCCTGACGATTGGCTCGGTCGAAGGTGATCGCACCGGTGTGATTTCGCTCGGCTCGAGCAAGCTCACCGTCGGCACCAATAATCTGAGCGCGACCTTTTCCGGCCTGATCCAGGATGGCGGGCTCAGCGGAGGCACGGGCGGTTCGCTCGCGAAGGTCGGCACAAGGACGTTCACGCTCGGTGGGGGGAATCTTTACACCGGCGGCACCACCGTCACCCTCGGGGATTTCATCGTTTCGAATAAGACCGGATCGGCGACCGGTCCCGGTCCCGTGCAGGTGAACGGCGGCAGAATCGGCGGTGCGGGGACAATCGCCGGACCGCTCACCATCGGGGACCCCAGTGGCTCGGCCGCGACTCTGATCCCGGCCTTGGGTTCCAAGAAACAGGTTGTCCTAAACGTCAGCAGCGCGGTCACCTTCAATGCCGGCGCGAGCTACAGCTACAGTTTGAACACCTCGCAGAGCACATCGGATAGGGTCGTCGCCAACGGCGTCACGATTAATGCGGGCGCGAGTTTTTCCTTTCACGCTAGAGGCAACGGGGTCCTTCCCGCGGGGACAGTTTTTACCGCGATCGACAACACCGCGGCCACCCCCATCGCCGGTAATTTTAGCAACCTCGCTGAAGGCGCCACGATCGTAGCCGGAAGCAACACCTACCAAGTCAGCTATCTCGGCGGCACTGGGAACGATATAACCCTGACCGTGCTTTAAGAGTTTTACTCGTTAGGCCTCGACCGCCGCGTGGATCTCCTCAATAATTTCGCGCAGGCCGTAGCGGAAATTCCATTCCGGATAATGTTCGCGGAATTTCCGCACGTCGCTGATCCACCAGATGTGGTCGCCGATGCGGTTGTCCTCCACGTATTCCCACGAGAGTTTGCGCCCGCTGATCTCTTCGCAGAGCGCGATTGCTTCCAACATCGAACAGTTGCACTGGCGGCTTCCGCCAATGTTATACACCTCCCCAACGCGCGGAGCCCTAACGAACGCGGCAAAGGCTTCGACCAGGTCGAAACTGTGAATGTTGTCCCGAACCTGTTTGCCCTTGTAGCCGAAAACGCGATAAGGCCGGCCGCTCACGGCACATTTCATGAGGTAGGAAAGGAAGCCGTGCAGTTCGGTCCCGGCATGCGCCGGCCCCGTTAGGCAACCGCCCCGAAAACAGGCCGTGGGCATGCCAAAGTAGCGCCCGTATTCCTGCACCAGGAGATCGGCCGCAGCCTTGGACGCGCCAAAGAGCGAGTGCTTCGTCTGGTCGATGCTCATGTTTTCGGAAATGCCCGGCTCGTATTCGTGACCGGGCTCGATCTCCCAGCGCAATTCGAGCTCCTGGAGCGGCAGGCGATTCGGAGTGTCGCCGTAGACTTTGTTCGTCGAGGTGAAAACGAAGGGCGTTTCCGGGCAAAAGTTTCGCGCCGCTTCGAGCAGATTAAGGGTGCCGTTGGCGTTGACCGCAAAATCCGTCTGCGGATCGCGCGCCGCCCAATCATGCGACGGTTGCGCCGCCGTGTGGACGATCGCCGCCAACTGCCGCCCGTGCGTTTTGAAAATTTCGTTCACCGCTGCGGCGTCGCGAATATCCACCTCGTGGTGTTGGTAAGCCGGCACCGTCGCGAGCAGCGCATCGCGCGTCTTCTGCGTCGAAGCTTCGGCGCCGAAAAAGCGTTGCCGCATGTCGTTGTCGATCCCGACCACGCGACAGCCGTCGGCTGCGAAACGCTTGACTGTTTCCGAGCCGATCAGTCCGGCCGAGCCGGTGACGAGAATCGTGTGCGCTTTCGACACTTCGTTAGGCGAGCTCGCCAATCATCCAGGTTAACTGTCCGTTCGGGGGATTGACCCGCGCGGCCGGATATTCCGAACCGCCGGCCAGGACCTGTTCGAGGAGTTCCGGGTTCTTGTCACCGCTGACCAGAAAGAGGACATGCCGGGACTGGTTTAGAAGCGGCAGAGTCATCGTCAGGCGCCAGGCGTCCAGTTTCGGGACATAGTTGGCCGCCACTCGCCGAACCTGCTCGCTCAGCGCCTCGGTGCCAGGAAAAAGCGAAGCGGTATGGCCGTCGTCGCCCATTCCAAGAAGCATCAGGTCGTGCCGGTAAATGGTCTCCCCGTGCTGCGTAGCGAGGAGCGCGAGCGCGTCTTCGTATTCCTGCGCCGCGAGGGGCGGCTCGATTTCGCCCCGCATCCGCAGGATCGACTTATCCGGCACGGAATAAGGCTCAAACAACGCCTCGCGCGCCATCCGGTAGTTGCTCTCGGCATCTTCCGGCGGGACGCAACGCTCGTCGCCAAAAGTAAATCGGATCCGTTCCCACAGCAGGTCGGGCGAGATGCGTCCGAACTCAGCGTAGATCGGCCGCGGCGTATTCCCGCCGGAGAGCGCGATCCGAAACTCACCTCGTTCGGCGAGCGCGCGCCGCGCTTCGTGGAGAATGAAAACCGCCGCATCGGCCCTCAGGTTGGGAGTGCGAATGACTTCGCGGCTCATCGGGGAAGTTGGCACACTAAATCGCGCAATGCGTCCGTCCGTGCTTGGCGAGATATTGCTGATGATATTCCTCTGCGCGGTAAAAGGTCGGCGCGGGCTCGATCAACGTCACGATCGGGCGGCGAAATTTCCCGCTCTTTTCCAGCTCCGCCATCTTCCCTTCGGCGGCCGCTTTTTGTTCCGGCGAATGATAGAAAACGACCGAGCGATATTGCGAACCCATGTCGGGGCCCTGGCGATTGCGGGTAGTCGGGTCGTGGTTCCTCCAGAAGACCTCGAGCAACGTGTCATGAGAGACTTCCGCCGGGTCAAAAGTCACTTCGACTACTTCCGCATGCCCCGTTTCATCGCTGCAAACGTCCTCATAGGTAGGATTTTCTGTTATGCCGCCGGCATAACCGACCACGGCATCTTTCACTCCGGGCATTTGCCGGAAAACAGCCTCGACTCCCCAAAAACATCCCGCGCCAAAGGTCGCTTTTTCAGTGCTCATAGAGGCACGATCAAGCGGAAGGGCCGAGCCCGCAACCGGCGACTTTTTAGCGAGCCAGCTGTTCGACCTCTTCCACCCAGACTCGCTCGCAGGCACCGTTGCCGGTGTCGGTGCGGCTGAGCGAACTGCGCCAAGTCCCGATCGCGGCCCGCTCCCTTCCACCAGCAACCCCGCAGGATGAATAAGGTCGCCGCTCCGGAGCGACAGGCACTGGGTCGCGATGGCCTTGTCGGACGCGCACTTCCTGCGCCTCAGCGTAGCGGGCGTCGCCAACCGAGTCGTCGCTCGTGCTGCGGGCGTGGCTCACACAGAGATAGAAATCGTTCGTCGTCCCAGCGCCGATCGGGCGCAACTGGTAGAGCATGGGGCCGCATGTGACCCCATTTACCCCGCCGCCGGGAGAATGAGCCATCGTGTAAGTGCCGTTAGGCTGCAACAAGACATTCTGCCCCGTCGGCAAAGCCCGCGCCGAGATCACCTGCAAGGTATGAGTGTTATAGATCAATCCATCCGGCCACCCACCCGTGTTAGGATCCTGCGTGGTGTCATAGGTGTAAGTGCCAGCGCCATAGGTGGCATTGAGCTGAGTCACAAAGTTGGAGAGGGTCGTAGAGTTAAGCTCCTCGACCGTGAGGGTGTCCACCATCTGCGCATTGCTGCCGAGATGATTCAACCCGATCGCCTGGCTGACTGTCGGCAGTGCGTGCTTGGTCCCGGTCATGTTGTTATCGTTCCCCTGGTCGTCGCAATCGATGTTGTAAGACACGATGCGCAGAATCGCAGCCCGCGCCGGACTGCAAAGAAGAGAGCAGCCATCCACACCATCGTGCAGGTTAACTTCATAGACCTCCGGTTCGTCGGCGCGGAGACGAAACGGCAGAGCAAAGCAGTTATATTGGCCACCGCAATCTTCCGCATCTCGCGTCAGCGTGCCGCCGCCTTTTAATTCAGCAGTTAACCGGCAGAACCAACCGACTAGCGCTGGGGCACCGCTTCGATGGTGCCGCGGGGCAGGACTTGTCTCGCGGGACCATAAACGTTCTTCGCCGAATCGACGAAGCGCTTCCCTCCAGTGGTGGCACGACGACAGCGACCCTCCCAACCGCGCCATCACCCGGGGCTGCCGAAATAAGCTTCGCGATAAAGTGTGGGCGTCCATATGGTCGTGGGCCGGGCACGGCGCACCGGGTCCGGCTAGGGGAGCAGCATTATGAAACGTACAACAATCACCTCGATTGCGGCGCAGGTGGCTATCGGCGTTTTTGCGGCGGTCTCGGCCATGGCCGGCGACCAGGAGGACATTCAGGGTTCGTGGGCGTTGAAGTCGGCCAGCGTGGATGGCCGGGAGATGCCTAACGTCTCGGGCACGTATATCTTCACCGGCGAGACGCTCATCAGGCGAATAAAGGCGGGCATGGAGCGCAAGGCGACCTTTAAGCTGGAGACGGCCTCCATCCCGAAGGTCCTGGTGGTGCAACGCGAGGACTCTGCGCACACGAAACCTGATCGCACCCCATACGCCTTGGAGGGTGACACGTTGAAGATCTCGTTTCCGACTCCCGATGAGACGGCTCCCGATGTCTCTGACAAGGGCCGAGTGCTTTTCACTCTGAAGCGCACCAAGACCGGCTCCGCGCCGTAGCGCCGGTCGCGAATGGTTTTCGCCCGGTCGTGAGAGCGGAGCCCGAGCTGACAACCCGTGCAAGAGCAACCTGAGTTGCCGTTCCACGCGTGTTCCCAAACGAAGTTTGGGAACGAGGGGATATACAGAGCGAAAGATATCAATGGACATGCGGGGATGTTCTCGAGAGCATCGCGGAAGTAGACCACGGCGAGCCTTGGAGCCGCGGGGGTGGACAATTTTTGCAAGAGACACCTCACGTTCTCTGCGGAAGCGACGAAGCGCCTCCCTCGACGGCGGACCTAACCGCTTTCCAGTCTCCAATTCCTTCAACTCTTCTTATGCGCACTCTTCTTTGGCTTGGTAGGATATCGGTGGCGGTGTTGCTGGTCGGTGGTGGAGTGGCGGTGGGCTTCGGCCAGGCACCGCCGGGGGCATTGGTCGGGGCGCTCGGGAGCGCGGAGACGCGCGCGGCGATGGCGGAGGCGAAACAGGTGGCGATCGCCTGCAAACTCTATGCAAGCGATCACGAAGGGCGTTACCCTTCGAAGCTGGAGGACTTGGTGCCGCAATATCTGCCGGATAAGAAATTTATCGGCGGCTATGACTGTCTCGGAGGCACGGATACGGAACCGCCGACGACGATTTTGCTGCGCGGTAAGTCGCTGACCAAGGATGGCCGCCGGATTGTGGTGCGCTCGGATACGACGGCGGAGTTGGTGGCGCCGTGATGGTTGCAGCCGCTCCGTCAACGACCAAAAGCGAAACGGAATCAGTCTTTCAGGAAACGAACTACTTTTGCCAGGAAGACGACGACCATGAGCGCGAGGCCAACGAGGCTCGCGTAAACAATCGTGTCCTGCCGCCGGGCGCGGCGCTCGGCCTCGGCGTAGGGGATGTTGGTAAAGCTGACCATCGTATAAAGCGGGAGATAAGTGCCGGGGAGCAGGCCTTCCAGAGTGTGGTCGAGCTTCTTCTTGGCGCGGAAGGCGCGGGAAGCGGTCTTGTCGCGCATCTCGATGAAGTTCTGGACGGCGAGGTCGGCAAGGGCGTCGGCGTTTGCTTTCCGGCGCCGGGAATATTCGGCGAAGGCGCGCCGGCGGTCGCTCGGGAACTCGGCCAGGCATTCGTCGAAGATGTAGCAATCCTCGAAGGCGGCGTTCATTCCCTGCCCGTAGAATGGGACGACGGCGTGGGCGGCATCGCCGACGAGGGCAATCTTGTCCTGGTAGTGCCAGGGTGCGCAACGGATGGTGACGAGCGACCCGGTGGGATTCTCCCGGAAGTCCTCGAGAAGCGCGGGCATGAGGGGGACGGCGTCGGGAAATTCCTCGGAGAAAAAGCGCCGGATATCGTCGTTAGTCTGGACGGTGGCGAAGCTGCGCGGGCCTTCGAATTCCCAAAAGAGGGTGCAGGTGAAGGAGCCGTCGGGGTTCGGCAGCGCGATCATCATGAAACTTTTGCGCGGCCAGATGTGGAGGGCGTTTTTCTCCATCCGCCAGGTGCCGTTGGCGGCGGGCGGGATGGTGAGTTCCTTGTAACCGTGAGGGAGATAGCTCTGGCTGTACTCGAAGCGGCTAAGGCCCTGCATGGCGCCGCGGACGGTGGAGAAGGCGCCGTCAACGCCGATGATGGCTTCGGCGCGGGCGGTGACGTTCTCGTTAGTCTCGGTGTTGACGAGCTGGGCTGCGGGCGCGTCGACGTCGACGTCGGTGCAGCGGTGGTTGAATTTTACCCGGACGTTTCCATTACGCTGCGCGGTCTCGATGACGACGGTGTTAAGCGCGCCGCGGCCGATGGAGTTGATGTGTTTGGCCGGGTCGCGGTCGTAGGGGGAGAAATGGAGCGCGCCGCTCTTGTCGTGGATCATCCGGCCACGCATCGGGATGGCGTGCTGGAGGACTTCGTCAGCGATGCCGAGCTGTTGTAGGGCGTGGATGCCGCGGGTGGAAAGGGCGAGGTTGATGGATCGGCCGCCGACGGTGTTGCCGACGCGGGGATCGGCCCGGCGCTCGTAGAGGTCGATCTCATAGCCGCGCCGGCCGAGGTAACCGGCGAGCAGGCCGCCGGCGAGGCCGCTACCGATGAGGGCGAATTTTGTTCCCATGTGCGCTCTACCGTGGATGTTTCCGGGCTTTTGCCAAGTCCGGAGGGCGGGTTCCTTCCTCTGTTCCGGCAGATTTCTTGAAAATGGAAAGGGACCGCCTTTGATCTCAGAGCCATTCTGATGTTGGACGACGAACAGCAGCTGGCTTCCGCCCTGCAATGGACCCCGACGGACGCGAATTTTCTCGTGGATGTCGCCTTCGACAACGAGGAAGCGATCCTCAAAGTGAAAGCGTGCGATTACGACGCCTTCATCTGCGACTTGCAGATGCCGAAGCGAGTTGTAGCGGCGCTCGCGATCAGTGGTGTTCGGAAAGGATTTTCGAGAAGCGCCAGACTTCCTCAAAGGTGTTGTAGAGCGGAACCGGCGCGACGCGGATCACATTTGGCTCGCGGAAGTCGGTCTTTACCCCGGCGGTTTCGAGTTTTTTGAAAAGTTCTCGCGGATGCTCGTGCACGAGGATGGAGAGCTGGGCGCCGCGTTCGTTAGGCGCGGATGGAGTAATGACGCTGAAACGCGCCGAGCCGATCTCTTCCAGGAGAAATTGCAGGTAGCCGGTGAGCCGCAGCGATTTCGCGCGCAGGGCCTCCATTCCGCCGGCTTCATCGAAGATCGCGAAGGAATTACGCAGCGGCGCCATGGCAAGGATTGGCGGGTTGCTCAGTTGCCAGGAATCAGCCGAGCGCACGGGCACGAACTCCGGCTCCAACTGCATGCGGAAACGCGTCGCCGGATCGTTGCCCCACCAACCAGCAAGGCGCGGCAGGTCGGGATTTGTCGCGTGCCGTTCGTGCACGAAAGCGCCCCCAACCGCGCCCGGGCCGGAGTTGAGGTATTTGTAGGAACACCAAACGGCAAAATCGACGTTCCAATCGTGCAGGCGAAGCGGGAGGTTGCCGGCGGCGTGCGCCAGATCGATCCCGACAGTGCAGCCACGCTTTTGCGCCGCGGCCGTAATCTTCGCGATGTCGAAAAGCTGGCCGGTGAAGAAATTCACGCCGGCGAAAAGGACGAGCGCGATCTCGTCGCCATGCTTTTCGATCAGTGCCTCGATGTCTTCCTGCCGCAAGGTCTCCTCCCCTTCCCTCGGCTGCGCGAGGAGAAGCGAGTCGTTAGGTTCGAAACCGTGGTGCGCGATCTGCGACTTGATCGCGTAGGTGTCGGACGGAAAGGCCGGCGATTCCATCAAGATCTTGCGGCGCGCTTTAGTCGGACGGTAAAACGTCGCCATAAGCAGGTGGAGGTTCACCGTCAGGCTATTCATGCAGACGACTTCGTTAGGCCGTCCACCCACCAGCCGCGCGGACGGCTCGCGCAGCGTCTTGTGATAGGTATACCAGGGCGTGGCGGCGTCGAAGTGTCCATCGACTCCGAGTCGCGCCCAGTCGTCCAGCTCCTGCTCGACTGCCGCCCGGGTCGCCTTCGGCATCAGGCCTAACGAATTGCCGACGAAGTAAATCAGCGGTTCGCCATCCGTGCGGGTCGGAATGTGAAAACGCTCGCGCATCCCGCGCAACCCGTCCGCGCGGTCCTGCTCGAGCGCGAATTCCTGGTCGGCGGAATAAGTCATCATGCGGAAGAATGAATCAGGAAAAATCTGCGGTCATCTGCGAAATCTGCGGACGATTACGTTTTCCCGGGCGGCGGCTGCATGAATTCGATCGTGGTGCCGTCGGGATCGCGCACATAGACCACACGCTTCCCGGCATTCGGGCCGCACGCCAGAGTTTGCGCCTGCCCGGGCGGGTGCCATCCCGAAGCGGCAATTCTTTCCAGGACTGCGTCGAGATTATCGACCGTGAATGCGACGTGGACCGAGCCCACATCGCACGGCCGCCACAGCACTTTTTTCCGATCAGCGGGCGCGTGATACTCAAGCAGTTCGATCTTGTGTCCCGGCGCCTTCAGGACCGCAAGTGTCAGCTCCGCGCCCGGCACACCAGTAACTTCGCTCGCCAGCGAACCGGTGTGATGCGCGCGATGCGACAACTCGAAGCCAAGCACATCACGCCAGAAGGCGAGCGACCGTTCCAAGTTCGCGACCGTGATGCCGGTGTGATCGGCGGCGATAATTTGAAACGGAGGCGTGTTCATGGCGTTAGGCGCCTCCAGCTCGGTCTGGCGTCTTCCTTCGAAGGTAGTGCGAGCTTCCAGCTTGCACCCCATATCCTGCAAGCTGGAAGCTTGCGCTACCTTTTGAATTTTATGTGTGATTTTCCGCGCAGGTCCGCGAATCACCTCGGTAACAGTAATTCATTTTTCCCGCCGCGATGCACGCACCTGCCACCAACATGACCGCCGCCCTTTCCGCTAAGGAAACTTTCACCCGCCTGCTCGAGGAACATGGCGGCATAATCCGCAAGGTGGCCTTTGGTTACACGAGCACGTTTGCCGACCGCGAAGATCTCGCCCAGGAAATCACCCTCCAGCTCTGGCGCGCCTATCCTCGTTATGCGACCGACCGGCCGTTTTCGACCTGGATGTATCGGATCGTACTCAACGTCGCGATCTCCTTCCTGCGCCGTCACACCCATCCCGTCAGGCAAACTCTTTCGCTGGAGGAAAACGAAATCGATGTCGCCGCGCACACGGCCGAACCGGACGAGCGCATGGCGTTTTTGCAACAGGTCATCGCATCTCTCCCGCCGCTCGATCGCGGTCTGCTTCTTCTTTACCTCGACGACCACAGCTATCGCGACATCGCCGCCATTCTCGGCCTGAGCGAGACCAACGTGGCCACCAAACTCAACCGCCTGAAACAGCATGTCCGCGAGGCGACGCTGCAACTCGACCGCCAAAACTCATGACTGAACTCGACGATCTCAAATCCACCTGGCAAACGCTCAACCGCAACCTCGAACGGCAACACGCGCTTGCCTTCCATCAATTTCGAGAAAACAAGCTGACGCGTTTTCGCTCCGGCTTTCGACTGCTCGTCACCGGGCAGATTATCCAAATCATTTGCGGCGGGCTGCTCGCGCTGCTGGGCGGAAGTTTCTGGGTCGATCATCTCGGCGTCGCTCACCTCATGATCTATGGCATCTCGCTCCATCTTTACGGCGTCATGATGATCATCTTTGCCGCGCGCGATCTTTATACCATCCGCCAGTTCGACTACGCCGAGCCCGTGCTCACCCTTCAAAAGCAGCTCGCCGAACTGCGCCGCTGGCGTCTGCGCGCTGGACTTTGGTTCGGAATCACCGGTTGCTTCATCTGGATTCCGATCATCCTCATGATCTTTTATTGCCTCGGCGCCGATGTCTGGAAACGCAATCCGGAGGTGGTCGGCTGGTTTTTCCTTAGCGCACTAATCTGCCTGGCCTTCGTCTACGCGCTCATCGCGATCTCGCGACGCGCGGGCCGGGAGGATCTGGCCAAGAAAATGGAAGACAGTTCGGCCGGCCGCAGCATAAGACGAGCGTCTTCTGTGCTCGAAGAGATCGAGCGCTTCGAGCGCGAGTGATCCGGGGAGCGCACGCGCCTCGGTGCCGGCGATGGCGCCTCCCCATCGCCATCCCTTGCTGGAGTTGGAGGAGGAAGAAAAAGGATGTTTCGGCGAGGCGCCGAAACAGAGCACGCGAGGCGCGTGCGCTCCCCGGCTCCTATCGCATCGCAGCGATCACCTTTAGCTCGATCGCGATCGGAGTGGGAAGCGCTCCGACCTCGACTGTTGTGCGAGTCGGATTAGGCTTGCCGGGGCCAGCAAAGTATTCCGGATAAATGCGGTTAAAGATTTGGAAGTCCTTCTTCATGTTCGTTAAGAAGACGGTCATATCCACGATGTCATTCCAATGCGCGCCGGCATCTTCCAGAACGATTCGCACGTTTTCAAAAACGGCGTGGCACTGTTTTTCGATGTCGTAACTGACGATGTTGCGCTCGGCATCGAGCGTCACGCCCGGGATTTCCTTGCTTCCCCGCACCCGCGGTCCGATTCCGGACAGGAAAAGAAAATTGCCGACCCGTTTCGCATGCGGAAAAGCTCCCACTGGTTCGGCCGCGCGCTGGCTTTCGAAGGATTCACTCATGTTTTGTATCCACAGATTTCGCCGATCTACACAGATTATTTGCAGGGAAGTCTCTCTTCCCAATCTGTGAGACTCTGAGAAATCTGTGGATCATCCTTTCCCCTATTTGGCGATGCAGACGTTCTTCGGCTCAGTGAAAAAGCGGAGCGCTTCTTCACCGCCTTCCCGGCCAACGCCGCTTTGTTTCATCCCGCCAAACGGCACCCGCAGGTCGCGCACCAGCCAGCAATTGATCCAGACCGTGCCGGTTTGGATTTGCTCCGCGACGCGATGAGCGCGGTTCAGATTTTGCGTCCAGACGCTGGAGGCGAGGCCGTATTCCGTGTCGTTAGCATAGCCGATGACTTCGTCTTCGCCGTCGAAAGGCGTGATCGTCACAACCGGGCCGAAGATCTCTTCGCGATTGACCCGGCAACCGACCGGCAGCCCGGTGATGACGGTGGGCGGGAAAAAATAGCCTTCGCGGCAGCGGTCGTTAGGCGCGGGTGGCTCAGCACCGCCGAGCGCAATTTCGCCGCCCTCTTTCTTGGCGAGATCAACGTAGAACTTCACTTTCTCGAGCTGCGTCTTGGAAACGATCGCGCCCTGCTCGGTTTTCTCCTCCAGCGGATCGCCTTGTTTCAACTGCCCAACCGTTGTGATGAACCGCCTAACGAATTCATCGTAGACGGGCCGCTGAACAAAAACGCGCGAGCCGCAGAGACAAACCTGGCCCTGGTTGGCGAAGGAGGAGCGCACGCTCCCGGCAATGGCTGCGTCGAGATCGGCATCCGCAAAAATGATGTTTGGATTTTTACCGCCAAGCTCTAGCGAGACTTTCTTGAAGAGCGGCGCGCCGGCCTCCGCGACTTTACGCCCGGTCACCGTCCCGCCGGTGAAAGAGATCGTGGCGATTTTCGGATGCGCGGTAATCGGCGCGCCAACATTCGGGCCGGTGCCGTGAACGATATTGAGAACGCCGTCCGGCAAGCCTGCTTCCCGACAAACTTCACAAAGCAGGAACGCCGTCATTGGCGTCAGCTCGCTGGGCTTCGCGACCGCGGTGTTTCCGACCGCAATCGCGGGCGCGATTTTCCAGCTCAAGAGATAGAGCGGCAGATTCCAGGGCGAGATGAGACCGACAACACCGCGCGGCTGGCGCAGGGTGTAGTTAAAGGCGACGCCGTCCATGACGTGTGCCTCGTTTTCCGTGTGCAGGATCGCGGTCGCGAAAAAACGAAAATTGCTCGAGGTCCGCGGGATATCGAGGCTACGCGCAAGGGCGAGCGGTTTGCCGGTATCGATCGATTCGGCACGGGCAAACTTCTCGAGATCACGATCGATCAATTCCGCGATGCGGAGAAGAATGCACGAGCGCTCTGCCACCGGCGTGCGCGACCATTCCGAAAACGCTTTCTCGGCCGCGCCCACTGCCCGTTCCACATCCTGCTCGTCGCTGTCCGGAACCTGCGAGTAAGCCTTGCCCGTCGCCGGCTCGATATTATCGATGTACCTGCCGCCGACCGGCGCGACTAGTTGACCGTCGATAAAATTTTGAATGCGCGTAGCAGCCGCGTTCATCGGGAGGCGGCGGTTTTAAAATGTGGACGAGGATTCATCGAGGTGAGTCTGATAAGCCGCGGGCAACTTGCCAATTCTTGTCGCGCAATTATACACGAGCAAGAATGCCGCAAAGCCAAAGGTCTCTCGCCCGATGAAGAAAGAATTCGCTCGTCGCCTTCCCGGAGTCGGGAAATGGGTGCGCGCGCTAGAGGAACTGGAGGTAAAATACGCGAGGCTGAAGGAACAACGCGACGAACTCAAAATCGACCTCGCCGAGGTCCACGCGCAGCTGAGCCCCTACTTGCGGGAACGGAATGAGCGCGAAGCCGAACTGCACAAGCTAGAGTGTTCATCGCCCATTCCGCCGGAAAATCTCCGGTTGCGCGTGCACGGGAGCGGCGACGAAGCCTCTTTCCTTTCGGTGGGTCGCGAGATGGCAGCGGAGATCAAACGCGTGATCGCCGAGGAGGGCCTCGCCTTGGAATCGTTCGAGCGTGTGCTCGATTTCGGTTGCGGTTGCGGTCGCATCTTGCGCTGTCTCGGGCCGCATTCCGGCTTTTTCGCCACCGACCTCGATCCCGAGGCGATCGCCTGGTGTCAGGCGAATCTGTCGGATCTCGCGACCTTTGAGGTGAACGGGGACAGGCCACCACTCACCCATAAATCGGACACCTTTGATTTTGTCTACGCCATCTCTGTCTTCACTCATCTTCCCGAGGACTTGGAGCAATTATGGCTGGAGGAACTGCGACGCGTCACAAGGCCGGGGGGCACCCTGCTTTTAACCGTGCACGGAGAAAGATTATTCCGGCGCGTGCCGTGGGCCGCCAGGGCGGAACTGCAAGAGCGGGGCTTCTGTTATTCGCACTGCGGATCGACTGAGGGCCTGCCCGATTATTATCAGACCAGTTTTCATCGCGAGGATTACATCCGGCGCGAGTGGTCAAAATTCTTCAAGATCAAACGCATCGCTTCGCTCGTCGGGCAGGACGCGGTCATCTGCGGGAAATAACCGCGCAGGTCAGAGAAGTTCTCCTAACACGCGGAGCCAGTTACCGCGCAGAATTTTCTCGATCTGCTCGTCGCTGAAACCGCGCTCGATTAACTTCCGCGTCAGGTTACGGGCGTGGCTGTGGTTGCCGAGGTCGGGGAGAAAATTCGGAGTCGTCAGTTTGGCCTGAAGCGCTTCACGTTCGGCGTCCGGCATTTGCCGCCAGAGGAATTCGCAAAAGTCGAAACCGATGCCGACGCCATCGATCCCGATCAGGTTCGCGACATGCTCGATGTGGTCGACATAACGATCGAGCGTGGCCTTCTCTCGCTTTGGACTAACGAGAATGGCGTTGATCCCGATGACGCCGCCGCGCGCGCCGATCATTCTGATCTGCTCGTCGCTGATGTTGCGTTCCATGTTGTAGTAACGGCGGGCGTTGCTGTGAGAAACGATCAGCGGCCGAGTCGTTAGGGCGCAGATCTCCTCGAAGCCGGCGGGATTAATGTGCGCGAGATCGATCATAATACCGAGCCGCTCACAGTCCTCGACCAGCTCGCGGCCGAAGCTCGTGAGGCCGGTGGAGGGCGAACCGCTGGCCGCGAAAATTCCGCCGGCGGCCGCGGCATTGACCCGGGCGTGGGTGAGCGAAATGGCGCGCAACCCGAGCTCGTGAAAAATATGGAGGAGATGGAGATCATCGCCCAGCGGCTCCGCGCCTTCCATTGTGAGGAGGAGTGCGATGCGGCCCTCGCTTCGCGCCTGCTCGATGTCGGCAAAGGTGCGGCAAAGCGCGAGAGCGGGTGTGGCGGCCAGTTCCGTCATTAGCAGGGCGACCTGGTCGAGCGCGACGCGGAGCGCGCGTTCGCCGAGATATGCGTCCTCGATGTAAATGGCGACGCCGAGCAGGTCGATGTCGCCCGCGATAAATTCCGGCAGGAAATCACTTGCGACGACGTTCCGGCGTGGGCGGCTGAGAAAAAGGCTGAGCGGCAGATCGAAATGCAGATCAATCACCCCGCAGGCGTGCAAACGCGAAACTCTGTCCTCTGTCATGGTGAGGTTTCTGATATGATAGCCTGGAGAATAGCGCGGGCTGCCTTTTCGTTCGCGCCGCCTTCGCCGAGTTTGGCGATCACTTCGTCGAAGTCGGCCACCATTTGTTTGCGCCGGTCGCGATCGTCGACCAGACGCAACATCGCGCTCGCGATGGCGGCGGGTTGGGCATCGCCTTGGACAAATTCCGGAACGATTTCGCGATCCGCCAGGACATTGGGCATGCCAAGGTGCTTTACTCGGATCAGCATTCGGGCGGCAAGGTAGGTCATCGCCGCCACCTTATAGACCAGAACGAACGGCATCCGGAAAAAAGCCGCTTCCAGCTTCGCCGTCCCGGAAGCTACGACGCCGATCGAGCTCCGCTGCATGGTCTGCGCGGCATGGCCAACCGTGACCTCGACCTGCCCTAACGAGCCCAGCACCGCTTCGAGATCCCGCCGGATGACCATGGCGAGCGATTCCGAGGCCGCCGCTATTTCGAAATGCAATTCCGGTCGCGCTTTGTGCAGTGCGCGCATGACTTCGATAAGGATCGAAAGGAGTTTGCGCACTTCGCGCATCCGGCTCCCGGGAAAAAGACCGATCAGATGCGGTGTGCGCAAAGCATCGGTGCGTTTCCTTTCCAGGTTTTCAATCATCGGATGACCCACGAAAATCGTGCGCAGTCCCGATTGTTCATAGAGCTCGGCTTCAAAAGGGAAAATGCAGAGCATAAGGTCGAGCCAGCGCGCCATCTTCGGGATGCGGCCGCGGTTCCAGGCCCAGACTTGTGGGCTGATGTAATAGATGATCTTTCCCCCTAACGAGCGTTCACGCAGAGCACGCGCGAGGCGCAGATTGAATCCAGGATAATCGATCAGGACCACGGCGTCGGGCCGCGTGGCGGCGATCTCATTGAGCGTCTTGCGAAATTCCTGCCGGAAATAGTTGTAATGCTTAACCACCTCCCAGAGGCCGACCACGCCCGCCTCGTCGCTCCAATCCAGAAAACGTTCGGCGGCCATTCCCTTCATTTTCGGGCCGCCCCGGCCTAACAATCGAATTTCAGGGTGCAGTTCGCGCAAGGACTGCATGAGCGCGGCGCCGTGATTATCGCCGCTCGCTTCCCCGGCGACGAAATAAAGGCTCAGCGTGCGCTCCATCGCGAGGTCATTGCGCCTCCTCGATTCGCTTCGTGATCTGGACCGCCAGCTCAAGCGCGGCGGTCGCTTCAAACCCCGAAACTTTTGGCTGCAAGCCGGTCCGGGCGCATTCGATGAAGGAAAGAATCTGGCGCTTGAGCGGCTCTTCTTTTTCGATTTCGACTTCGGCCCGCTCGATCCCACCCCCGACCTTGCGATAGATTTCGCCCGTCTGGTTTTGATAATCGAGCGAGAGATACGCATCCCCTTGGAAGACACGAATCTTGCGCATCCGCTCCGGACTGATCCGGCTCGAGGTAATGTTGGCGACGCAGCCGTTTTCGAAACGAATTCGCGCGTTGGCGATATCCTCACGTCGGCTTAGAACGGGCACCCCGACGGCGTCGATTGTCTGCACCGGCGACCTCACGAGATGCAGAATGATTTCCAGGTCGTGAATCATGAGATCGAGCACGACGCCGATGTCGGTGCTGCGATTTGGAAATGGCGAAAGCCGATGCGCCTCGATGAAGCGCGGATGGGTCAGGCGCGCCTCGAGCGCACTCAGGACCGGGTTGAAACGCTCGACGTGGCCGACCTGTAAAACCAGCTTCCGTTCCACGGACATCTCCGCCAATCGGCTGGCTTGGACGGTGTCTTCCGCGATCGGTTTTTCGACCAGGAGATGCTTTCCTTTTTCGAGAAGCGGCTGAGCGATGGCGAAGTGCGAGTCCGTCGGGGTGGCGACAGAGGCGGCATCGACCAGGCCGGCGAATTCCTCCAGCGAACTGGCCGCGCGCACCTTGTATTGCTGCGCGATCCCGGCGGCGACTTCCGCATTGCTGTCAAAAATGGCGGTGAACTCCGCGCTGTCAGTCTCGGCGTAGAGCCGCGCGTGATTTTTGCCGATGTGCCCAACCCCGACGACTCCGACCCGAAGAGCTTTCATGAAGGAAGACGATTAGGATATCGGTTGGACATGCGAGATATGTTCCCAGTCAACCGCACCGATGAAACAAACGCAAACTGAATGGGAAGAGCGCTATCAGCGCCGGGAAACGCCGTGGGAAAAAGGCGTTCCTCATCCCGCGCTGATTGATTACCTGGCGGAAAATGGACCGTTAAAGGGAGAGATTTTCGTCCCGGGCTGCGGTTCGGGTCAGGATGTGCGTGCTCTTGTTACCGCCGAAAATCATGTTGTCGGCGTCGATCTGGCGCCGTTTGCAATTAAGAAAGCCAAGGCGTCTCTGCCCCTCGCGCGGGAAGAATATCTGCTGGCCAACCTTTTCGATCTTCCGCCGGAGATGGATGGCCGTTTCGATTGGGTTTTTGAGCACACCTGCTTTTGCGCGATCGATCCCGCCCTGCGCCGGCAGTATGTCTCCACTATCGTTAGGCTGTTGCAACCGAAGGGCCGAATGCTGGCGATCTTTTTCCTCAACCCGGACCACGACGAAGATGGCCCGCCTTACCGGGTGAGCACGGCCGAACTGGGTGATTTCTTCGGCGCCGCATTCATCCTCGAGCGCGAATGGGTCCCGGCCCGGACGCATCCCGGACGCGAGCAACGCGAATTGATGCGCGTACTGCGGTTAAGGTAGCGGGAGAGCTCCCCTCGCTCTCTCTCCAACCACCCCCCGCACACCTTCGCCCCACCCTCCTTACAAACCAGCAGATGAGAGGGA
>JBPCLI010000028.1:0-15243 GCA_051003415.1 Chthoniobacterales bacterium | reverse complement strand
CGATACCAGGCGCCGTCCCAGCCCTCGCGCTCGAGGGCTTCGCCAATTTGGGCAGCGCGCTCGCGCCAGTTTTCGCTCAGAGTTTTCTCGCCGCGAAGATCGGCCAGCGGCGCAAAGCGCGAGAGCGCGGCGTGCAGGAACCAGCCGAGCCAGATGCTCTCCCCTTTTCCGTCGATACCCACGCGATTTAACCCATCGTTCCAATCGCCGGTGCCGATCAACGGCAGCCCGTGCATACCGACAGCGAGACTGGTTTCGAGAGCGCGCGCGCAATGTTCGAAGAGCGTTCCCGTTTTGCCGGAAACGGTCGGCTGGAAGAACGATTCGTGTTCGTCCGGTTTCAAAACCGCTCCGTCGAGGAACGGGATGAGTTCATCGAGCACGGCGACATCGCCCGTGACCTCGATGTATTGCGCGGTGACGAAGGGCAGCCAAAGCCGGTCGTCGGAGATGCGCGTGCGCACGCCCTGGCCCAACGGCGGCAGCCACCAGTGCTGCACATCGCCTTCGACGAATTGCCGCGCCGCTGCGCGCAGGAGGTGTTCGCGGGTGATTTGCGGCCGCGCGACACTCAACGCCATGACGTCCTGAAGTTGATCGCGGAAGCCGTAAGCGCCGCTCGCTTGATAGAACGCGGCGCGGGCCCAGATCCGGCAGACAAGCGTCTGATATAGCAGCCAGCGATTCAGCAGCAGATCCATCGCGCGGTCGGGCGTCTTCACCTGCACGGTGCCGAGGATTTCGTCCCAAAGGCCGGTCGCTTCCTTGAAGACGGCGTCGAGATCGGCCGCGCGGTAGCGTTTGATCAACGCCAGCGCCTCTTCCCTGGTCGCGGTTACGCCGAGGAAGAAAACAATTTCCATCGAGCTGTCGGGCGCGAGTTCGATTTTTGTTTGGAGCGCGCCGCAAGGGTCGAGTCCGCCACCGACTTTATTCGTTATGCTGGTCGCACCAACGAGCGCCGCCGGGCGATCGAGGGTGCCGTTGCGGCCGAGAAATTCCCGGCGATCGCCGGTCCAGGATTGCTGGCGTCCACCCAGATCAGCAAAGGCCACTCGGGTGCCGAAGGCCGCGCTCCAATGATTTCGCGCGAACATGGCGTTGGTCTCCGGATCGATCTCCGTCACGACGAACGGCGCCGCTGACGCGCGCGATGCGCCGAGCACCCATTCGACGTAAGCCGTCACCGAAAGCCGGCGCGGTCGGCCTGACTGATTCCTGATTGTTAGGCGGGAAATTTTGATGGGATCGTGCACCGGCACGTACTGCAGGAGCTGGAGCCCGATGCCGTGCGAAGTGTGCTCGAAACGGCTGTAGCCCTGGCCGTGCCTAACGACATAAGGAAACGCTTCCTCCCGGATCGGCAGCGCGGTCGGCGTCCAAAGCATCCCGTCCTCGTCGCGGATGTAGATCGCTTCGCCGGGACGATCGGAGACGGGATCATTGCCCCAGGGCGTGATTTGATTCTGTTGGCTGTTCTCCGCCCAGGTATAGCCGCTGCCTCCGACCGAGGTTTGGAAACCGAACGATGGGTTGGCGATGACGTTGATCCAGGGCGCGGGCGTCCATTGCCCGGCGCTGAGGACGGTCACGTATTCGCGGCCGTCTTTGGAGAAGCCGCCGAGGCCATTGAAGAATGCGAGGTCGGAGCGCGGGACCGTTTGCGGCGTTCCCTTTGGAGCGATGCGGCGCTGCGATCTGTTCGTTAGGGCGTCGGTTTCGTCCAGGCGTTTTAGTTGCTCGAAGAGACTGCCGCGACGGCTGAAGAGGACAGCACGCGCGGCATTCTGGAGCAGGCTGCGCGCTTCATCTGAGACGAGATTTGCCCGTAAAATAAAGACCGTGCCGCGCGTGGTCTCAGCGTCTCCAGAAGGCCGGCGCGCCTCGGCCGCGCGCGCCATTGCTTCCAGAGCGGTACGCAAATCCTGTGCGTACGATTCCGGATGTTCGTTCAGGATGACCAGGTCGACGGCCAGCCGTTTCATCCGCCAATACTCATGCGCCTGGAGCAATTGCCTAACGAGTTGGAGATCGTTGATGTCGTCGATCCGGCAGAGCACGATCGGCAGGTCGCCGGAAATGCCGTAAGCCCAAAGCACCGGTTGCGCGCCATCGCTGCGCACGAGCGCATCAGAAGAAGGGCGGAGTGCCGGGCTCGAGTAGATAACATGGCTGGCGAGACGCTGGAACATCGTCGCTTCATCCTGCCCAATGCCGAGATGGAAGAGCTGCACCTGCGCCTGCGTCCAGGCGAGCGTGGTCGTGCGTTCGAAGGCTGCCGGCGTGCGATGCTTGTCGACCAGGTCGAGCACTTTGCCGCGGGAATCCGCCGCCATCGTCCAAAACGTGACGTGCGCGGTCGCGCCCGGCGCGAGGCGAATCCGCCTCCGAATGCTGAAGATCGGATCGAGCACGGCGCCGGAGGTGTTGGAGAGTGGCTGGCCATCGATCACGGAAACCGGTGTGCGAATGACCCGGCCGCGACCAAGGAAACGCGCGCGATCGGTTTCGAACTGCACGCCCGCGATCGTCTCGCCTTCCACGATCGCGAGATGCGCCGCCCAGATTTCCGGCTCGTTAGGCGCGCCGCGCCGGCGCGTGGCCAGGATCGCGCCGAGATCGGCGACGAATTCCGTCTCCACGAACAGATTCGAAAAAGCCGGATGCGCGGCATCGGCCGCGTCCGGTGCGAGGACGATTTCCGCGTAGGAGGTCAGCTCGATTTCGCGGGTGCGATTTCCGTTGTTGAAAATAGTGATCCGGCGGACTTCGGCGTCGTCTTCTGGCGAAACGGCTACGTCCATTCGGGTTTCGAGCGTCCCGTCGTGCCGCGAAATTTCGACCCGATCCTCGAAGAACGCCGCGTCGTATGAATCGGGCGCGACTCCGCTCGGTTGATATCCGGCCGACCAAACGTCGCCCGTCTCGGCGTCGCGCAGGAAAACATAAGTGCCCCAGCAATCGCAGGTCGGATCTTCGCGCCAGCGGGTCACGGCCATCTCGTCCCAGCGGCTGTAGCCCGAGCCGGCCGTGGTCAGCATGACCGAGTAGCGGCCATTGGAGAGAAGTTGTGTCTGCACGGTCGCCTGATTAGCCGAGCGAAACCGGCGCAACGAAGAGGGGCCGAGCGCGCGCACGCGCGTCGTCGCTTTCCCTTCCTGCGGGCGCAGATGAATGGCATCGATGTCGCGCGGCGGCCGTTCCTGGAGCAAAAGTTCAGTCGCCTGCACGATCGGCTCGGCGTGAAATCGGGAACGCATCGCGCCTTTCTGGAGCGTGTTCGCGAGCGCGATCAGCGTCATGCCCTGGTGATGTGCCATGTAGCAGCGGACGACGGCGACCTTCTCATTTTCCGGGACACGCCGAGGCGTGTAATCGAGCGCTTCGAACCAGCCGTAGCGACCATTCCCGCCCGCTTCGGCGAGCCGCGCGAAATTCTGCACGGCGGCGCGCGGCGCGATCATCGCGCCCAGCGCGGTCGCGTAGGGAGCGACCACCGCATCGTCACCGAGCCCGCGTTTTAATCCCAATCCGGGAACACCAAAGCTCGAATACTGATAGGTGAACTCGAGATCGCGCGCGTTGTAGGCCGACTCCGAGACGCCCCACGGTAATTTCCTTTCCGCGCCATACTCTTCCTGGCGACGGACGACGTTGCGATTCGTTTCGTCGAGAAGACAGCCACGCGGATTTCGCATCACGAGGTTCGGCATCAGGTATTCGAACATCGAGCCCGACCACGAGATCAACGCCGCCCCGCTGTGCACCGGAGTCACGACGCGTCCGAGATGAAACCAGTGCCGCGTCGGCACGTCGCCCTTGGCGATGGCGAGGAAACTGGCCAGGCGCGCTTCGGAGGCGAGAAGATCGTAAAAGCTTTCGTCGAGCGCGCCGTCGGAAACGCGGTAACCGATCGAGAGAAGCTGATGATCCTCGTCGAAGAGCAAACCAAATTCCGTCGCTTCAAACATCGCGCGTGTCTGGGTGATCAACGCTTCGAGTCGAGGCTGGAGCGAGTTATCCGCGAGATCGCGCTGGTGGCTTTTAATGGAATTCTCCAGCGCGAGCGCGCTGGCGAGCAACTCGACGCTGGCGTCGTCGTTCTTTCGCTCTGCGCAAAAGGTGCGCGCGATATCGACGACGGTGTCGTTAGGCAGGATCAGCTCCTGCAGATTTGGCGTTCCCTCGCGTGCGCGCAGAGTCGTTAGGCCCTGCTCCAGCGCATCGAGCGCCTCTTCCAACTCCTTGCGCGTGACCGTGTGGGTGCGCTTGTCTTCGATGAGCTGCTGGAGCGATTCGCGCGTAAGCTTGAGCCCGTCTTCGATGCCGTTGAGCCATTCCGCCGCCAGCAACGGACCGGCGATCATCTCGCGACAGGCGTTGCCGAGTGCGAGCAGGTGGCCCGCGAGATTTCCGCTATCGACCGACGAGACGTATCTTGGCTCGAGCGGATGCAGGTCGCGCGTGTCGTACCAATTATAGAAATGACCGTGGCAACGCTCGAGGCTTTGCATGGTCGCGACCGTCGCTTCCAGGCGCTCGACCGTTTCGTGCGTGCCGATCCAGCCGAAATCGCGCGCCGCCACCACGGACAGAAGATAGAGCCCGATGTTCGTGGGCGATGTCCGATGCGCGACGATCGGATGCGGATCCTCCTGGAAATTATCCGGTGGGAGCGCGTGCTCCTGCGCGGTCACGAACGTCTCGAAAAACCGCCACGTCCGTCGTGCGGTCATGCGCAGGACGCGCGCATCGTCGGGAGCCACCGGGATGGAACCGGAGGAGCGGAGCGGCCGGCTGGCCCAGTGCGCGATTGCCGGCGAAAGCAGCCAAAGGATCAGGATAGGTCCCGCAATGCGCAGCGTTTTCGCATCATCCAAGGCGACGATAACCAGGACCGCAGCAGCCAGCGCCACGCCGCCACCCATCCACAAGTACATGCCGACGAGACCGAGCCGCCCGCTCATTTTCACCTGCGCGGCCGTGACCCATTCGAGCAATCTTTTTCGCCTAACGAATAGCCGGAAAAGCGTGCGCAGGATCGCATCGGCCATGAGCCAGGCTTGCGAAGCGATGAGGGTGACGAGGAGCCCGAACTGCAAAACGGCCACCTCGAAATCGTTCGCGACCGCGCGCCAATGTCTGCGCTGCGAGAGACCGAAGCGGCGCGGGATAATTCCCAGAATCGGCGGCAGAACAACCGGAATAGCGAAGGTCGCGAGGACAAACACGCTCCAGGTGGTCGCGGCTCTTAGGGGCAACATCCATCCGGCGAGCAGCGCCAGAAAAGCTCCCGGCGCCGAGAGGGTGCGCCGCAAATTGTCCAACATCTTCCAGCGGCCGATGAATGGAATTGCCTGTCGTCCCGGTTTATCGCGCGGCGGGAAACCGGAGCCGAAAATCCAGGGCAACAACTGCCAGTCGCCGCGCGCCCAGCGGTGTTGGCGCGCCGCGGCTACGTCGTAACGCGAGGGATATTCCTCGACCACTTCGATATCGGTGACGAGCCCCGCGCGCGCGAAAATTCCCTCGAGCAGATCGTGACTGAGCAACGTGCTTTCCGGAATGCGGTGCTCTAGCGCAGTCTCGAAAGCATCGACATCGTAAATGCCTTTGCCGCTGTAGGAGCCTTCGCCGAACAAGTCCTGATAGACGTCGGAAACGGCGAACGCATATGGGTCTAATCCGCTCCGGCTCGTGAAGACGTATTGAAAGAGCGAACCCTCGGAACGCTTCGGGAGGGATGGCGTCACACGCGGTTGCAGAACGGCGTAACCTTCCACGACGCGCCCGCGCACCGGATCGAGCCGCGGTCGATTCAGCGGATGCGTCATCTTGCCGACGAGCTTCTTCACCGTTCCGCGCGGCAGGCGCGTGTCCGCGTCGAGCGTGATGACGTAATGAATGCCCTGCGGCGCGACCGGCAGCTCGCAGCCGACCGAGGCGAAGGTCGTATCGGTCGCACCGCGCAACCAGCGATTCAGCTCGTGCAATTTTCCGCGCTTCCGCTCCCAGCCGATCCATTTACCCTCGCTTTCATTCCAAATGCGCCGGCGATGGAGCAGGAAAAAACGCGCGTGTTCCGCAGCGGGGCCGTGTCGTTCGTTGAGCCGCTCGATCCCTTCGCACGCGATGCGCAGCAGTTCTTCGTCGTTGGGCGCTGTCTCCGTGTCGGCATCCTCCCAATCCGTGAGCAGCGCGAAACACAGATCGCCGTCCTGGTTCGCCAGGTGGTGCACCTCGAGGCGGACGATCTGCTCTTCGATCGCCGCCGGCGTCACGAGAAGCGTGGGCACGACGACGATGGTCCGAAACTCCCGCGGCACGCCGTCGTCCAGTTCCATCGCCGGCAGAGTCCGGGGATGAAGATCATTCGTGATCGCGCGGTTGATAATCGCGACCGCCAGATCAGACGCCGGGACCAAACCGATGAGCGCGAGGAGAAGAAGCGCCCATCCGCCAATCCCGAGGGCAGAGAGACCAACCAGCGGCAACGCGAGAATGACCGCGAGAGTGACGACGATGCCGCCGATGTATCCGACGATGCCCGCCCGGCGGCTGGCCCGGCCTAACCATTCCCTGACCGGAACACGAAACCCGATCTCTTTCTCAAACCCCCGCCGGCCATTCGCGATGAGGTAATAACCCGCTTGTTGCTGGTGCAGCGTCCCACCGCCGGCGCTCGCGCGTCTGGCCACGGCGATCGCCCGCTGCGCGACATCCAGTTCCCAATGACCCGAGCCGCGCGCTAGTTGTTCGATCGCCTTGCGATATTGATCCCGGGTCGGGAAATCCATCGCCGCGAAATCGCTCTCGGCTCGGAGTGCCGCGTCCACCAGGCTCGAGCTCTCGAACATCTTCGCCCAATCGAGCGCCGAGATCAGGCGCATGCTCGTGATGATGTTGCGCACAGTGACGTTCAACCCGACCTCGCGCTGATGCTCCGCCTGCACGATTCCGTCGACACTCGTGCCGGCGGTTCCGAGATTTTTGTCGAGCCAGACGAGCGCCGGCATGACGCGCGGATCCTGATCGCGCAAACGTTCGACCAACCGCACAACGAAAGCCGCCGGCAGAGTCGTCGAATCGAATCCACGCAAAGCCATCTCGGGCGCCACCGCGGTTTGACCGGCGACACCGAGTAATTGATCCGCCAGCGCGTCGCCTTCCGTGCGTGCTACCCGGGCGGCGGCAATCTGGTCTGCGGCGCGGCGCAGGTTTTCGATGAGGACAATGCGCAACGCGATCGCGACTGCCCAGAGCTCGCCGATCGTGAGCGGCTGCACGCGCTGATAGGCGGCGAGAAAGCGGAGCAGCATCTCGCGATCGAGCCGGCTGTCGGTGTGAGCGACGAACGCCCACGCGATGCCGAAGACGCGCGGGTAACCTTCGAGCGGACCGCCGCCAAGTTTCGGCAGCCCGCGGTAAAATCCGCGCGGGAGATCTTCGCGCACCTGGCGGATTTGCTCCTCGGCGACGAAAAAATTATCGAGCAACCATTCATCCGCCGGCGTGATATGGCGTTCATCGCGCACCGCTTGCTCGACCCCGCGATAGGCGTCGAAGAGCGCGCGTCCGTTCTCTTGGAGGCGTCGATCCAGCCGGCGCCCGGTCTTCGGATTCGCCGTGACCTGCTGAGCTTCCGCGAGACTTTCCGCATGTTTCTCCAGCCTCTCGAGGCCGAAGAGCTCGCTTCGAATTAAATCGGCGGCTTCCAGCGGGCGCACCGCCGCGAACCGTTTCACGAAGCGGCTGAGAGAGCCGCTTCCGTCAGCACGCTTTTCGTCGCGTCTACCGAAATGGCTTCTTCTTCATAGCTGATGCGCGACACCTTGCCGGCCGGTATCATCATTTTCTTGCCGTCATACCAGTGTCCACATTCGACCACGATTTCTCCAATCGTCCATGTCCTCCCGTCGATAATGAAATCGACCACTTTGCCGATCACGCCATCACTCGCCTCTACACTGTAGCCGGTGACCGCGTGCGTGCTGCGAAGATGTGAATCCGTCTTATTTTTGTCTTTGTCGGCCAGCGGCGGCGGAGGGGCGATGACCGGATAACTGGTCAGACCCCACAACGGCCAGGATTGGGCGTAGTAAGGATAGCCGTAGTGCCGGTAATACTCCTCCTCTTGCTGGCGCGTCACCGGCTCGTGCTCGAAAGTCGCCGGGCTCTCCTCGATTTTTTTCCGAGTCAGATTCACGAGAAGGGCTTTCCCTTCCGGATCAAGCTGCCTCAAGGAGTGCGGGGAGATCAGGACCCGGCGTCCTGCCAGCCATCCGCCGGTGTCGGCGACGAGATAGCGCAGGGTCCACGTTTGATCGTCGAAATATAAGTCCTTGACATGCCCAATGTTGCCGTCGGAAGCCCCGAGTTTTTTACCGTAAAGTTCCTGCACGCTGCATAAGCTCATAAAATTCCCTTACTTTTGAAGCGTCCTAGCTTCGCTTTTCATGGTGGTTCGCCGACGATAAGGATAGCAGCAAAGGGTGGCTAATACCAAATCGGCCGAGCGCTCATAACCTCCGGCTATCACAAGAAAAAAATGTGCGTATAGGCTCAGAATCGTTCCCGCGCTCGCTGAATGACGAACCTCGTCGGGCTCGCTCCCCTTCCTTTAGCGCATCCGGATGTCGCGGTCGCCGACGATTTTGATGTAAGCGCGGAGAGCGGCGGAGGGATTATCGGCCTTCCACGCGATGCAGGATTCAGTCTTTACCGCTGGTTGCAGTTCGCGAAAGACCACGCTCTCATGCGGCAGCCTTTTCGCTTGCTCGGGCAGGAGCGCGACGCCCAGGCCGGCCGCGACGGCTTGGATGAGAGCGCGTTCGATTTCTACATCTTGGAGAACTTTCGGCGAGAAGCCCTCTTTGCGGCACGTTTCCGTGAGCCAGCCGCGATAACCCGGGTAACTGGTCTCGGACATGCCGATAAAGAACACCGATTTAAGCTTCTTGAGCGCGATGACAGATTCGTTCGCCAGCGGGTGATTTTTCGCCAAGGCCGCGACGGTACCGTAGGCGGCGATGGGCAGAAACTGCAACTCGCGCTCTTCAATCGGGCCGCGCAATCCGGCAAACCCGAGATCGATTTTCCCCTCCTCGAGCGCGCGAAATTGGTCGCCGCAACTCATGTCGAAAAGATTGATGGGGACGGTCGGGAACAACCGCTGAAAGGCCTTCAAAGTGACCGGGAGAAGATCGTAAAAGAGGTCCGCGACGTAACCGATGTTAAGTGGAGATGGCGGCTTGTCGTTCGTTCGCTGGACTGACTCCACGATCTCCTGGCTAAGATCGAGAAGGCGTTTCGCATCGATCAGGAAAGCCGCTCCCTGTCGCGTCAAATTTACGCCCTGCTTCGAGCGATCTAGCAAGCGGACGCCGATCTCTTCCTCCAGATCCTTGATCTGACGCGTGAGGGAAGGCTGCGAAAGATGCAGCTTTCGCGCGCCCTTGGTGAAGCTAAGAGCGTCCGCTACCGCAACGAAATATCGTAAATGGCGGAGTTCCACGGGCCCCAAGTTACGCCGCAACGGCCACTCGGGCAATAGCCGCAGGCTATGAGCGTCGATGGAACAAGGTATTAGCGAATTCGGGCGCGGGCCTTAAACAACGGAGCGGCCCAGAGTAACTCAAGTGAGTTGCGCCGTTGATTTAATGCATCGGAAAGCATCAGTCGTGTGGAATGGAAGCCTGCGTCAAGGCACGGGCACGATGCGGACCGAAAGCGGTGTTCTGGCCGACACGCAGTACTCCTTTCGCACCCGGTTCGCCGAAGGCCTCGGGACTAATCCCGACGAACTGATCGCGGCCTCCCTCGGCGGTTGTTTTGCGATGGCTCTTTCCAACGAGCTCGGTCTCTCTGGCTTTCCTCCATCGCGCATCGAAATTGCCGCCACCGCCACCCTCGAAGACCTGGCCGCCGGCTGGACCATCACCAGGATTCAACTCGACGTGCACGCCACCGTTCCCGGCGTCTCGCAGTTCACTTTCATGGAGGCAGCGCTCTGCGCGAAGACCACCTGCCCTGTCGCGCGCCTGCTAAATACCAACATCAGCATGACCGCTACTCTCGGCCAATGATTGCTCCGATTGCCGTGGGTCTGGGGAAGCTGCGCTTGAAGAACGGCTCGAAAAGCTCTCTTGACCTTGCCTCCGATATCTCGGAGCTGCGCTACCGGCGCTTATTCGAAACGGCGCAGGATGGGATCCTGATTCTCGACGGAGTGGATGGCCGCATCATCGACGCGAATCCGTTTTTGCTCGATCTTCTCGGTTACCCTTTCCAGAGCATTCTTGGCCTTCAGCTCTGGGAGATCGGCCTATTCGAAGACATCGCCGCGAACAAGGCGGCCTTCACCCGGCTACAGAAGGAAGAATACATCCGCTACGAGAATCATCCGTTGCGCACGAAGACCGGAAAGATCGTGGCGGTCGAATTTGTCAGTAACGTTTACTTCGTCGGCCGGGAGAGGGTCATCCAGTGCAATATCCGCGACATCAGCGAACGCGCGGCGATGCAGACGGCCTTTGATCAACGGTTCGCAGCTCTGGAGATCGCCGGCAAAGCCAAGGACGATGTCATCGCGATTCTCTCCCACGAGTTGCGCACGCCGCTCAACGCCATTTCCGCCATGATCGACGTCGTAGAGCTGGGAGAAGACCTCGCGAACAAACTCTCGCCGGGAGAAACGCAGCCGCATTTCAGTAAGGACGCCGTGGCGCTGATCCGACGGAACGTCCAGGCGCTGGCGCGCTTGATCGATGACTTGCTCGACCTATCGCGACTTGCAAAAGGAACCGTCGAATTGAAGCTGGAAAGCGTGGACGTCCATCAAGTCATTGGCTTTGTCATCAAGAACCTCGAAAGCCGAAGACTTACCGTCGGGATTGAACTAATCCTCCGCCTGGAAGCCCAGCCCAGCCAGATTCACGTCGACGCGCTCAAACTCGAGCAGGTTCTGTCCAACCTCGTCGGGAACGCGCTGAAGTTCACCCCCGCCGGCGGAAAGGTTTCGATTCTAACCCGAAACGAACGCACCGGCGATCTAGTTATCGAAGTCAGTGATAATGGGATCGGTATTGCCGGAGACTCTCTCACCCGGATTCTCGCGCCTTTCGAGCAGGGAGATGCCTCGATCCATCCGCGCTACGGCGGTCTTGGCCTCGGCCTGTCGATCGCGAATACCTTAACGAGCGCGCTCGGTGGAACTTTGGGTGTCGAGAGTGATGGTCCGGGCCGAGGCTCCAAGTTCACCGTCACTTTTGCTGAGGGAGATTCCAGTTCGGCGAAGGACAGGGTTCAAAACACGACTCATCGGGACCCCGGCTCTCACTCTCACGGCCATCTTTCTTTATCGCTTAGTCCAGAGCGCCCCTATCAGGTACTCTTTTAGCAGCTAACCCGCGAACACCAGCAAGCCGGGACCACTCGGACCCGAGCTTTAACGACAAACCATTATGAGCGCAAACAAGAATCCTTTAAACAAAGGTATCCTCACTGAAAACGCCGTCGGTATCGACACGGTAACAGCAGAGATGGTGGAAGCTCGTGCCGGTGAGCTTGCTGAAATCGCGTGCCGTGTTCCGGCGCAACCATCCGAGGTCGATTACGAACAGGCTCAGCGGGAGCTAACGGGCGGACAGGAAAGAGATCTCGAAGAAGAAGTCCTGGAATCGATGCCGGAATCCGAACGCTGGGACCCCGTGCCCGGTTCGATTGGACATCAAACGCCGGACTCGTTAGGTAAAGATGAGGATAGCGAAGGACGAAGCGAAAGTGCCCAGTTAGACGAAGAAGGTGTCAAGGGGGCGGAGCACGATCAAATGCTCCAGGCGGCCAGGGCAGAGCGGGAAGAGGATTAGGGCGAAGTGTGAGTATTCTGCACACGCTTGAATCGACGGCGCAAGAGCTCCTGGCTGAAGGCAAAGGTCTTCTCGCCGCAGACGAAAGCTTTCCAACGATCGGGAAGCGTTTCGAGGCGCTCGACATTCCCTCCACCGAGGAGAATCGCGAGGCCTATCGCGAGATGTTGTTCACGACTCGCGGACTGAGTGACTTTATCAGCGGTGTCATTCTCTTCGATGAAACCTTACGCCAACGGACAAAGGACAGTGTTCCTTTGCCGGAATTGCTCGCTGACCAAGGCATCCTTTCGGGTATTAAAGTGGATAAGGGAGCCATCGCTTTGCCGAATTTTCCCGGCGAAAAATTCACCCAAGGCCTCGATGGATTGCGCGAACGCCTCGGCGAATATCACCAGCTCGGAGCGCGGTTCACCAAGTGGCGTGCAGTGATTGCCATCGGTGATGGTCCGACGTCGTCCTGTATTGAAGCGAACGCCCATTCTCTCGCCCTTTTTGCAGCGTTGAGTCAGGAGGCTGGGCTGGTGCCGATCGTCGAGCCGGAAGTCTTAATGGATGGCAAACACACCATCGAGCGCTGTGAAGAAGTGACCCGCGCGACCCTCGAATTCGTCTTCTACGAGCTCGACAATCAGCGCGTCGCGCTCGAGGGAATGTTGCTCAAGACTGGAATGATACTGTCGGGCAAAGACGCTGCGCGGAAGGCGGACGTGGAAGAAGTGGCCGAGGCCACGATTCGCTGTCTGCGCAGGGCGGTTCCGGCGACAGTTCCCGGGATCGTCTTTCTTTCCGGAGGCCAAAGTGACGTGGCGGCAACTGAGCGGTTAAATGCCATTTGTCGCGTGACCGGCCCTCCCTGGACGCTGAGTTTTTCTTTCGGACGCGCTTTACAGGACGCAGCGTTAAAAACGTGGCACGGATCGGCGGCCAACGCGGTCTCTGCGCAAGCAGCGCTGCACCACCGCGCCAGGTGCAACAGTCTCGCCGTCCAGGGAGAATACTCGGAGCAGGCGGAACGCGAAAGCTAGACCCGGCAATGGCACGATGCCTGACTCCGATCCAAGACCGAAGGCGAAACCGAACCCCATCGGGATCGGCGCGGACCACGGCGGCTTTGAGTTAAAGCAACATCTGATCAACGAGCTGCGCGCGGTTGGCTATGAAGTGGTAGACTTCGGCGACAGCGAGCCGCAACCTGACGACGACTATCCCGACTTTGTTGTCGCTCTGGCTCGGGCCGTGGCCGACGGAGAAGTGAAGCGCGGCATCGCTATCTGCGGGAGTGGGGTCGGCGCAACCGTCGCCGCTAACAAAGTAGCTGGCGTCAGGGCGTGCCTGATCCATGAGAGCTTCTCCGCGCACCAAGGCGTCGAGGATGATGACCTCAACCTCATCTGTCTCGGCGGCCTTGTCGTCGGCCATGCGATGGCGTGGGAGTTGGTGCGGATATTTCTCAAGGCGCATTTCAGTGGCGCGGAACGCCATCGTCGTCGGCTGGCGAAAGTGGCGAACCTCGAAAAGCCGCCAGCAAAGGAATCACCGTGAAGATAAGTCCTTTGGCCGGGAAACCCGCGCCGGCGGAAATCCTGGTCGATGTGCCGCGACTCATCACTGCCTATTACGCGGATGTGCCTGATCCAGCCGTCGCCGCGCAACGGGTCGCGTTTGGCACGTCCGGGCATCGCGGCTCGTCATTCCAGCGGGCCTTCAACGAATGGCACATCCTCGCAATCACACAGGCGATCTGCCAATACCGCGCGCAACAAAACATCACCGGCCCGCTTTTTCTCGGCATCGATACCCATGCTCTCTCTGTTCCGGCCTGCGCCACGGCGCTTGAAGTTCTGGCGGCCAACGGCGTAGACGTGATGCTTTCCGAAGGCGACGAATACACGCCGACGCCGGTTATATCCCATGCGATTCTGACTTACAATCGCGGACGCAAGACGGGGTTGGCAGATGGCATTGTCATCACCCCTTCGCACAATCCGCCCCACGACGGGGGCTTCAAATATAACCCACCTAACGGAGGTCCGGCAGATAATACCGTGACCGACTGGATCGGGGCGACAGCCAATGCCTTTCTGGAGGCACGTCTCGAAGGAGTGAAACGGATGCCGCACGAACGAGCGCTCCGCGCCTCGGCCACGCACCGACATGACTACCTCAACTCTTACATCAACGACCTTGACGATGTGGTCGACTTGGATGTCATTCGCGGTGCGAACCTGCACCTCGGCGTCGATCCGTTAGGCGGTGCCGGTGTCCATTACTGGGCCAGGATCGCGGAACGCCATCGCTTGAACCTGACCGTCGTGAATGAGGCGGTCGATCGCACCTTCCGTTTCATGACCCTGGATTGGGATGGCCAGATTCGAATGGATCCCTCTTCGCCTTACGCGATGGAACGGTTGATCGGCATGAAGGACCGCTTCGATCTCGCCTTTGCCTGCGATACCGATCACGACCGCCACGGCATCGTGACCAAGACCGCTGGCCTTCTCCCGCCGAATCACTTTCTCACGGTCGCCGTATCCCAGCTCTTTAAAAACCGCCCGCGGTGGCGCGCAAACGCGGCTGTCGGAAAAACGGTAGTCAGCAGCGCGATGATCGATCGCGTCACGGCGAAGTTGAACCGAAAGCTCTTCGAGGTGCCGGTCGGCTTCAAGTGGTTCGTCGATGGCTTGCTCGATGGGTCTTTAGGTTTCGGCGGAGAAGAAAGCGCCGGTGCTACCTTTGTCCGTTCGGATGGGAGTGTCTGGACAACGGATAAAGATGGATTCATTCCCTGTTTGCTTGCTGCCGAAATAACCGCCCGGACGGGTCACGATCCGGGCGAGCTCTACGGCACACTTACGCGCGAGTTGGGTGAGTCGTTTTACGGTCGCGTCGAGGCGCCGGCAACTCCGCAGCAAAAGCAACTCCTGGCAAAGGTATCCTCTAAGCAAGTCAAACTGACCGAACTGGCAGACGAGAAGATAGAAACCATCCTTACCCACGCTCCGGGCAACGATGCACCAATCGGTGGAATAAAAATCATAACCAAGAGCGGATGGTTCGCGGCCCGCCCGTCCGGGACCGAAGATATCTACAAAATCTACGCGGAGAGCTTCCAAGGGACGGACCATCTGCGTCGCATCCTGCAGGAGGCCCAGACGATGGTCGATGACACTCTGTCACAAGCAGCAGCGGCGGGATACTGACGGTGCGGAAGAGGTAGAGCTACCGCGCAACGAGGGAGATCCAAAGGCATGCAGCCGACGAATATGTCCAGAACGGAAGCCGAGGAAAAAGCATGAGAAAACAAACATAGCAATATCGGCGCGGTCTATGTTTTGTGGAATAAGGGAGAACTCAATAGCTACCTCGTCGAGAT
>JBPCLI010000027.1:0-17497 GCA_051003415.1 Chthoniobacterales bacterium | reverse complement strand
CGCTCATGCTGCACGAGGAAGGGCTCGACGAGCTGGTCTGTCAGCTCCTGCACATCGATGCGCCGCAGCCTGACCTGGGCGATTGGCGCAAGTTCGTTAGTCGCGTGATCAACCCGAAGAAGCAGGTCAGGATCGCGGTCGTCGGCAAATACATCGAACTGCAGGACGCTTACAAAAGCATCTACGAATCACTTACCCACGCGGCCGCGAGCCACGATTGCGGAATCGACCTGCGCCGGGTCGATGCCGACTCGCTCGAGAACGGCGTCGATGGGCAACTTGACGATGTTGCGGGCGTGCTCATTCCGGGCGGGTTTGGCGAGCGCGGAGTGGAAGGAAAAATTCGCGCGGCCCCGTTCGCGCGCGAAAACAAAGTGCCCTACCTCGGTCTTTGCCTCGGCATGCAGGTCGCAACGATCGAGTTCGCGCGAAACGTCTGCGGCATCGCCGCCGCGAATAGCGTCGAGTTCGACCAGGAATCGGCCGAACCGGTCATCTGCCTGCTCGACGAACAGCGCCAAGTGCGCAAAAAAGGCGGCAGCATGCGCCTCGGCACCTGGCCGACGAAGATCGTGCATGGCACTTTAGCCGAGAAAATCTACAAGCACGACGAAGTGCTCGAGCGGCATCGGCATCGTTACGAGTTCAACATGAAATATCGCGATCAGATGGCGGAAAAAGGTTTCCTCATCAGCGGCACCTCACCCGACGGATCGCTCGCGGAATTGATCGAGCTGCGCGATCACCCGTTCTTCCTCGCCTGCCAGTATCACCCGGAATTCCAGAGCAAGCCGAACAAGCCGCACGCGCTTTTTAGCGGATTTCTTCGGGCGTGTTTGGCGCATCAGGACTGATTTCGCCTAACGAATCGGGTGGCTCCAGATTTTTCCGGGGAGCGCACGCGTCCTGGCGTGCCGTTTGCGGTGCCTCGCCGCAAGTCCAGGGTGACACGGCGCAACAACCTTGAGTTGCGACACCGGGGGGACGCTCGTTCGTTCGGCGAGGCGCCGAACGGTGCACGCGAGCGCGCGTGCGCTCCCCGAAATTCCGCGGTGCCAGCGCGTTGCGATTATGAATGCGCGGCCCGGCGCAGCCGGTCCATGATCGCGACGCCGAGTCCTTCCTCCGGCATAGCCTCGGCCACGATCTGATCCAGCCCGGCGCGATCCAGCTCGCGCAGCTGCCGAAAGAGATTGGTCGCTGCTTCGCGCAGGTTGCCGGTCGTGCTCAATCGGCGCGACTCGACAAACGTTTCCGAGAACGGCGTGTCGCTCCAAAGCAATGCGCCGTAACGCTTCCCTTTCTGCACCGCGATTCGCGAAATATCCTCCGCGATCACGAGCGGCGTCCGCGGGCGATAATGCGACGGCAATTGCCCCGGCGATTCCTTGAGCGCGGAGGCGCGCGTTCGAAACTCGGCGAATTTCCCCAGCTCCTCACGGGTGATCGGGCCGGCGCGGAGGATTTCAATCCCACCGCCACGCACCGCGATCACGGTCGATTCGATCCCATGCTCAGTTGCCCCGCCATCAACGATGAGCGGAATGCGACCGGACAGTTCCTCCATGACATGCGCCGCCGCGGTCGGGCTGATGCGCCCGAATCGATTTGCGCTCGGCGCCGCGAGCGGTCGGCCAAAGGCGCGCACCACGTCGGAGAATAACGGATGGCCACTCAAGCGCAGCGCGATCGTTTCCAGGCCGGCGGTCACGCTCGACGGCACCACTTCGCGGCGGGGCAAGACGATCGTTAGGGGGCCGGGCCAGAATTTCGCGATCAAGCGTTCGACCAGCGGTCGCGCCTTTTCTTCCACCACCGCCACTCGCTCCAGCCAGGCTAGCTCCGGCAGATGCACGATCAACGGATCGAAATGCGGACGCTTCTTGGTTTCGAAAATCTTTACCACCGCCTCCGCGGAAAGAGCATCCGCCGCCAGGCCATAAACCGTCTCTGTCGGGAGAGCGACGACTTCACCCGCCCGGAGCAGATCGACCGCGCGCGTCACTGCCTGCCGCCGCTCGTTAGGCGAGGCTGTAGCCGCGATCTGTGTGTTCATTTCAACCGCAGATTGTCCCGCGCCTTTTGCGCGCTGGCCGCGGCGGCCTCGACCGTCTCACCGAGCGCGGTCAGGTGTCCCATCTTGCGGCCCGGGCGCGGCTCGCGTTTGCCGTAGAGATGCAAGTGCACACCGGGCTCCTGCAACGCCGCGGCCCAATTCGGCTCGCCCTCGCTCCAAACATCGCCGAGCAGATTTACCATCGCCGACGGACGAAGAATCCCGGTGCCGCCTAACGGCAGACCGCAAATCGCGCGGACGTGCTGTTCGAATTGGCTCGTGACGCAGCCCTCGATCGTCCAATGCCCGGAATTGTGCGGCCGCGGCGCCACTTCGTTGATGATTAACTCGGCGTTCCCGCGGAGAAACATTTCGACTGCGAGCAACCCAACAAGGTCGAGACTTTGAGCGACCGCGCAGGCCAGTTCGCGCGCCTCATGCGCGACGCCCTCTGCGACTCGTGCGGGCGCGAGCGTAACGTCGAGGATGTGATGGCGATGAATGTTTTCGCAGACTGGGAAAACGGCTGATTTTCCATCCGGGCCGCGCGCGACGATGACGGAAATTTCCTTCTCGAAAGCGATTATCTGCTCGAGGACACATTCTGCGTGTTCGCGCGACGCCCAGATATCCGTTAGGCTGCTTTCCGGTTCGATTCGCTGCTGGCCTTTCCCGTCGTAGCCGAAAGCCGCGCCTTTCAAGATCGACGGCCGGCCGATCGCCTCCACTGCCTTCGTTAGGTCGTCCTCACTCGCGACCCGGCGAAAAGGGGCGACCGGGAACCCCGCCCCGGAGAGAAATTCCTTTTCCCGCAGCCGGTTTTGCGCGATGAGCAAAATCTCGCCGCGCGGCCTAACGATCTGCTCCCGCGAGGCCCACTCGATGGTGGGCGCCGGGATGTTCTCAAACTCGAAAGTCAGAACATCGATCGAACGCGCAAATTCGGTTACGGCGGCTTCGTCGTCGTAGCGCGCTGCCGTAGCGCGATCGGAAAACTGCGCCGCCGGTCCGTTCTTGTCCGGCGAAAAGGTGTGAACGAAGTAGCCCATCCGGCGAGCGGCGACCGCAAACATGCGTCCGAGCTGACCGCCGCCCATCACTCCAATCATCGCCCCGGGCAGCAGCGTCTTCGCGCGGGTCATGGCAGCTTTTGGCCGAGCACGCTTTTCGTTTGCCGCCGCCGGAAATTCTCGACCGCGGCGCGCACCTTTTCGTTATGCAACCCGATGATGCTGGCGGCAAGCAGTGCGGCATTCTTCGCCCCCGGGACCCCGATCGCGAGCGTGCCGACTGCGACGCCCGCCGGCATCTGCGCGATCGAAAGCAGCGAATCAAGCCCCTTCAGCGCGCGCGACTCGACTGGCACGCCGAGCACCGGCAGCCAGGTCTGCGCCGCGATCATGCCGGGGAGATGCGCCGCACCGCCCGCCCCCGCGATGATCACCTGCACGCCTCGCTCGGCAGCTTCGCGCGCGATCTTTGCCATCAACCGCGGAGTGCGGTGGGCCGAGACGATTTTGTGCTCGTTAGGCACGCCGAACTTTTCCAGGAGCGCGACACAATGCTGCATCGTCTCCCAGTCGGAGGCGCTCCCCATCACGACACTGACAAGCGGAGAAATGGGTTTCTTTTTTACCATGCAGAGATTTTGAGAACGTTCATTCCTTCCCCCGGAGCCACAAAATTGCAACGGCGTTTTCTGGCCGGGGCGTTGTCCAAGGTCGGGCGAGCGAGCTTGTAGCCGGGGACGCTGTCCCCGGCTACGGGCGACAGGAAAATAATCGAGGTGCGCACCTCACACCCGCAGATCATTCCATCCCAAACGCGATCCCGGAGCCGCGCCTCCGGGGACAGCGTCCCCGGCTACAACTCGCCGCGCCCAATCGCCGCCGACCGGATACTTCATATGAAAAAATCTCGGGGCGCAAAAAACAAGAAAGGTAATTGACACAAAAATTGTTTCTCCCTTGCATGAAGTCACCGCGGGCCTCTCTTGTGAAATCTTTCCAATCCTTCCATCTGAAGGTCGCAGCCCGCATTCTGTGGCTCGACCGGAAAGTAACTGCCCGCTCATCACCGCTCGCTTCCGCCCATCCAGCGCGGAACGCCGATAATCATAAGGTTCGCGCAGCCGAATTTGAACGAGGATTTCCTGCCTCCGTGAGGAAGCGCTCCTCCACCAAACGCCGGCCTACCTCAAGAATAGATTGACCCGCTAACTTTCAGAAGCAGTAACAAAAATGGGGCGCGTTCTCTACGTGAGGCGGCCCCACCAACCAGGGAGAAAACATGAAAGTAAAAATCGCAAAATCGTCAGGATTCTTTCGCGTTAAAGGGACGGCCATAGCCCTGGTGTGCGCGGCGCTCTTAGCCTGCCCCGCAGCAGTATTTTCGGAAATCCCACGGGGCGTTTACTCGGTTGCAAACATCAGCAGCGATCCTGTCTCGCGTACTTTAGCTAACCCTGACGTCGATGGGGTCAGTCTCCGACAAGAGTGGAGCACCCTCGAGCCGACGGAGGGAAATTTTGATTTCGCTTACCTCGACGGCGCTGTCGCTCTCTGCGCACAGTATGGGAAAAACGTTCTCATCCGCATCGGGACGCAGCAGAGCAAGCCGGCCTGGGTGACCACCGCGGTGAAACGCGCCCGGGGCAACCTCTTTACTTTCTCGGATAACGGTGTGACGACGAAAATCCCCGTCTTCTGGGACCCGACATTCGTCGCCAAAAAAAAGAATATGATCAATGCCCTCGGCGCACACTTTACGAATAATCTGTCGGTCAAAATTGTTGCCGTTAGTTTCGCCAATGCGACCTCAGAAGATTGGAACGTGCCGCACACATCCTCGGACATCACCGCTTGGCTGCGGGTCGGCTATAGCACTGCCCTCATGACTGCGACCGGCGCGACCATGATCACCACCACGATGAATGCGTTCCCCAATCAGTTTGTCACCCTCGCGGTCGGCGGCGACGGAACCCTCGACCTGCCTTTCGCCGAAGACTACGTCGCGCGCACCGCGATCGCCTCGGCGCGGCTTCTCTATGGCGAGAGAATGATCGGCCAGCGCAATAACCTCTCGGCCGACATCCCCGACGCGCCCGGGACGGGCACCCTTTATTCGATGATCTGGGATTTTCAGCCCGAGGTGGCCGGGCAAATGGTGGGCCTTTGCCTTAACACTACAGTTTGCGGAGCAGGACTGAGCTCCCATGACGCCCTGATGGCCTCAATCGATAAGGCTCTCGGGTACGGAGAAAAATATGTCGAGATCTACCAAAGCGACGTGAACTACTTCCCGGACGTGATCACCTACGCGCACATCAAGCTCAATGCGCACCAGTAGACTGACACAGGAGCGGCGACGTTATACCTGACGAATCCCGCGTGCCCCGTTCACGGGGACGCGCGGTAACCGCCGCAGGGGATCGAAACTCGAAAAGGTAGCCGGGAACGTGGCTTCTGCCTTTCGCCAGGCCGCCTCAGCGGACTTTGACAGTTGACGTTCACACCAGGAGATAACTCCCAGGGTCCGTTATCGGGATCGGTGAAGCTGGCTTGCATCGAGACATTGCGACCGACACAGATCTTCGTCCGGCGCGTCGCCACGAGCATGGCTGCTGGCAACCGGGCGAACGGGAGCAACTTGCAGCCGCCTCCCCTCGGCGATAACTTTTTTGCTTGTTCCGCCAAACCCAATTTGGCAAAACACCGCCGTGATTCCGCATTGCCCCGCCCGCTCATCGGCCGTCGCCGGATTCGACCGGATCTTCCCGCTTTCAATTGCCGGATTTTCCGGCGGAATACTCGTTAGACAGAATCTTACGCAATGTTTTCTTATCTCGGAGTCCTAATATCCGTTATACTCGGTTTGGCCTTGACGCATCTTCTCGTCGGGCTGAGCAAGACGATCCAGCTGCGCCACTCAGTAAATATTTACTGGGTGCAAATTGTCTGGGTGATCAATGTTATTCTCTACGTCCTTGCGTTGTGGTGGGGAATGTTTTGGTGGAACAAGCTTGCGGTTTGGCCCATCGAAGAATTTCTTTTCATTATGGCGTACTCAATCGTCGTCTTCATGCTTGCCTCACTCCTCTTCCCATGGGACTTCGAGGCGGGCCTGGACTTCGAGGGATACTTCTTTGCCAATAAGGCGTGGTTTTTCGGAATTTTTCTCACTGCGACGTTGCTGGATATACCGGAAACGTTGCAGAAAGGCGTCAACCATCTTCGCGATGTTCCAAGACAGTACGTAGTCTTTATTCCGGTCTCTCTGGCGATCTTGTTTACGGGATTGCTTTCATCAAATCGCCGCGTACACAAAGTGCTTGGAGTTGCATGGTTCAGCCTGATTCTGGCATATCTTGCCTTCACCTCATTGGCCAGGATTGTGGCTTCTTAAAGTGAACTTGAAGTCTAACTAATTTATAGTGCAACTCCAAACACAAAGAGAACAAAAAAGGAAGGAAATGTATGCCACTAGTAAACGTAAAATTGATCGAAGGCGTTTTCACGCCAGAGCAGAAGCAAGAAATGGTTCGTAAGCTCACGGACGCGATGGTCTCGATCGAAGGCGAGAACATGCGTCCGGTAACTTGGGTTGTGATTGAGGAGGTCAAGAGCGGCGATTGGGGGATTGGCGGTAATCCTCTGTCCACAACAGACGTAAAGGCGTTAGCGGCGGGCAAATCGAATGCCTGACCAGGCGATGGAACCGGTCGGTAGCCGCCGTCCTATCGAGCTGTCCCGGAGTTCGACCCTCCGCTCCATAGCGACGCGCGCTTTAGTTTACCCGCCTCGACGGGCTCGCGGCAGCTCCTCTTGTTCTCGTTGTTGAGATGGAACAATTTCGCAAGATAGTCGAAATCGTCGGAAGCGCGGTTGATGCAATGGGCGTGCTCATCCTCGCGATCGGCGTCCTCTATGCAACTATCGCTTTTCTTCTTCGTCGGCAGACGGCGCCGGAAAGTCCCTATCGCACTTACCGCCAGAATATGGGGAAAGCGATCCTTCTCGGCTTGGAGTTTCTGGTAGCCGCTGACATTATTCGGACGGTCGTTGTGGCGCCCACCATCGATAATATCCTCGCCTTAGGTCTGGTCGTGATCATTCGTACCTTTCTCAGCATGTCGCTGGAAGTGGAATTGGAGGGGCGGTGGCCGTGGCAACGGGCAGGATCTCGCCCTGACCGCCCTGCCTCCTGACGGTGGTCTTCGTAGAATCGCGGCATTTTGCCTTCGGCAAACGCCTCAGAGTGCCGGATGAAGAGGGACGACGCTGTCCAAGATGCGCGGCTGTAGCAGGTAGATGTTGATCGCCTTTGGACAGAAGAGACCGCGTCTGGCCGGAAGATAACCGGGCGGAGGGAGGCTTCCGGCCGGTCAGCGATCGATCGGTTACCCCCGGCCGCCGGATAGAGCGAATCTTCCCGTCTTGAGTCGCCAAATTATTCGGTCTATACCTCGTTAGGTCTCGGGCGACACGGCGTCAGATCGGTCCACTTAAATGTATTGACTTGGCAGTGGCGGCTCACTATTTCAGACCTAACGCAAAAAACAAAAGCGAGCATCCGGCTCACCCGGTTTCGGCGGCAATCCCTGAGGAGACCATTGTCCGCAGCGGTATAAATATGAGCGTGGTCAACTCAGACGTACGGGGGTTTCCCCGGAGGAAATTAGAAATGAAGAAATTAATGTTGGTATTAATCGCGTCTGCCTGTGGCACGGCTTTCGCGATGAACGCGTCGGCTCAGCAAGCCGACCAGGCAACCGCCGATGCGGTAATTGCAATGGTAAAAGCGCAATGGGCGGCTGAAATTAAAGATCCGACAAATATCGCCGAACAGATGAAGGACGCGTCGGACGACTACACCGAGTTCAACGGCGATTATGCCACGCGTCTCGATGGGAAAGCGATGAATACACGGCTGGCGGAGGCTGCAGGAAAAGCCTCTGGCAAGACGATCGCGGCGGAAATGGCCAATTCGAAAGTCCAGGTATACAATGGCAATGTTGCCATCCTGACTTACAACTATGTCGGGGTGATACAGGACAAGGACGGAAAGACGGAACCGGCACGCGCAAAGTCCACGCGCGTTTTTGTGAAAAAGGACAACAAATGGACGATGGTCCACGCAAACTTCGGGGCAGATCCGCTGCCAAAATAAAGACCTGGTAGAAACTGAGAAGAGGGGCCGTCAGAACGCGCTCTGCGCTTTTGGCGGCTTCTCTCTTGTACCCAACGAGCTGGCTCCCACGCGCCACAGATTCCATCGGCGGTTTGTCCGGGCGAGCCGGAAGCCTGCGCGAAGCAAGCACCGTCTTCAGCGGGTCGCCTATGAAGGCGATATTTCTGTCAGATTGATAATCGAAATTCACGGTTTCGGCGTGCTTTAGCGCTTGCCATTGACGGAATGTTTGCGGAGCATCCGGCCATGCTTAAAATCTTTGCCGCACTTCTGCTCACCTCCATTCCAGTCGCTCAATCGGTCGTGGCCCAACGGCTCGACGCAGAGGCGATCGGAGTGACTAGGCCGGTTCCCAGGAATACCGACATCAGCCAAAGCCGCGGGAATGAGGCGGAAACGGCAGTGGCGATCAGCCATACCAATCCGCGCATGATCACTAGTGTCTCGAACCTGGAGGCGACCGGGCTTTTCCATAGCTGGAGTAGCGATGGCGGCAAGACTTGGTCGCATGATGTGATCGCGACCGGCTCCGACTCGTTGACTGCGGCCTGCTGCGACGCGCAATTGGCCTCGGACGATTTCGGGAACATTTTCCTTACCTATCTCTCGTCCAGCATCGCGGTGAAGATGGCGGTCTCGATCGATGGCGGCGCGACTTTTCAGCAGCTGACTTTCCTTAGCTCGCTGCCGGTGGGCGTGCCTTCTTTTCCGTTTAAAAGCCTGGCCCGGATCGGGCAGACGGTTAGCGGCGATCAGCCTTCCATCTCGACCGACTCGGGCAGTGTCTGGATTTCGTGGACGGCATCGGATGGCAGCATCCAGGCGAGCGGCGCGCCGGTGACTGGTCTTGGCCAGGTCGGGGCCTTTACTGCGGCCCAGGGCATCCCGGGGTCAACGCGGTTTGGCGATTACGGCGACACGGCGGTCGGGCCTAACGGCGAGGTTTTTGTGACCTATCAGAACCCCACGGGTGGCGAAGGTCCGGCGACGATCTACGGCGCGCTTGATCCCGATGGCCTTGGGCCGGCGGGTTTTGGAACTCCGAAGGTGATCGAGACCACGAATGTGGGTGGGTTCGATTACATTCCCGCGCAATCCGGCCGCTCCATCGACGCGGAAGCGGGCCTGGCCTGGGATCGCACTGGCGGCGCGCACAACGGCCGCCTCTATCACGTCTATGTCTCGGAGGAGCCGCAGGAGAGTAACAATACAGATATCCAATGTCGCTATTCCGACGACAGCGGGGCGACCTGGAGCACCGCGGTGCGAGTGAACGACGACACGGGCACGAACAGCCAGTTCAACCCGAAGATTCAGCTCGATCCCACGACGGGTAACATCGCGATCGCCTGGTATGACGCGAGGAACGACGCAGGTGATAACGGCCGCGGTGACACGAACGGTCGCCCTAACGACGATATCATGATCTATACCTCCGTGAGCAAGGACGGCGGGGCGACTTTCCAGCGCAGCAAGCAGCTCTCCATGGGCACGTCTAATGACGACAAGGCTCAGAGTGGGGTCGATTACGGTGACTACAGCGGGTTTGCCTTTTATCGCGGGACGATGTTTTTCTCGGCCGCCGACAACTCTAACTCGACCGGCGATAACCCGGATGGCACGCTGAGTCACTTCGATCTCGTGGTCGCGCCGCTGACAGTTCGATAGTCAGGCTGCTGTTGTAGCAGGGGTGGCTGACCCCGGCGAGGGACAGCGTCGCCACGCGCCAGACCACCGGGGTCAGCGACCCCGGCTACAACAGCGCGCGCACATCGGCTGAGAGAGCGGACGTTACCTTACGCTTGAATTGCGAGTTGGCGGGCGCTTCATTGGTTGCCATATGCGCATCGATAGGTTTACGCAAAAGATGCAGGAAGCGGTGCAGTCTTCGCAGGATCTCGCCGCCGAGGCCGGCCAGCAGGAGATCACCAACGAGCATTTTCTCTCCGTCCTGCTCGACCAGACGGATGGCATCACCCGCCCGCTCCTGGAAAAAATGGGCGTCCAGGTGAGGACGTTACAGGAGCGATTGCGGGCGGCGCTGCAGAAACTGCCGCGCGTGAGCGGCACGAATGTCGACCAGCGCCTCGGGAACGATCTCCGCAGCGTGCTCGACGGGGCGGAAAAGGAGATGGCGAAGCTGAAGGACGACTTCGTCAGCGCGGAGCATTACCTGCTTGCCCTAACGAACGCGAACGTACCGGCGGCGCGGGCTTTGCAGGAGCTCGGCGTGACCCGCGACAAGCTGATGCAGGCGCTGCAGCAGGTGCGCGGTTCGCAGCGGGTGACGGATCAGAATCCAGAAGGGAAATACCAGACGCTCGAGAAGTACGGACAGGATCTGACGCAGCGAGCGCGCCAGGGAAAGATCGATCCCGTGATCGGCCGCGATAACGAAATCCGGCGCGTCATGCAGGTGCTCTCACGGCGGACGAAAAATAATCCGGTGCTGATCGGAGAGCCGGGCGTGGGCAAGACGGCGATCGTGGAAGGCCTCGCCCGGCGGATTATTTCCGGTGACGTGCCGGAGTCGCTGAAAAACAAGCGGCTTATCGCGATGGATATCGGTGCGATGGTGGCGGGCGCGAAGTTCCGCGGGGAATTCGAAGACCGGCTGAAGGCGTTCCTCAAGGAAGTGACCGATTCGCAGGGGCAGGTGATTCTTTTCATCGACGAGCTGCACACTATCGTCGGCGCCGGCGCGGCGGAAGGCTCGGTCGATGCTTCGAATTTGCTCAAGCCACAGTTGGCGCGCGGCGAATTGCGCACGATCGGCGCGACGACGCTGAACGAGTACCGCAAATATATCGAGAAGGACGCCGCGCTGGAGCGGCGCTTCCAGCCGGTGCTGGTGGACGAGCCGACGGTGGAGGACACGATCGCGATCCTGCGCGGACTGAAGGAACGCTACGAAGTGCATCACGGAGTGCGGATCCGCGATGCGGCGCTGGTCGCGGCGGCGGTCCTTTCGCATCGCTATATCAGCGATCGGTTTCTGCCCGACAAGGCGGTCGACCTCGTCGACGAGGCAGCTTCGCGCCTGAAGATCGAGCTCGATTCGATGCCAACCGAGATCGACGTCATCGAACGCGAAGTAATGCAGCTGGAGATGGAACGCCAGGCGTTGAAGAAGGAAAAGGATCCCGCGAGCCAAGAGCGCCTAACGAAGCTGGAAAAAGAGTTGGCCAGCCTGAAAGAAAAGTCGGGCGGCTTGAAAGCTGAGTGGCAAAAGGAAAAAGCGTTGATCGATGAGCAGCGCAAATTGAAGGAGGAACTCGATTCGTTGAGGACGGAATTGGAGCGTGCGCAACGGCGCGGCGAGCTCGGACGCGCGAGCGAAATTCAATATGGCCGCATGCCCGAAGTGGAACACAAGCTCGCGGAGTTGGAGCGTTCCGAGGATTCTCTGGGTAGCACACCCGTCCCGGGAGCTGGCGAAGGCGTCCCGCCGTCGCGAACTTTTCCTGGCGCGTCGCCGCCAGAGATTATCCTGCCTAACGAAAGTGCGTCGGGGCAGGACGCCGCGACCGGCGCCCGAGACGGGCGCGCTACTCAGGCGGGGAAGCGCCGATTGCTGCGCGAAGAAGTGACCGAGGAAGACATCGCCGAAGTGGTCTCGAGCTGGACGCACATTCCGGTTTCGCGTTTGCAGGAAGGCGAACGCGAGAAGCTGGTAAAAATGGAAGAGCGCCTCATGCAGCGCGTCATCGGGCAACGCGAAGCGATCATCGCGGTCTCGAATGCCGTGAGGCGCGCCCGCGCCGGCCTGGGCGACGAGAATCGCCCAATCGGTTCCTTCATTTTTCTCGGCCCGACCGGCGTCGGCAAAACCGAGCTTTCGCGCGCCCTGGCCGAGTTCTTGTTCGACGACGAGAACGCCATGATCCGCATCGACATGAGCGAATACATGGAGAAACACACCGTCGCGCGATTGATCGGTGCGCCGCCGGGCTACGTCGGATACGAGGAGGGCGGGCAGCTTTCCGAAGCCGTTAGGCGGAAGCCGTATTCCGTCATTCTCTTCGACGAAATCGAGAAGGCACATAGCGACGTCTTCAACGTTCTGCTCCAGGTGCTGGACGACGGCCGCATCACCGATGGTCAGGGACGCACCGTCGATTTCAAGAACACGGTCATCATCATGACCTCGAATATCGGTTCGCAGTTTATCACCGAGGAGACGTCGAGCGAAGCGCGCTCGCGGCTGGTGATGGACGCGCTCCGGCAACATTTCCGCCCGGAGTTCATCAATCGCGTGGACGAGATCATCATCTTCGATCGGCTGACGGACGAAGACTTGAAGAAGATCGTCGAGATTCAGCTGCATCGCCTAACGAAACGTCTGGAAAGCCAGAAGATCATTCTTCACCTGAGCGACGCCGCGAAAGAGCTCGTCGCCCACGCGGGCTATGATCCGGTTTACGGCGCCCGCCCGCTAAAGCGCGCGATCCAGAAACAGATCCTCGATCCGCTCAGCCTCCAGATTCTCGAAGGAAAATTCCACGAAGGTCAGACGATCCAGGTCGACGAACGCGACGGGAAACTCGCCTTTGTTTCCGAGTAGAGGATGCGCTGGCACGATTTGGCCGAGGACGTCGCGCTACTGGAGTATCCCTTGCGCGGATTGGGCATCGACTTCGGACGTCGGGTCACGCTCTTGCGACTGCGAGATCAGCGCCTTTTGATCCACTCGAGCGCGCCTTTCACGGCAGAGGATCTCGCAGCCATCCGCCGGTTCGGCCAACCGGGCTGGCTCGTCGAAGCAACGACGATGCACGACACTTTTGCAGGTCCGGCGCAGGCGGCGTTGCCAGACATCCCCTATCTCACACCCGCCCGCCTTCATCCAGCTCCACCCGACTGGTCGGATCAAATCGAAATCCTGAGGATCGACGGACTGCGCAAGATCGATGAACACGCCTTCTTTCACCGCGCATCACGCACCCTGATCCTCGCAGATGTCCTGTTCCATTTTCCCCCGGAGACATGCGGCTGGGCGCGCTTCTTTGTGCAAATGTTCATGCGCCTGCCTCGACTGTTGGGGATTAGCCTATTCTTTCGCCTCGCGATCCGTGACAAGGAGCGCTTCGCGCGCTCGATGCGGGACCTTTTGAAATGGGATTTCCGACAGATCGTGGTCGATCATGGCGAACCAATTACGGCCGACGCCAGGGCGGTCCTCGCGCGGGCGCTGCGCGAGCGCGGCTTTGTCCTCAAACCTTGAAATCAATTCGTCCGTGCGACTGATGGCGATGATAAAGGCCACTCTCACCTTTATGGCAACGGCACTTCTTGCCTCCAACGGAAACTGACATTCGAGGCCGGACAGTAGCTCACCCGCGCAATGATCTCTTCGGGTCGGCGTCGTTTATTTTTCGGGCAGAGTTGAGCGGCGCTCTCGCGCCATCTCTCATATCAAATGGATCAGTTTTCAGGGGGCATTCCAGCGGAGAGGGACTTCTCATCGGAGCTACGCCCTACTGATTTTGAGCGTATCCTTCGCGCTCGCTCATGATGACGGGATAAACTTGAGCGACAGCAAAAGAAAAAACCCGACGGCTTGGGAGAGCCGTCGGGTTTTCAGGTAAAGAAAGAAAAGTTTGGTCTTTGGCTGTCGAATTACGAAACGGCCGCGCCGCGTTTTCTGCGACGGAGCAATACCAGCGCTCCTGCGCCGGACAGCATAAACCCCCAGGTGGAAGGTTCCGGCACATCGCCTAAGATGTCGGACGAGAAGAAGCCCTGGTAACCGGCTGTGTTCGCAGCGGTCGTGAAAAAAGTGTTCCCGATATCCTGGAGGCCGCCAGTTTCGAAATCAAAGGTCACGGTCTGAAGCTGAGTGGGAAGGCCGAAGGACCCGATAGTAAGGCCAATTTCATTGTCCGAAAGAAGGCCAAAGCCTACCGTTGGGTTCAGGGGCATAGTGAGGTCCAGGGTAATCCCTAATACATCGCTGACCTTGTCGCTCGGGCCCAAAAGAGCAGCCAAGGCATCGTTCAGGGTCATAAAGATACCGCCAGGACCGATGGTTGTAGGAAGAATGCCACCAGGACTGCCGGGTTCCAGATATACGTTTACTCCGGCCGTCGCGTTGAAGAGTAGAACTGGCACGCCGCCAGGACCGGGGACGGTCGTCGTGCCCACAATAAACGCGAACGGTTCCGTCCCGCCCTCTGGGATAACTACAGAATTGCTGTTTACGCTATTGTCAGGATTGAGTATTAGGATTTGGTCCGAAGGTGCCTGCGCCTGCACCGACCCAGCGGTGCCGATTACAAATACGGCGAGCGTCAGCGCAACCGCCGTGAGAATATAGTTTGTTGTTTTCATGTTACCTCTTTTTGCTTCTGGTTTTGACTACGCGTTTTGCGTAAACAGCGTTGTATGAACACCGGATTCTTTTGTCGAGAACTATTTTCAACTATTTTTGACGTGTGGTCTGGCATTCAAAAGCGGACGATTTGTGTGCGATCAGAAGCGAACGTCGATTTCTGGGGTGGGTGGCCTGCCGAGGAAGTTTAATCCACCCCGTGATGGAGAGATTTGGTTTAATTTTCGGTTTGATGTTGGGCGCTGTCTTGCGGCGCTGATAATCCAGTGCCGCATGGGCCCGATGATTTAGTGGCCGAGAGCGGAACGCTCCTGACTGCCAACCAGCGGCCTGCAGGAGATAGGGAAACTGCCCATTCACGACAACCTGATGGCCGCATGCCGGTTGAACGATGAGGCAATGAGGGTGTCTATTGGGGGCACTATGAACAAACTCGTTACCCTGACACTCGCCGCCGCCTTTGCGGTCACCGCATCATCTTCCTTCGCGGCCGACAAAGCCGGCACCAAAACCTGCTGCGCGAACGCCTCCGGCAAAATGGAATGCTCGGCAATTTATGCCAGGATGAAGCTGACGCCGGAGCAAAAGACAAAGCTCGATGCCTTTCAGCAGCGTTGTGAGAAGGATGGCTGCACCGAAGGCAGCATGAAAAAGTTTCTCGCCGAGGCGAAGGGCGTTCTTTCTACTGAGCAATACAGCCAGCTCAAGGCTGAGTGCAGCAAGATGGAGAAGCACGAAGCGAAGTCCGACAGCTAGGAACTAGCTGAGCCAGCGCGCGAGCTGGCGCTCAATCGCGGGCGTCAGTTCGATGCGGCACGGTTCTCCGGCTTCGATCCGGACGGTGCTGCCGTTCTCGCGGGTCAGCATCAGAGTCACTGGCTGCGCGCCTGGAGAGGAGGCGAGAATCTCGCGCACTCTGCGCAATTCGTCAGCCGCGATCCCGGCGGCGAAGCGCAACGTGATCGGTTTCTCCTCCTGGACTCGTGGCGCGTTGTGGCCGTTTTCGACGCCATTTCCGTTGCCGTTCATTTCATCAGGCGACTCCGGGACCTCGGGTTTAAGCATTTTCACCTTCTGCGCGGTGGCGCGCACGGAATCGTCGCGCTTGTCGATCGTGCCGCGAATCGCGATCACCTTGCCGGGCTCGAGCAGGCTAGCGATCGGGACATAGGTTTCATTCCAAAGCACGACCTCAAGCGTGCCGGTCAGATCCTCGACAAAGACGACGCCAAACGGTTTGCCCTCCTTCTTGGTAAACTTCCGGTCGACCTGCGCGATCGCGCCGGCGATGGTGAAGGTTGCTCGATCGTCCATTTCGCCTAACGAGGTGATGGTCTGATATTTTCCGGAGGCAAAAAGATGCGCGTATGGGTCGAGCGGGTGCCCGGTGACATAGAACCCCAGCAGTTCCTTCTCGTAGGATAATTTCTCGCGCTCGGTCCAGGCGACAAATTCATGGCTCCGGCGGGCGATCGGTGCGGTCGGCAAATCGCCGAAGAGCGAGACCTGCCCGGAGGCGCGGTCGCGATGGGAGGAAGCCGCGGAGGCGAGCGTTTCCTCGATGCAGGCGAAAAGTTCCGCCCGATCGCGTCCGAGAAAATCGAAGGCGCCAGCCTTGACCAGGCTCTCGATAATTTTGCGATTCGCGATCCGCGAATCGACCCGGCTGCAAAAATCCTCGAGCGACGTGAAGTCCCCTCCCCGTTCTCGCTCCGCGATGGCCGACGCCATCGCGCCTTCGCCGACGTTCTTGATCGCGGCCAGCCCGTAGCGGATGGCGTTCAATATGGGAGCGGCCTTTGTGCCGAGATCTTCCCCGCGATCGATATCGGTGGTAGTTCCTTCGGGGCGCAAAGGCCCCTCCCATGTTGGGGAAACTTCGGGCGTGAACTTCAGACTGCTCCGGTTCATGTCGGGCGGTAGAATCGGAATACCCATCCGCTTACACTCGCCGACGAAGACCGCGATTTTGTCCGTGTTGTTGATCTCGTTGCTCAGCAACCCGGCCATGAATTCAACCGGGTAATTCGCCTTCAGGTAGGCGGTCTGGTAGCTGATCACGCCGTAGGCCGCGCTGTGGCTTTTGTTGAAGCCGTAGCCGGCAAATTTTTCGAGCAAATCGAAGATCTTGTTCGCCTTTTTCACCGGGATCTTGTTCGTCCGCTCGCAACCTTCGATGAAGTTGGCTCGCTCCTTCGCCATCTTCTCCTTGTCCTTCTTGCCCATCGCGCGCCGCAGAAGATCGGACTGGCCTAACGAGTAGCCGGCAAGCCGGTTGGCCGCCGCCATCACTTGTTCCTGGTAAATCATGACGCCGTAAGTTTCGGAGCAGATCTCCTCGAGCAGTGGATGCTCGTATTTGATCTTCGTCAGGCCCTTCTTGCGTTTGATGTAATCGCCGATGAGCTCCATCGGTCCCGGGCGATAGAGCGCGATCAAGGCCATGATGTCGTCGAGCTTTTGCACATCGAGCTGCTTCGAGACGCTCGTCATGCCGCCCGATTCCATCTGGAAAAGGCCGATCGTTTCGCCACGGTTAAAAAGCCCAAACGAGGCGGCGTCATCCATCGGGATTTCCTCGAGCGAAAATTCCGGCTCGCGCTGGCGGATCAAGACAAGGCTGTCCTCCATCACGGTCAGCGTCTTGAGACCGAGGAAATCCATCTTCAGCATGCCGAGGTCGTTCAGTGGCCCCATCGCGCACTGACTAACGACATCATGCCCCTTCGAGTCGCGACAGAGCGGGACATACTCGGAGAGGTCACGGTCGCCGATCACGACGCCAGCGGCGTGCACGCCGGCGTTGCGCGAGAGACCTTCGAGGAGGCCGGCATATTCCCAAAGTTGACGCGTCGCCGGTTCGGTCTCGATCGCCTTTTTCAGGTCGGGCTTTTTCTCAGCAGCCTGGGCAAGCGTAATGC
>JBPCLI010000026.1:0-5481 GCA_051003415.1 Chthoniobacterales bacterium | reverse complement strand
ATGAATCCCGTCCAAGTGGAAAACGACGGACTGCCGAGCCCGATGTTGAGACTGCCGGGAAAATGTCCGGCGCCGAACATGGCCGGCGAACGCAGGTCGAGCACGACCGCGCCGTCCTTCTTCGCCTGCCGGAGGTCGTCCTCCGTCATCTCGTCGAGCGGCGGGAGCGCGCTGTAGGGCTTAGCGCCTTCCAGGTTGAGATCGACATCGTAAGAAAAATAAGCTGGCCGATCGGGCAGATTGGCGGTCATTTGCCTAACGAATTCGGGGCGCTCCCTGATTTGCATGGCCCAGTTCAATTTCCGTTCCTGGCCAACCAGCGAGAAAGGCGCGTCGGAGATGGCGCGCCCGCATAACGAACCCGCGCCGTGCGACGGATAAACCTTTACCGAGTCCGGCAGGGTGAGAATTTTTTCGTGCAGCGAATCGTAAAGCTTGCCCGCCAGCGCGCTCGGATCTTCATCGGCATCGCGCAGGTCGGGGCGGCCGACATCGTTGACAAAAAGAAGGTCGCCGGTGAAGACGGTCGTCGGTTTTCCATTTTCCCTAACGAGAAAGGAAAAGCTGTCGGGCGAATGGCCGGGTGTCTCGAGTAACTCGACCTCGAGCGAGCCGATCATGACCTTCCCGCCGTCTCGCGCTGCGAGGTGTTCGTAATGCGCCGGCGCGAGATGAGAAATATAGTTTTTCGCTCCGGTGCGCTGTGCCAGCTCACAAAAGCCGGAAGCAAAATCGGCGTGCGGATGGCTGTTAAAGATAGCGACAATCTTGAGCCCTTCCGCCTCGGCGGTGGCCAGATAATCATCGATGTCGCGTTTCGGATCGACCACCGCGGCTTCACCGTCGGCACCAAAGAGGTAGGAAGCGTGGGCGAGTCCTTCGACAAAAAAGCGTTTCAGATACACGGCGTGGTTTTGATGGTTGAGGTTTCGTCAGGCATTGCTCGAAACACTGCCTTGAGCATGCCTTGCCAAAGGAACCGGGGCAAGCGCCCGCCGCTCGCAATCCTGGAAACTTGCCTAACGACCGCGCGGGGCCTGGGACTCAAGCGCGGCCTGGGCCGCGGCCAGCTTGGCGATCGGGACGCGGAACGGGCTGCAACTGACGTAGGCCAGCCCAAGCCGGTGGCAGAATTTCACACTCGAAGGTTCGCCGCCGTGTTCGCCACAAATGCCAAGCTTGATTTCCGGGCGCGTCTTGCGTCCGAGATCGCGCGCGATTTCCATCAGGCGCCCGACGCCTTTTTGATCGATTGAGGCAAAGGGATTGTTAGGCACGATATCCAGCTCCGCATAGGCGGGCAGGAAGCTGCCAGAATCGTCGCGGCTCATGCCGAGTGTGGTTTGCGTGAGGTCGTTTGTTCCGAAGCTAAAGAACTCGGCGTCCTTCGCGATCTCGTCCGCGACGAGCGCGGCACGCGGGATCTCGATCATCGTTCCGACGAGGTAATTGAATTTCGTTTTCTTTTCCTTCGCCACTTCCGCGGCGACGCGGTGCACGATCTCGATCTGGAGCCGCAATTCCCTCGGAAAACCGACGAGCGGAATCATGATCTCGGGCCGAACTTTTCGGCCTTTCTTCTGCACTTCAGCGGCGGCTTCAAAAACGGCTCGCGCCTGCATCTCTGAGATCTCGGGAAAGGTAATTCCAAGCCGGCAACCGCGATGGCCTAGCATTGGATTGAACTCGTGGAGTTCGCGGACACGGCGCGAGATGATTTCGACCGGTATCCCGATCTTCCGGGCGAGATCGAGTTGCTGCTCTTTCTCGTGCGGGAGGAATTCGTGCAGGGGCGGATCGAGAAAACGAATGGTCGCGGGCAAACCGTCGAGCGCGGTGAAAATCCCTGCGAAATCTTTCCGCTGATAGGGAAGCAATTTCCCGAGCGCCTTGACCCGAGTCTTTTCATCCTCCGCCAGGATCATTTCGCGCATGGCATCGATCCGGTTGCCTTCGAAAAACATGTGCTCAGTTCGGCAAAGGCCGATGCCCTTGGCGCCAAAAGCGATCGCGTTCTCCACCTGCTCGGGAGTGTCGGCGTTCGTGCGCACGTCGAGTTTGCGCGCTCGATCGACCCAAGTCATGAGCTTGGCGTATTGCTGGTAGGTGGCGCTCTTCTTTCCATCGAGCGAACGGTCGACCAGCACCTGCACGATCTCGGAAGGCGCGGTTGTGACTTCGCCGGCAAAGACTTCGCCGGCTGTGCCGTCGATCGAAAGGTAATCGCCCTCTTTCAAGGTCACGCCGCTGGCCGAAAGCGTGCGCCGCTGGTAATCGATCTGCACTTCCGACGCGCCGCAGACGCAAACCTTGCCCATCTGTCGAGCAACCAGCGCCGCGTGCGACGACACACCGCCGCGCGAAGTCAAAATTCCCTCGGCTGCGATCATGCCGCGCAGGTCTTCCGGAGAAGTTTCGACGCGTGCCAGAAGCACTTTGTCCCCGCGGTCGGAACGGCGAACCGCTTCTTCCGCGCTGAAAACGACGTGACCGGAAGCCGCGCCCGGCCCGGCCGGGAGTCCGCTCGCGATTTTCTTCGCGGAAGCGATCGATTTGCGATCGAAAATCGGCGCAAGCAGATGGGCTAACGACTCGGCCGGGATGCGTTTGATCGCCATTTCCTTGGTGATTAAGCGTTCGTCGACCATTTCAACCGCAATCCGGACGGCGGCCAGCCCGGTGCGTTTGCCGTTCCGAGTTTGCAAGATGTAGAGGCGGTTATCCTCGACCGTGAATTCGAGGTCCTGCATGTCCTTAAAATGTTTCTCGAGCAGCGCGCGCACCTTGAGCAGCGCCTTGTGCGCGGCCGGCATTTCCTCGGCCAGCTTCGCAATCGGGTGCGGTGTGCGGACGCCGGCCACGACATCTTCCCCCTGCGCATTAATGAGATACTCGCCGTAGAACACCTTCTCCCCGCTCGCCGGGTCGCGCGTAAAAGCCACGCCCGTCGCGCTCGTGTCGCCCATGTTGCCGAAGACCATCGTTTGCACATTCACCGCCGTGCCCCAGTCGTGCGGGATGCCATACTTGCGCCGATACACCACCGCGCGGTCGTTATTCCAAGAGCCGAAAACGGCGCCGATCGAGCCCCATAACTGCGCGCGCGGATCCTGCGGGAACGACTTGCCGGTCCGTTCTTTAATCAGGTCTTTGAAACGCTGGACCATCTCCTTCAAGTCATCCACCGATAGCTGGACGTCGGGGAAATTGTGGTTGCCGTAACGGGCGTCCTTGAGGTGCTCGATCACGCTCTCAAAAGGCTCGTGATCTTCGCCCGGGCGTTTCTGCACAACCATCACGACGTCGCCATACATTTGCAGAAAGCGGCGATACGAATCCCAGGCGAAGCGCGGGTTATCGGTCGCCTTGGCCACGATCTCGACCACGGTGTCGTTCATCCCGAGATTCAGGATCGTGTCCATCATCCCGGGCATGGAATCGCGCGCGCCGGAGCGGACGGAAAGGAGGAGCGGGCGCTGCTTGTCGCCCAGTTTTTTGCCGACCGATTTCTCGACCCTCGCCAGCGCCGCCTCGACCTCGGCCTCGAGGCCTTTCGGATAGGTGCGTTTGTTCTCGGAAAAGTAGGTGCAAACCTCGGTCGTGATCGTAAACCCGGGCGGAACCGGCAGCCCGATGCGCGTCATCTCCGCGAGGTTGGCGCCCTTGCCGCCGAGGAGCGGCTTCATGCTGCCCGCGCCGTCAGCCTTGCCGTCACCGAAGTAATACACGTTGCGTTTCGTTTTGGCCGTGCCGGCTTTCGGCTTGGATTTTAAAGAAGATTTAGAACGGGATGATTTTGATTTTGTGGCCATGAGAAATTGGGGTTTCGCGCCGGAATCGCACGCTAAAGCGCGAGATGAGAGTGTCAACGCAGCGGTCGACAGGCTGCAGTCTGGCCGAGTCGCTCCGTCAGGCGCGCGCGACTTACCCCGGTTCCGAGGCGAGGACATCTTCGATCGCGTCCGCGAAATCGTCGACTCCCGACATCGGGACGATGATGACATTGCGATGGCCCTGGCTGTCTTCAGTGATGCGGAGGAATCTGCCGCGGCCATTTTCGCGCAGGTCGATCGAGAATAGTTTCCGTTCGATCTGCAACTCTCTGGTTTCGATGATGCTGTCCATTTGCAACGGCGCGCATGTTAGCCGGTTGCCAAACGAAAAGGGAAGCAAAATCTTTGGGGTGGACGGACCTGTCGCGATGATCCCCGCCGGCTCGACCGAGTCTCGCCCTACCGCGAACGGCGTCTCGTCCGACCAGGAGCGGCGTCTCGTTTGGCGCCGGCTACATTCGACCTTGGCGGTCGATCGCTCACGATCGCGAAGTCGGCCTGGCGCTTGAAGACGTCGATCCGGGCGACCTTCACCTTGAGCGTGTCGCCCAACGCCAGGACGCGCTTGGATTGCCGGCCGATGATCCGCCGCCGGGCGCCGTCGAAGACGTAAAAGTCGTCCTGTAACGAGGAGATGTGGACCAGGCCGGTCAGGAGCACATCGGGCAACTCGATGAGCAGGCCGTAGTTGCGCACTTCGAGCACGATGGCGCGGAAGACCTGCGGGTTCTTCTCGCTCAACTGCAATTGCAGGAACTCCAGCTTCTTCAGTTTCACCGACTCGTTCTCGGCCTCGGCCGCAACCCGCTCGGTGGCGGAGATGTGCTCGGCAATACCGGCCAGCTCCCCTGCCCCTCGTCGCGCCGCGTTCTTCCCCCCGCGATCGCCCAGGCAGCGATGCACGACGAGGTCGGCATAACGCCGGATTGGGCTGGTGAAATGGGTGTAGTTGTTTTTCGACAATCCGAAATGTCCTAACGGCTGGATAGCATAACGGGCGCGCTTCAGGCTTTTGAGCAAGCCAATCTTGAGCGCCTGCTCTTCCGCTTTGCCGCGGAAGGATTCGAGGAGCCGCTGCAGCTCGCGCCGGTTGGTCAGGTCGCCGGCCTGGAAGCCGTAGCTCAGGACAAGCTCGCGGTATTCGGCCAGTTTGTCCGGGTCGGGGTTCTCGTGCACGCGATAGACGGTCGGGGTGAGCCGATTCTTTAACTCGAGCGCGACGGCTTCGTTGGCCGCGAGCATAAATTCCTCGACCAACTGGTGCGACTCGTCGTTCTCGATCCGCTCGAGCCGGAGCGGCTTCCCGGTTTTGCGATCGACGATCACTTTCACCTCGGGGAAATCGAGATCCAGCGAGCCCTGCGCGAAGCGCCGCCGGCGCAGGATCGACGCCAGTGACCAGGCCGTATGCAACCGCTCGCTCAGCTCATCGTTAGGCGATTTTTGCAGAAGCGCGAAAGCTTCGCGATAGGTCAGCCGATGCGCGCTTTGGATGAAGGTGCGGGCAAAGCGCGCACTCTTCGGCGCACCGTTCTTCGCCAGGCGAATGAAGGCGGAATGCGTCAGCCTAACGACGCGCGGATTGAGACTGCAGACGCCGTTGCTCAGCCGCTCCGGCAGCATCGGGATCACGCGGTCGACCAAGTAG
>JBPCLI010000025.1:0-27190 GCA_051003415.1 Chthoniobacterales bacterium | reverse complement strand
GTGAAGTGCGCGGTCGACAAAGGGCTGTTTGCTGCGATGAATGTTTTCAACCAACCACCTGAAGAAATATGAAGAATCGTTATGAAGCGTTGCTCGTGCTCAACACAGAGGGCAAGGATGACAGTGTGAAGGATATCGTCGACCGCCTCGAATCCGAATTCCAAAAAGAAGGCGCCCAGATCGAGCAGGTCCAGAAGATGGACAAGCGGCAGTTCTCCTACGTTGCAGGGGATCTCGATGCCGGCTTCTACGTCAACTTCATCTTCCACGCCGACTCCCAGCTGATCACCAAACTGCGTTCCAAGTTCAAGCTCGACCCGGAAGTTTACCGCCAGCACTACCAAAAGCTGCGTGAAAAAAGTGAGACGCCGGCGAAAAAGAGAGTCGCCGCGGAAAAGTCGATCCAGTAGAACAGGCGCATGGCCAATCTCAATAAAGTCCTCCTGATGGGCAATCTGACCCGTGACCCCGAAGTGCGTTACACGCCGAAAGGCACGGCAGTTGCGGAACTCGGGATCGCGGTTAACCGGATTTACTCCGGCGAGAACGGCGAGAAACGCGAAGAAGTTACTTTTGTAGACGTGACGGTGTGGGGCCGCACGGCGGAAAACGTCGGCGAATATCTCAAGAAAGGCCGGCCGGTTTTCATCGAGGGCCGTCTCCAGCTCGATTCCTGGGAAGACAAAACATCCGGCCAAAAACGCAATAAGCTCAAGGTGATCGCGGACAACGTGCAGTTCCTCGGCTCGCGTGGCGGCGCCGGTGGCGGTGGTCCCGATGAAGGCGAGGAAGCGGCTCGCTCCCGGCCGAGTAGTGGTGGAAGCAGTTCCCCTCCGCCGAAGAGCGCTCCGTCCGAGCCAGATGATGACGACATTCCGTTCTGATTTCCGCGCGGAAATTCGCGCCTAACGAAAAGGACTGTTTCTTCTACCGCGCCCCATGAACGGCACCGAAGCCTGCATCGCGCTCAACATGGTCGCGGGGATGGGGCCGGTTCGGCTGCGCAAGTTGCTCGAAGTTTTCGAAACGCCCGAGCGCATCCTGGCCGCGAAACGGAGCGAATTGCGAACGGTCGATGGCATCGGCAGTGATGTTGCCGAAAAGATCGCGAGTTGGGAGAGCGCGGTCGATTTGTCGGCCGAGCTGGAACGGATCCGCCACTTCGGCGCGGAGGTCATCACCGCCCGATCGCCAGCCTACCCGCGGCAGCTGCGTGAGATTCACGCACCGCCGATCGTCCTGTATGTCTGGGGTGAACTAACGGAGCGCGATCAGCATGCCATCGCTGTCATTGGTTCAAGGCGCACCAGCCATTATGGCGCGGAATGCGCCAAGAAACTCTCCTACCAGCTCGCCTACTCAGGCCTAACCGTGATCAGCGGACTGGCGCGCGGAATCGACACCGCCGCACATCAGGGTGCACTCGCGGCCAAGGGCCGGACGATCGCCGTGATCGGTTCCGGCCTGATGAAACTTTATCCGCCGGAAAACGAAGCGCTCGCTGAAAAAATCCGAGCGGGAAACGGCGCGGTCGTTTCGGAATTCTCGATGGCGATCGAGCCGGACCGCCAAACCTTCCCGATGCGTAACCGGATCATCAGCGGGTGGAGTCACGGCATCCTGATCGTCGAGGCACGCCTCAACAGCGGTGCACTCATCACCGCATCGCAGGCGATCGAGCAGGGCCGCTCCGTTTACGCTGTTCCGGGCCACATCAATGCCCCGACCGCGCACGGTTCCAACCGCCTCATTCAACAGGGCGCCAAGCTAGTCATGGACGCGAGCGACATTCTGGACGACCTGCAAATTCTTCTTCCCGAAAGACAGAAGCTGCCCGAAGCCGCCGCCCGCCCGCTCCCGGAATTGAGCGCCGACGAGCGCCTCGTCTATGAAGCGATCCGGCCGACCGAGACTCCAATCAACCAGATCGCGGCGGCGAGCGAACTTCCGGCCGCGACCGTTTCCGCCGTGCTCTTGCGGCTCGAATTAAAACGTCTCGTCAAACAGTTGCCCGGAAAATATTTCGTGAAGCTTTCCTAGCGCCCGTCTCGCTTCTGCGACTTGCAAACCCAGCCAACGAGGTCTAGTTGGCAACCCTTCATGGCCAAAACCCTCATCATTGCTGAAAAACCGAGTGTTGCCGCGGATATCGCGCGCGCACTCGGCAATGTCCCCAAGCAAGGCGATTACTTCGAAAACGATCAATTCGTCGTTTCATCCGCCGTCGGCCACGTCGCCGAACTCCTCATGCCGGAGGATATCGATAAGAAGAAGTATGGCTTCTGGCGGCTGGAGACGTTGCCGATCATTCCGGAAAAATTCGAGCTCAAACCGAGCGAAGATTCGAAGGGCAAATTCGCCTTCTTGAAGAAGCTCATCGCGCGCAAGGATATCGACGAAGTCGTCAACGCCTGCGACGCGGGCCGCGAGGGCGAGCTGATTTTCACCTACCTCTGCCAGCTGGCGAAAAATAAACATCCGGTTAAGCGCCTCTGGCTGCAGTCGATGACTCCGCAGGCGATCCGCGACGGCTTCCAGAAACTGCGCGACGGCGCTGAGATGCAGGGCTTGGCCGACGCCGCCCGTTCCCGAAGCGAGAGCGATTGGCTGATCGGAATCAACGGCACCCGCGCGATCACGAAGCGCATGTTCGGTTCACGCGCGGGCAACGTCGCGTCGGTCGGTCGCGTGCAGACCCCGACTCTCGCGATGGTTTACGCGCGCGAGTTGGAAATCCGGAATTTCAACCCCCGTGACTATTGGCGGGTGACGGGAAAATTTGAGATCGCGAAAGGGATTTACGAAGGCGTCTATCAACGCCCCGATTTCAAAAAGAACGATGACGAGCACGATCGGATCGATCGCCTTTGGGATCGCGAGGCGGCCGAGAAGGTGGTCGACGCCTGCCAAGGCCAGCCGATGGCCGCGGTTTCGGAGGAAAAGAAAAGCAGCACGCAAATCGCGCCGCGTCTCTACGACCTAACGACTCTGCAACGCGAAGCGAATAGCCGCTTTGGTTTCTCCGCCAAACGCACCCTGCAGATCGCGCAGGCACTTTACGAAAAGCACAAGATGCTGACCTATCCGCGAACCGATTCGCGCGCCCTGCCGGAAGATTATCTTCCGGTCGTTAGGCAGACGCTCGGCAATCTCGGCGGCCCGCTCCAAGCGCACGCCCAGAAGGTCTTGGAAAACGATTGGGTCAAATTCAACAAGCGCATCTTCAACAACGCGCAGATCAGTGATCACTTCGCCATCATCCCGACTGCTTCCGAAGCGAAGAAACTGGACGAAGCAGAAGCGAAGATTTTCGACATGGTGGCGCGGCGTTTCGTCGCGGTCTTTTATCCGTTAGCGGAGTTCGACATCACGACCCGTTTGAGCCGGGTCGCGACGCACAAGTTCAAGACCGAAGGAAAAGTTCTGACCGCCGCCGGCTGGCTGGAAGTTTACGGCCGCACGACGCTGGAAGAAGACTCCGAGAAAGGGAATGCGCTTCCGGCGATGAGTCGCGAAGACAACGACCAAGCGAAGACACGCGAGGTCACGCTGCATGGCGAAGCAACCAAGCCGCCGCCGCGCTACACTGAAGCGACGCTCCTCTCCGCGATGGAAACGGCGGGAAAATTCGTCGATGACGAGGACGCGAAGGAAGCAATGAAGGAGCGCGGTCTCGGCACGCCCGCAACGCGCGCGGACACGATCGACGGCTTAATCTACCAGAAATATATCGACCGGCAGCAGCGCGAATTAGTTCCGACCGCGAAGGCCGAACAGCTCATTGAGTTCCTCCAAGCCGTCAAAGCAACCGACATCACGAGCCCGGCGATGACCGGCGAGTGGGAACATCAACTGCGCTTGATGGAGCAGGGGAAATTTCCGCGCGAAAAATTCATGGCCGAGATCGTCGCGGAGACCCGCGGGATCGTCGAGCGCGTGAAAGGTTTTGAAGAAGACGATTCCGTCGCCCGGGTGACGGACATGATTTCACCGACCGACGGCAAGCCGTTGCGCGAGACTTTGCGAGGCTACAAATCGGAAGATGGCGAGTTGATGATCTACAAGGTCATTGGTGGCCGCAAAATGTCAGAAGACGAAGTTCGCGAATTGATCGCGAACGGTTCGGTCGGTCCGCTCGACGGATTTATCTCCGCAAAAACGCGTGCCTCGTTTCCGGCCAAACTCAAACTCGCGAAAGACGATAAGACCGCGAAGTGGAAAGCCGAATACGACTTCGGCGAAAAGGCCGATATCGGCGCGATGGAACCGTTCTGGACCGATCCCGCGACGGGCGCGGAACTGTGCGAATCCGGTTCCAATTACGTCCTGCGCGAACGCGAAGGTGACGAATGGAAGCAGGCCTTCCGCGTCGGCCGGCTGATGTGCAAGAAAGAAATTCCGCACGAAACCGCGGTGCAGTTGGCGGAAAACGGCAAGACCGATTTGATCAAAGGATTTATCTCGAAGAAGGGCCGGCCGTTCGACGCTTTTCTCGTCCGCCAGGGTGCGCGGATCGCGTGGGAATTTCCGCCGCGCGAAGCGAAGAAGGACAAGGATGGAAAGCCGGTCGAGCGCAAAGCGCGTGCGCAGGTCGATCTCTCAAAAGCAAAAGTAGTCGGCGAAAGCAAGGTCCATCACGGCGAACTGGTGGAAGCGGACGACGCCTACTACGTGCGTAAGCCGGACCAGGACAACCGTGCGGTTTTTAAGTTGACCAAGAAACTCTGCGAACACGAAATCACGCCGGACGAAGTGAAGGAACTGCTCGCGCAGGGGAAGTCGCCGCTGATCGAGAATTTCATCTCGAAACGGGGCAACAAATTCGCCGCTTACCTCGTCCTCTCGCCGAAAAAGGACAAGGCGGAATTCGAATTTCCGCCTCGTTAGGCGAGCGCGCCACTCTGACATTTCGTTCGGTGAACGCGACGCCGGTCGCGGAATTTTTTCCACAAGAACGCGAATTGGTGCGGAGAGACGTTGACGCTACAACTAATGGTGTGATACACACAACGGCGACACTATGCGTTGTCCAAAGTGCGGATGCAGGGATGACAAAGTCATCGATTCCCGCCAATCACGGGATGGCTCGAGCATTCGACGACGCCGCGTCTGCATCCAGTGTGCTTTTCGTTATACCACCTACGAAGAAATCGAGCGGACCGATTTGCGGGTCGTCAAACGGGATCGCACCCACGAGGTTTTCGAGCGCCGCCAGTTGGCTGAAAGCATCGCCACCGCGTGCGAAAAACGTCCCGTTAACCTCATGATGCTTGAGCAAACAGTCGACGACATCGTGCATGAGCTGGAAACCGGCGAGCGTGAAATTTCGACCAGCGCGATCGGCGACAAAGTGCTCGAAAAATTGCGCGAGCTCGATGAAGTCGCCTACCTGCGCTACGCCTCAGTCCATCGCCGCTTCGACGATGTTGAACGTTTCATCGACGAGATTCGCGCACTCCATCAACGGGTGAAGCCCGACGCGCGCCAGCCTGAGTTGTTTAACGAACCCGCTAATAATGGTCGCGTTTAAAGAAGAATTTCCCTATCTCCGCTCCGAATCCGGGCAGCTCTTCGAGTTCAATCGCGATTGGTTGCATGGCGAGATCAAACAGGCCGCCGACCGCGCTGGTTATCCGCGCTGGTGGCTGACCGAGCATGTGACCGAGAGCATCGCCTTTTATTTGCGGCTCCGGACCGACGAGTCGGTGGTGGCTTTCAGCCAGCTCAACCAAACCGTGCGCTATGTGCTCAAAGTGATCGGCTACAAGGAAATCGTGCCGCATTACCGGCCGACGCCTCCGCCGATTTCGGTCTCACTTTACGAAGTCGCGGAAGCCGCCGGCGCGGGCTATGAGCTGGCGTTTTTCGATCTGCTCGAGAAGCGGGTCAATGCGATCATGGAAACCGGCGCGACGGGAATTCACTTCTTCGGTTTGCAACCGGCGATCAAACATCTGCGCGGAGTCAAAATCTGGACGCGGGCCTGCGATGGCTTGCGCGAAGAAGTGACCTGTTTCATCCGCGAGAAGATCTACGGAGCGGCGGAGGTTGCGGAATTGAGCTGCTCGATTCGATGACCGTCTTCGAGAAAATCGCCGCGCGCGAGATCCCGGCGGAGATTATTTTCGAGGATGAGGACGTGCTCGCTTTTCACGATGTCAATCCGCAGGCGCCGGTGCACGTCCTGGTTGTCCCGAAGCGTGTCATTCCCCGTCTCGCCGAGACTAACGAATCGGATCAGGCGCTGCTCGGGAAGCTGATCCTGACCGCGACGCAAGTGGCGCGCGATCTTGGGGTGAGCGAGAGCGGTTACCGCATTGTAATCAATAACGGGCCGGATGGGGGCGAGAGCGTGCCGCATCTGCACGTTCATTTGTTAGGCAAACGCGCCCTCGCCTGGCCGCCGGGTTAGACCACGCCGATTTTCTCGGATGAAAGCCGCCGCGCTGCTGACCGGCACGCGCGCCTGGCTGCAACGCACGCGCTGCAAGTGGCTGCTCGGAATGACGATTTTCTGCCTCCTGCTGCGAGAGAATTATCCCTTCTCGAATTTCCCGATGTATTCCTCCTTCAGCTCCCGCACCTATTATCTTTACCTGACGGATGCGAAGGGAACGGCGATCCAGACGACGCGGTTTGGCCCCGCGAGCTCGACCTTGAAGAAGATCTTTGATCGTTATCGCCGCCAGGAACTCGAGCGCTTCAAGTCAGCGGGCAATGAGCGGGTGCCGCGGACGGAAGCGTCGGCCGGCCGATTGCTCCTCCTCTATTTGGGAGGCCTTTCCGCTAACCGGCCAGAGGCGGCCGGATTGCTCGCTGGTTTGCAGGTGCAGCACGTGAAGGTTTCCGAGCAGGGCGATGCGCTGAAACTCGAGACGCACGTCGTGGCCCAGCGTCCATAACTTCGCTATCGACGACGCCGAGGTTTGCGTTTTACGAGCGATTGGTGATGCGTGCCCTCTTCGCCTGGATCGTCTGGCGGGCCTCGCCCAGCGTACTGATCGTGAACGGCATTCCTTCGCCTAACGGAATGTCGAGGCTCGTTGATCTGCATTTTCTGCTCGATCCCCAAGTCTTCGCCGGGGCTCGAACTGCGCTGGCTGCGGCGCTCGTTCTTTACGGCTTACGGCTGCTCGTCTGGCTTGCGTTGCCGATCGCGCTCTTCGTGCGCGTCGCGGTCAACGCGATCACGAATTCCCAGGGCGCGATCCAGCATGCGATCCAGATTGTTCGCTCGTCTTTTTGGCGCAAACGGCGTCGCATTTTTTTGGACTCTGGCGGCGACGACGCGGTGAAGATCGCCGTCTGCTCGAGGACCGGACGATCTGGTGGTCGCAGCAAACAATCGTCGCGGTCTATCTCGTGGCTGGAGTCACGAAACTGCTCGTGGCCAAGGGCCTTTGGATTTTCCAGGCGCGCTGGATGGGTGTTTCCGTCGCGAAATCTGCCTACCAATCATTTTACGACAGCTTCAACCAGGCCGATTTGCAGCAACAGCTCGCGGTCGCGAATTTCACGGGGGCTCACGGCTGGATCGTGGCGCTGATCGCCGTGACCGGTCTGCTTCTCGAACTGGGCTCGCCTTTGATGCTGATGAATCGTGCCACGGCCGCGTTCTTCGCCTGTGCGCTGCTCGGATTTCATCTCAGCTTCGATTACACGATGCGCCTGTCGTTTATCTACAATCAATGGTTGCTAATCGTTTTCATGATCAACGCGCCCTATTGGATCGTGATGGCCGCGCAAAAGATTTTCGGGCCGCCGCGCCACCGTTACATCCCCATGATCTGATAGCCGCCGTCGACGTAGAGCACCTGGCCGGTGATCGCGGCCGCGCCGTCGCTCGCCAGGAACAGACCGGTCTGCCCGATCTCGGAAGGTTCGCAGCTGCGCTTAAGCGGCGCGTGCTCCTGGTAGTGCTTCAGCATCGCGGAAAAGCCGCTGATCCCGCGGGCGGCGAGGGTGTTGACCGGACCGGCCGAGATGCAATTGACGCGGATTTTTTTCGCCCCGAGATCGTAGGCCAGATAACGCGTGCTTGCTTCCAAGCTGGCTTTCGCGACGCCCATGACGTTGTAGTGGGGGACCACTTTCTCGGCGCCGTAATAAGTCATTGCCAAGACACTCCCGCCGTCGGTCATGAGCGGCGAGGCGGCGCGGGTCAGCGCGACTAACGAATAGGCGCTGATGTCGTGCGCCGTTCGAAATGCTTCGCGCGTCGTGCTGACGAAATCGCCCTCCAGCGCCTCCTTGGGCGCGAAGGCGACGGAATGGAGAAGAAGATCAAGCCGTTCGGTCTGGCCGCGGACTTTCTCGAAGAAGGCTTCGATCTCTTCGTCTTTCGAAACATCGCAGGGATAAAGCGGTGTGCCTTCGCCAAATTCGCCGACCAGTTCCTCGACATTTTCCTTCAGCCGCTCGCATTGGTAATTGAAGATTAGCTTGGCGCCAGCGGCGGCCCAAGCCTTGGCGATTGCCCAGGCGATACTGCGTTTGTTCGCGACGCCGAAAACGACGCCGGTTTTTCCTGCGAGAACTTGTTCGGTCATAACGATTGGACTCTAGCGGCTTTGCGGAATGGCGCCATTGATAGACGTCCGGTGACTAAGCCTCCGGATTGCTTCGCCAGCGCGCCCAGCTAATAGTGACGGATGAAAGTGAAAGTGATCGTGACGCCGAAGGAAACCGTACTCGATCCGCAGGGAGCGGCGGTGCGCGAAGCGATGCACCACCTCGGGCTGACCGGCGCGCGCGACGTGCGCATCGGGCGCTATCTGGAAATCGAGCTGGAGGGCGATGCGGCCAGCCAGGAACCGAAACTGCGCGAACTTTGCCGCGACCTGTTATCCAACCCGGTGATCGAGGATTTTCGGCTCGAAATGCCTAACGGATCGAAATGAAATTCGCGGTTATTCAATTTCCGGGCTCCAATTGCGACCAGGATTGCCTCGCCGCCTTGCGCGGAATTGAGGCGATCGAAAGCGAATTTGTCTGGCACAAGGAGACGTCGCTTCGTGGATGGGACGCGATTGTGTTGCCGGGCGGTTTTTCCTACGGCGATTACTTGCGCTGCGGTGCGATTGCGCGCTTTTCTCCGATCATGCGCGCAGTGGTGGACGATGCACGCGCCGGCAAGCTCGTGATTGGGATTTGCAACGGCTTTCAGATTCTCTGTGAAGCTGGTTTGCTTCCAGGCGCTCTTATCCGCAATCGGTCACTTCACTTTATCTGCGACATGGTGACGACGCGCGTTGAAGTGGGGGAAACACCTTTCACTCATGGAATGCCAGCCGGGACGCTGCTGCGCCTGCCGGTTGCCCACGGGGAAGGTTGTTATTACGGCGACGAGGCCACCTTGCGTGAATTGAAGGAACGGCAGCAGGTCCTGCTTCGATACTGCGACGAGTCGGGGCGTATCACTCCGGCCGCGAATCCAAACGGCTCGGTGGAAAATATCGCGGGAATCTGCAACCGGGAGCGGAATGTTTTCGGGCTGATGCCACATCCCGACCGCGCATGTGAGGAACGATTGGGTAGCCGCGACGGCGCGCGGATTTTTGGGTCGATGCTCCGCGCGCTGGCAGGCGACCGGGTGGCCGCGTGAGCATTTTCGTCACCGGCACCGATACGGGGGTCGGGAAGACGAGCTTTACGGTGTGGCTGCTGCGGCAGTTGCGCGAGCGGGGTGTCGGCTGTGCGGGCTACAAGCCGATCTGCTGCGGCGACCGCGATGATGCCGAGCAACTGCATGCGGCGGGCAGCCCTGGCCTCACAATCGACGAGGTAAACCCGGTCTGGTTGCGAACCCCGGCCGCTCCCCTGACCGCGGCGGGGGTGGAGAAATGCGCGATTGATCTCCCCTCGCTTCGCGAAGGATTCGTCAGCCTGAGCGCGCGCTTCGATTTCGTCGCGGTTGAGGGCGTGGGCGGCTGGATGGTTCCGATTACAACCGACTATTTCAGCAACCATCTCGCCGCCGATCTGGGCCTCCCGGTCCTCGTAGTCGCGCAGAATCGGCTCGGTTGTTTGAACCATATTCTCCTTACGGCCCACGCGGTCGAGTCGGTGGGTTTGACGTGCGCCGGGGTGATCTTGAACGACTTCACGCGAGAATTGGATCTTGCGATGTCGACCAACGCTGAAATTCTGAAGAGTTGCCTAACGTTGCCGATCATCACGGGGTCTGGTCTGGGACCGACGTGGGAATTCGATCGTTTCAGCCAGGTGATACCGGAAATCCGCACGTTATTGGCTCGGGGGTGACGGTCATATGGTGACAGTTGTGTCACGAAATTGAACACGAAAACAGGGGTCTGACACTGTTTCACCTAGGTAAAACCCGATCGGCACAGCCATTGCTAAAACAACTGGCACAACCTGATCAACCTATGCTGCTACAAAAAACCCTTCACATGAGTCAATCGCTGGATGAGTGCAAAAGCCGCCTCGCCAGCATTCAATCTTATCGCCGCCAACTCGTGATGGTCACGAAGGCGACAGTGACGTCATCTAAAACGCTCGATTTCAGCTTCCAAGGCCCTTTGGGTTTTAAAGCGCATACGGTGGTCGCAACCATTGAGGGCAACTCGCCCGACCAGCTCGCCTTCGAGTCCTGGGGCGGAAACATCGACATGATGGGCCTGATCGATTTCGAGGAAGTGCGTCCCGATTGCACCGAAGTCACCTTCGCCTTGCATTACGAGATCAAAAATAAGCTCTACGCCTGGCTTGACCGGCGCTTCGGATTTGTCGATGCGATCCTGACGGGCGAATTGCGCAGCCTGCGTTCGCATTTCGAAGGAATTGCCGCGCCGGTTTTGGAACGCGCGCCAGTCTTTGGGATGCTGGAGCCACTCTCGGCCTAAGGAAACAGAAGTTTCTTCATTGGAAAGAGCGCGACCGGGCAACTGGTCGCGCTCTTTATTTTATCCGGACAGCGCGCGTCTTATCGAGTCGCAGGATGTCGCCCGCCCGAAGCGTTGTTTCTGCCTGCGGGTCCTTAAGTTTCTCGCCCTGCAACTGCACGCTGCCCTGCTCGATGAGGCGGCGCACTTCGCCGCGCGACTTCGTTAGGCCAAAGGACGTGTTGTAGGCGGCAGCTACCAGCGAGATCAGGTTGCGCTCGCTCGGCGGCGGAGAAAATTCTGGCAGTTCCGTCTGATCGAGGCGTTTTTCGCTAAAGCGCCGCTCCCATTCCTCCAGCGCTTTTTGCCCGCAGTCGGCGCCGTGGTAGGTATCGACGATTTCACGGGCGAGAGCTTTTTTGGCCGCCATCGGGTGCATTTCGGCAGGCAAGGAACGCGCCAGGAGCAGGGGATAGTAGCGCGCCATCAACTCGTCGGAAATGCTCATCAGCTTGCCAAACATCTCGTTAGGCGCATCGGCTACTCCCACATAATTCCCGAGGCTTTTGCTCATCTTTTGCACGCCATCGAGACCTTCGAGGATCGGCATGAGAAGGACGACCTGCTGCGGCTGGCCTTCTTCTTTTTGCAGATCACGCCCGACCAGGATGTTGAATAACTGGTCGGTGCCGCCGAGTTCCACGTCGGCCTGGACCTCAACCGAGTCCCAGCCCTGCATGATCGGATATTGAATTTCATGCGCCCGAATCGGCTGCTGCTGTTCGATCCGTTCCTTGAAATCCTCCCTCTGCAGCATCTGCTGGAGCGTGACGCGGCTGTTGAGACGGATCACTTCCGCAAACGACATTTTCTTGAACCAGTCGCCGTTGAAGACAACCCGGGTGCGCTTCTCATTGAGCACCTTGAAGGCCTGGGAGCGATACCTTTCAGCATTGGCCAGGACCTGTTCGTGGGTGAGTTGCGGACGGGTGAGGGAACGTCCACTTGGGTCTCCGATCATGGCGGTGAAATCGCCGATGATAAGAACGGCCTCGTGTCCGAGGTCTTGGAATTGACGCAACTTTCGCAGCACAAGCGTGTGGCCGAGATGGAGGTCGGCGCTTGTCGGATCGACTCCCAGCTTGACCCGAAGCGGCCTGCCTAACGAAAGCTTCTGGCGCAGCTCTTCTTCGCTGATGATTTGCGCCGCGCCCAGTTTGAGGCGGTCGAACGAGTCGGCAGGATCCATCCGGCAAGGTGCGTCAGCTTCGCGCGGCTTCAACCCGCGAGGGAAGCTACTTGCTCTTGTTCAAGAGCTCGCGAACTTCGTCGATCGTGAGCGGCTTGTCTTGCTGGCTTAGAATTTTCTGCCGGGTTCCTTTCCCAAGAAAGGGGCGGCTCTCCGAATACTCGTGCGTCCGCGCGACTTTGCCTTCGTCGGCTGCGGTCCGCAGGAGCGCGCTCGTCTGGGTCGCAAACTTGATCTTGGCATAAGCAGGCTCGCCAGCTGTGTTTACCCCCTTCTCGACCCTGCTCGATTTTCCGGTCTCGTAACCTTTTGCAGAAAAACTCTTCCCACCCGTGAAGCTCTTCGTCGTCCGCTTATCGCCGGAGGAAAAAGATTTCGCCTCGAACTTCTTGTCCACCGGGGTCGTCCCGGTACCAGTGAATTGCTTGTTCTGCGCCGAATTAGCAAGCGTCATATCGGGCTTGAGGAGCCGATCGACCAGTTTGTTTTCCTGCTCCTGGGCGCGTGCGACGCCGGAGCAAATCGTTAGGCAAAGAAGACAGACGAAAACCCGCACGAGGCGACCGTGCCGCAATCCTTTCCAGCCTGTAAAGGAAAAACCGTCCGCCGCCTAATAGCGGCTGAGGGTGTCGAGCAATCGTTGTGCCCCGAAGGTCGGCGCGACGCGGCCGCTCAGGACCGAGCGCGCGCTCACGACCCGGCCGTAGTAGCGGACGTTGGCCGTTTTCTGGGTGCCGATGATTGCGCCCTCCAGCGAAATGCCGGCGAAGAGGCCTTTGCTGCGACTATAAGTGTAAACCGCCGCCGTCGGCGTCACTGCGGCCTGCAAGTCGCGTCCGACCGGTCCGGCCGCGGCGCTCACGTCCGCCCCGATTTTCACATTGCCGTCGCGTGAGAAGGCGCGAACCGCGGCGTCGTTGTTGAGGACGAAGATAAAATCCGAAACCTGCGCGCCGATTTGCAGGCCCCAGCCGGCGCCGCCCAGGCCGATGAAAGAGGGGCCCGACCAACCATGTGGGGTCCGGGCCACGACAACGCCTTCGCCGCCTTTGCCGCTGACGCCGAAGCCGATTTTCAAGACGCGGATGATGGCAAGGCCGCGCGCATCACTCAGGACGCGCGGCGGAATCTCGCTTTCGGGAATCTGCCGGAAGTCGCGCAGGATCTCGACCGATTGATCGACGATTTCCTGTTCGGTGGCTGCGCCCACGTTGACCAAAGCCAGGCAGGAGGCGACGAGGGCAAGAGCGAGAGGCTTCATATCTTGATATTTCGTCCTAGCGCGATACCCGGCCGGATGCAAGCCCAGCGGACGCGAGATTAATCGTTAGGTAGAGGCTTCGGCCGACTTATTCTCGTCCGTGACGAGGCCCTGATCCGCACGGGTTGCCTGGCTTACGAAACAGGCGTTTGGGGCCGGATTAATTCCCGAGCCGTAGCGGCTGGCGTAGACTTTGGTGAACTCCGCGCCTAGCAAGAAAATCGTCGTGGAATAGTAGATCCAGACCAGGATCAGAATCAGAGCGCCTGCCGCGCCGAAACTGGAAGCGACGCTGCTTGTCCCCAAGTAGAGGCTGATCAGATATTTCCCGGCCGTGAAAAGAATCGACGTCACGCTGGCGCCGATCCAGACGTCCTTCCAACCGATCACGACATCGGGCAAGACCTTGAAGATGAGCGCAAAGAGCAGCACGAGCACGAAGAAACTGACTACCGCGGTCAGCGGTGCGACGAAACTTGGGATCGGAAGATAGCCGGTCAGGACGTTATTGACCGCCTGCAACACAGCACTGAGGAGCAAGGAAATAATGAGGAGGAAGCCAACCCCCAGGACCATCGAGAAATTAAGGAGGTAGGCCTTCAGCGACGCCATGAAACCGCCGGGCTTGAGCATGACTCCCCAAATGGAATTGAGCGCGTCCTTTAACTGGCCGAAAACTCCTGAGGCCCCGATGAGAAGCGTAATCACGCCGATGATGGTGGCGAGCAAACTTTTTTGCGGATCGCTCGAAGCCTGAATCAGAGCCTGGATTTCCGATGCGCCCCTGGGCCCGAGGAGCCACTCGATCTGCTGGTAGATCTGGCCGCGGGCCGCTTCCTCGCCAAAAGCCAGCCCGGCCACGGCGATCGCAATGATGATCAACGGCGCCATCGCAAAAATCGAGTAGTAAGCGAGCGCCGCACTGAAACGGAGCGCGCGATCCGCCATCGAGTCTTTGAAACTTTGCACGAAAAGCGGCCCCCAGGAACGAATTGGATGAAACTTTTCTTTGTGAGATGTCATCTCCGGGTTCTTTAGCGGAAGCGAGAGACTATTTCAAAAAAACTGCGACAAAATGGAATCGATCATCGATCTGCAAAGCGACGCCTATTTCATGAGCGAGGCGTTGCGCTTGGCGGTGCGTGCCTACGAGGCTGAGGAAGTGCCTATCGGTGCCGTGGTTGTGCGCGAGGGGCGGATCATCGGTCGGGCCTTCAATCAGGTCGAGCTGTTGAAGGATGCGACCGCGCATGCCGAAATGCTCGCGCTCACGCAGGCCGAGGCCGCGGTGGGCGATTGGCGGCTAACGGATTGCGATCTCTTTGTCACGAAAGAGCCATGCCCGATGTGTGCCGGCGCGCTCGTCCACGTCCGGATCCGGCGGGTCGTGTTCGGGTGCGCGGATCCGCGTGGCGGCGCCGCAGGGGGTCTTCTGAACCTCCTGCAAAATCTGTCGCTGAACCATCAGTGCGATGTCGTTCCCGGCGTCCTGGGCGAAGACTGTGCCGCGCTTTTGCAAAGCTTCTTCCGAGCGCGTCGGGATCGCGCCGAGGATTCGCCCGCGACGTGAAGTCGGCGTTCCTTCCGGGTAAGGGGGAGAGACGCGCCTCTACTAATGGAAAATTTTCCACCCGAGCCCTGGAGGGCGTGAATGGATCGTCCGGGGCCGCGCTGGTCGCGAAGTCTGCGACCTGACGCCGGGCAATTCTCGCATCGGAACATTTCCACCCGCACCGACATCTCGGCTCCGCAGGATGTCATGGTCGGTGGATTCATCATCGGCGGGAACGACACGACGAAGGTAATCGTTCGCGCGCTGGGCCCATCACTTGTTCCCTTTGGCGTGGCAAACTACCTGCCCAATCCCGCCCTCGAAATCTACGACTCGAACGGCGCCCAAGTCGCCGCGAATGATGATTGGCGTTCGAGCCAAGGCCGGGAAATCCAGGACACTAATCTGGCGCCGATGATCGATCTGGAGGCAGCTGTTGTGACCGCGCTCGCGCCCGACAGCTTCACGGCAGTAGTGCATGATGCCGGCCAAGGGACCGGGGTCGGCTTGGTCGAAGTCTACCTTTAGCGGCGACGCTGCCTCGCAAGGACTCGAACCTTGACAAAGAGATCCAGAATCTCTCGTGCTACCATTACACCACGAGGCACGATCGCGGGACGAGACCTAAGCCTCGCTCGCCCTCTCGCGCAAGTGTTGAGGCGTAAAGTCTGAGCCTAACGAGCCACTCGGAATACGCCGTTGTGCATGGGGCCCTGGGCCCATTCGGAGATCGTCCGGGCGAGAAGATCAAGACGTTGCGATCGTCTCGCGAGGTCTGATTTTAGTTCGCGTTCCACGCGCCGACGAAGATCTGCCGTCGGACCCATCCGCGCGAAGTCCCAGGCGTCTTCGCCTTCCGCCTCCAGCAGACTTTTCTCCAGCGCCTGCAGCGCCCGCTTCAATTCCGCCCGGACAGCCCGCATCTGCGAAAGCGACTGGTCTGCCGTGCGGTTCGTTTCGATGTCGCTCAGTGCGAGCAGAATTTCCATGCGGGCAACGTCGCTCGCCGCGTAGGCCTCCTGCACCTCGTGCCAAAGCGCGGAGACGGCCGCGCTTCCATCCGCGCGCAGATCGGGATGAAGACGCCTAACGAGCCGCCGATAGAGCTCCTTCACTCGCGCATCCACTTCGTCGGGCGTCTCGACTCCGGTTTCGGACTCATCCTTTCTGGGCGGCCGCTCCTGCGCCCTCGGCCGCGGGGCGTTGCGTGGCTGCTGTTGTTCCTCGGCAGGGAGTCGAAACATGTGCGATTTGAAAGCTTCGAAGGAGGCAGAGTACGCCTCGTCGTCCATTTTATCGGGATTTGTGCCTAACGAACGCTTCACCCAGTCTTGGAAGAGAGCTTCCTTCTCGAAATCGGTTAGTTTGCGGGCCACTCCCTGATTCCCGCACTCCGTCGCGTCCTCTTCCACCTGGTCGGCCGTCGGATTGGCCCGGCGAAACAATACTCGTTGATAAGCGCGATGCGCGTCTTGGAACCCGCGCCGCATTTCCATCTCCACCTCATGGATGAGAGCCTGGTAATCGCGAATCTGAATTTCGACCTCGCGCGCCTTGCTCAGGAGCGCCCCAAATTCCCGCGCCAGCCACCTGGCAAAGGCCGGTTTATCTTTTCGCTCGAAATGATGCCAACCGGCCCGTGCACGCTCCAGTCGAGCCATCGCTTCCGAGCATTCCTCCGCGACCCGGTCGCGCAGCGGCGCTTGGTCGATGAGCACGAGATGATGGGCGATCCCATTCGGCCCCGTCTTAGGAATTCGTGGCGACAGTCCGCGCGGCATGCGGCGAATTTACGCACGGCCCGCCAACGGGAAAGCGCTCGCTTCGGCCCTGGCGACTAGGCGACGGAGGCGAGTTCGGGACTACGCGCGCTCGCCATCGCCGCCGCGGCCTCCGCCCTCTCCCGTTCCCGCGTCGCCATCAGTTTGCGCATCGCAAGCCGGGCGGGGTTTTTCCGCGCTTCTTCGCCGTAAATTCTGCCGGCCAGGAGATCGAGCGAATCGACCTTGTCTCTCCAGGTCACAATTCGCTGGAAAGCGAGCGGATATTCCCAGAGCACACCGATCACGTCCTCGACCACATCGTTGCCTTCATCGCAGAGGGCTTCGAAGTCGGCGAACGGGTTGCCGTTCGTTTTAATCTCGCCGGAAAGATGCGCCGCGATCGCGTCGGCTGCGAACTGGCCCTCTTGAATTCCAAAGTAAACGCCGTAGGCGAAAATCGGATCGATGAAGCGGTGGGCGTCGCCGACGCAGAGGAATCCTTTGCCGGTGTAGTCGCGGACGCGATAGGAAAAATTCGGAATGGCATGAATCGGCTCCTGCGGGGCCAGGTCGGGCAGGCGCTCGGAGAGCACCGGGGTCATGTTCCGGCATTCGTGGAGCATCATCTGCTCTTTGGTCATGCCGGTCTTCTTGAAATAAGCAGTCGGGAAGACGACGCCCACGCTGGTGATTTCGTCATTTACCGGGATGAACCAGGCCCAGTAATGTTTCGCCTGGTAATAGAGGAGGGTGTTGCCCGGTTGCTGGGACAGCTCAGCGCCGTCGTCGCGGATGGTGTTGGCGAATTGGGTGAACAAGGCAATCTGCTTGTCGGAAGCGCCGGGCTCTTTTTTGCCGGTTACGCGATGGTTGGCGAGGAATGTGGCGCAGCCAGAGGCATCGATCAGAACCTCGGAATAGAGCTTATCGGTGGCCCCATCTGGAGTGCGGATGCTCAATCCAACAACTACGTCCTTCTCCACAATCGGAGCGACCGCAGTCGCCTTGACCCAGATGGCGCCGCGCTCGATTGCCGCATCGAAAAGGATCTTGTCAAACGTGCTCCGCATTACGTTCCAGGTGTAGTTTGGCACCTGCACGCCTTCTTCATTGCGCCGGACGAGTCCCACCCAAAAATCGTTTTTTCCCTCCGGCCCGTAGAAGACTGCGCCGTGTTTCACGGGATAATTCTGGGCGTCGAGCGCCGGCCCGAGACCGAGTTCTCTTAGGGCAATCTGACTTGCCCCCGTAAGGGACTCGCCCACATGGTAGCGAGGGTGATCATCGCGTTCGACGATCACCGGTGTGATGCCCGTTCGGAGCAAATACATTGCCGTGGCGGCGCCGGCTGGGCCTCCGCCGAGGATAATGACTGGATGTTTCTTTGGAGCCATAAATTAGATTGGGGAGCAGGGACGCGGCATCGAGGCCGTGGTAACGTAATCAGAATGCATGTTATCTGTCATTTACGTCAAGAGGTTTTGGCTGGTTGCACTTATTGCATGGGTTGGTCGAAGGCGCGCTTCTCAAAGGTGGGCCGAAGGTCATCGGCCTGCTCATGGGCGGTTGCAACGGACACACCCCGAGCGACGCGGCCAAGCACATGAGCCCGCCCTACGCCTAGAAGTTGGTCCCGATTTTCTCAGCAGCGGCACGACGGATACGATCGCTGATTCGTCAATGATCCATTGGGTGGAGCGTTCGATGAAATCGAATGGCTTCCGCAAAGTGCGATTCGAAAGTTACCGGGACGCCCACGACGTTTATCCGGAGGTACGACCGAGGCGCTGCGATGGTTCATCGAACAGTCGGCGAGCGGCGCGTCCCTTACGGTAAAAACCGGTTTCGATTCCTTTTCAAGAAGCCGTAGCTTGTCAGGCGAGACCGCGCAGCTTGCGCTTGGCAGGGCCAAAACCTATCCTCGCTCCATGAGCAAGAGCGACTTCGTGTCCACGATCCAGGGCGGCTATTCATTTAAAGGTGATGCCATCCTGCTCGGTGCCGCCACGCGCGCTGGCCAGGTCTTCGCCGAGGCGCCGGTCCGGTTGCCCTTGCGCACGATGAATCGCCACGGGCTTATCTCGGGCGCGACCGGAACGGGGAAAACCAAGACGTTGCAAATGATCACCGAGCAACTTTCGGAGGCTGGCGTGCCGACCTTGCTCATGGACATCAAAGGCGATTTGAGCGGACTCGCGATGGCCGGAACCCCCTCCGACAGCGTCACTGAACGCCATAAGAAAATCGGCTCCGAATGGTCGCCGAGCGCCTACCCGGTGGAATTCCTCACTCTCTCCAGCGAACCCGGCGGGCGGCTGCGCGCGACCGTCCTCGAGTTCGGTCCGCTCCTTTTCTCCCGCATGCTTGGACTGAACGAAACCCAGTCAAGTCTCGTCGCTCTGGTTTACAAATTTTGTGACGACAAACACCTGCCGCTTCTCGACCTGAAGGATTTCAAGAAGGTCCTCGAGTACATCACCGGAGATGCAAAGGCCAACGTCACCGCCGAGTACGGACTCGTCCCGACAACCTCGACCGCGCTCATTCTGCGCAAGCTGATCGAGCTCGAGCAGCAGGGGGCCGAGGACTTTTTCGGCGAACCCTCCTTTGAGATGCCTGACCTCATGCGCGTGGTCGATGGCTTCGGCGGAATCTCGATCCTCCGTCTCACCGACATGCAGAATCGCCCCAAGCTCTTTTCCTCCTTTATGCTCCAGATGCTGGCCGAACTCTACGCCACGCTCCCCGAAGTCGGCGATCTCGAGAAACCAAAGCTGGTTCTTTTCATCGACGAAGCGCACCTCATCTTCGACGACGCCGAGAAATCCCTTCTCAACGAGATCGAAACCGTCATCAAACTCATCCGCTCGAAAGGCGTCGGAATTTTCTTCTGCACGCAATTGCCGACCGACATCCCTGACGACGTCCTCGGACAGCTCGGGATGAAAGTGCAGCACGCCCTCCGCGCCTTCACCGCCCGGGACCGGACCGCGATCAAGGCCGTCTCGCGCAATTATCCCGAGACCGAGTTTTACGACACCGAGCAACTCCTCACCGATCTCGGGATTGGCGAAGCACTCGTCACCGTGCTCGACGAGCGCGGCATTCCAACTCCGCTCGCCGCCACCCTGCTCTGCGCGCCGCGCTCCCGGATGGGCCCGCTCGAGCCTAACGAGTTGCAGGAAATCGTAAACCGCTCCGAGCTCGCGCAGAAATACAACACCGCCCTCGATGCCCAAAGCGCCTACGAAATTCTCGGTGGAAAAATCGCGACCGCCGCGTCGCCCGGACAGGCGCAGCGCCTTGGCGGGGCGGCACGCAAGACCTTCACCCCGGAAGCCGGCGCCCCGCGGACCGCGGAATTGAATGCCGCTCTCGGTGTGCCTAACGACTCCTCTGCTCCCGCCACCGAGGCACCTTATGCGCGTCCCGCCGCTCCGGCCGCACCGGAGAGAAACGTCATCGGCGAAATCCTTGGCAGCACTGTCGCGCGCAGCGTCCTCCGGAGCGTGGCGGTGAACATCACTGGAACCCTCACGCGTTCGCTCCTCGGCGCGATGGGTGTGCGCGGCCGGCGTCGTTAGGCGCTGTCCCTGGTTGGTTTGGCGGGTGGCGTAGCCGTTCTCGCCGGGGTCGCCGCCCCCGGCCACAACATCAGCGCACCGCTTGCGCCTTTAATTCCTCGAGCGAGACAAACTCCAGCGCCGACGCGTGCGTCGCCTCAAGATCGACCGGCGGCGCCACCCCGCGATCGAGTGCCTGTTTCCAGCGCGAAACGCAGATGCACCAGCGATCGCCCGGCTCCAACCCGGCAAAACCCCATTCCGGATGCGGCGTGACCAGATCGTTCCCCATCAGGACCGAGTAATCGAGAAAATCGCGCGTCATTTCCGCGCAGACCGTATGCAGGCCGGTATCCTCCGGCCCCGTCCGACAATAACCGTCGCGATAAAAACCGGTCACCTGATTGGAACAGCAGGCGCGTAATTCAGTCCCGAGGACATTAGTCGGCATGGCAGGACGCTACTCGCGGCCTGCAAAATTTCATGCAAAGTCGCCTCATGTCGCAGCCGCTTCGCTCGTCCACGGTGCTGGCCTATTGGCTGATGCCAGCGTCTCCCGCGCGCGAATTTTTTTGCGAAGTCATGAGTCGCCTGGTCGCGCAGCACGAAGCTCCTCTCGTCGCTCCTCATCTCACCCTCACCGCCGGGCCAGATGACGAAGCCCAAGCGCACCGGCTTCTCGCGGGACTCGACGCCGCGCCGATTGAATTGCGCGCAGCCGAGGTCGACTACACCCGTGAATTCACCCGCACACTCTTTCTCCGCTTCGTTTCCATATCCCCGCTCGAGCAACTGCGTAATTCGTTAGGCGCGGAGGACCAGCAGCCATTCGATCCACACCTGAGCCTGCTTTACCAGAAAATTTCCGTCGAAAAGCAGGCGGAGCTCGCGGCCTCGATAAAAATTCCATTCCGCACGATTCGCTTCGATGCCGTGCAAGCCGTCCGCTGTCGCGTCCCGGTCGCGACCGCGGCTGACGTCGCGGCGTGGCACGTCGTCGCCTCGGTCACCCTCGCGCGCTGAGAGTTGCGCCGCCTCAATTCCGGGGAACGCACCCGCCCTCGCGTGCCCATTGCACCGCCCTCGCCGCCTCTGATCTTCAAGGAAAACCGTCGCCCGGGGAAACTCCCGCCGCGCGCGATCCCGAGATTTATCGCATCGCCCGCGTCGAGCAGGGTATCGACCCGGCGGAGGTGCTCATGCCGGTAAAACGTGGGTGGTCAGGCTCATGCCACCAGGTCGCGCAGGCGCAGCTCCGCGATTTGCAGATCTCGCCGAGGGCGGTGTCGATTTCCTGCTCCCTGGAATTTTCCAGGTGGATGGGAAACGCTTCCAGGATCGCTTCTTTTTTGTTCAAGCGCGCGCAGATGACGAAGGAAAACCAAATTTCGCCTGGTAGCGTTCGTTGTATTCTCGAAAGCGGTCGCTTTCTTCGGCGGAAAGATCGTCCAAGCCGGCGCTTTTTTGTTCAGCCCGCGATTCGTTAGTCAGGGTGGCGTTCCCGACCAGATCTGGATGCGCTCGGATCAGTGCGAGCTTCTCATCTTCGTTCGCGGCGTGGACGGTGTGGCAAAGGGCGCGGTGCAACGCCGCCAGGTCGGCAAAGGGGCGGTCCTTGGCGGTGCGGGCGGCGACCCAAGGCGAGTGCTCGAAAACGGGGCGCAAGCGAAGGGTCAATTGCTCCAAATCGAGTGCGTTTAGCTTGGCCAGCTTTAGCATCGTCGCTTTCGGACTAAATGATTTAGTCCTGGGGCGCAATGGCGAAACTGATCGAACGACGATATGGAAAAGCGCAGGTGCGGGTGCTGAAAATCCTGCGCGAGGGATCGATTCACGCCATTCGGGAGATCGATGTGTAGGCCCTTCTGGCAGGCGATTTTAAGATTTCCTACACGGCGGAGTGACAACTCGAAAGTCGTTCCGACTGACACGATCAAGAACACGGTCAATGTCTTCGCCAAGCAGCACCTTGCGGAGGACCTCGAGCGGTTCGCCGCCTTCGTCGGCGAACATTTCGTCCGGCGCCATGAACAAGTGAGCCAGGCCACGATCGAGATCACGGAGCGGGCCTCGAACCGGCCCGAAGTGGACGGCAAACCGCATCCGCATACTTTCGCGGCGGGGAGTGAGGCGCGGCGTTTCGCCCGGGCGTTTTGCACGGCGGATGCGAGCGAGTTGAGCGCTGGCGTGCGCGACCTTGTCATCTTGAAATCGACCGGCTCCGGTTTCGAAGGCTCTCCGAAATACGAATATACGACTTTGCCGGAGACAGCGGATCGGATTCTCGCGACTTCCTTTCGCGCGAACTGGCATTTTCCCGGCTTGCCAAATGGCCGGTCAGTCTCGAGCGCGATAAATGATGACGGACGCGTTCTTCGCCGAAGTGGTCGCCGCGCGGCAGGCGCCAAACCGTGCGCCCTCGTCACGGTGGTCGCAATGAAGGGTTTTGTCCCTCGCGAGGCTGGAGCGAAAATGCTCGTTTATCTTGATGACCTAACGAGTGGAACAATCGGCGGCGAAAAGTTCGAAGCGCTTGCGGTCGCGGATGCGCTTCTCTGCTTCGTGAAAAGCGCCCCTTACTCAAGACCTTCTCGTTGCGCGAAGACGACCCAGATTCCGGGGTCCACGCGCCGATCAGGCTCGATATCGGGGCAGACTCCCCCGCCAAGATCGCGGTTAGCGTGCTGGCCGAAGTTTTGGCGGGCCCGCGAAAAAGGCGTCCTGAAAGTTTGTGCAAACGAATCACTTAGGTAGGCGGCGAGATTGACGAGTCTGGAGACAGAATAAAGCGCTTCTGTTCAGCATCTTATCCTCGGAAACTTAGACGATTCCAAACGGGGCAAAAAATGACGGAAAAGAAATGAACGAGAAGCATCCGAACACTGTCTTTATTCCGATATTTAACCTTGTTAAGTAGTTGCTTCGATGCTACAACACGCATTTCACAAATACCGGGAATTCGAAATCTCCCGACGTTTGTGCCCTCACCACCTTACTTTGGACCTAATTCATGAGAACTTATATGGCCGCTGAAGATAGCGACACTGGGATAAAGATTTACCTGCGCGAGATCGGGCAAATCCCCCTCCTTACACCGCAACAAGAGATCGAGCTCGCCGCCAAAATTAAAAAAGGCGACAAGGAAGCTCGCGCCTTGATGATCCGCTCCAACTTGCGTCTCGTCGTGAAAATCGCGCACGATTACGCCAACCTCGGGTTGCCGCTGCTCGACCTCGTTTCCGAAGGAAACATCGGCCTGATGAAGGCCGTGGAACGTTTCGATCCCGCGAAGGGCGGAAAGCTCAGCACCTACGCCGCGTGGTGGATCAAGCAGTCGATCAAGCGCGCCCTGGCCAACCAGAGCAAAACGATCCGGTTGCCGGTGCACCTCGTCGACAAAATCTCCAAAATGCGCCGTGTATCGCTCCAGATGAGCGAGGAACTCGGCCGCGAACCGACCGACGACGAGCTCGGGGAAGAAATCGGCATCGCCGCGGGCAAAGTCTCGCAGTTGAAGACCGTTTCGATTCGCCCTGCGTCGCTCGACGCGCCGATCAGCGACGATGACTCGACGGAATTCGGCGAGATCGTAGGCGACGAAGAAGCGCAGACGCCGTTTGAATTGCTGAGGGACAAAAACCTCCGCAACGAAGTCGGTGGATTGCTCGACGTTCTCGACGATCGCGAACGCAAGATCATCTTTTCGCGCTTCGGACTCGACGGCGGCAAGCCGAAGACGCTCGAGGAAGTCGGCAAGAAATTCGGCGTGACGCGCGAGCGGATTCGTCAATTGCAGAACATTGCCCTCTCGAAGTTGCGCCGTGCGCTGAGCAAGAAAGAGCGCCCGGTCGACGTCGAACTGACGGCGGAAGTTTAAGCGTAGCCAGGTCTAACAATTAAGAGCGCGCGGATGGAAAACGTCCGCAAGGTTTTGCTTGCGACCGGCCGCCGATGGATGCACTTGCCAGCTATCTCGCTAAACAGCACAATAGCCCGAGAGGCGCATCGGTTTCATTGGAGGTGGAACAGATTGTCAGACTCCCTTCCGGTGACACTACGACGACCACACACCTTGCTGGGTTGATGCTCGGGTCGGCAGGAAGACGACGTTAACGATCTTGATTCCGTGCGCCTCTCGCGTTCCGATTAACCAAAACTCTTGTTGTAGCAGGGCGGGCAACCTAGATTCCCGGAAATGGGGTTCGGCGCCGGATTCTTGCTCTTGGTGTGGGTCGTGGTCTCGATCTTCTCGAACGGGATTGCTTGTCTCCATCGCTTCACGAAACTAAGAGGCTTGGAACTACTCGGCTACGGTGCAGCTGCAGGAGTTCTTTTGCACGCGCTTCTTGGCTGTTTGATCGCGGCCATTCCCGGGCTCCGTTGGCTTTTTGTGATGGGGCTCGTAGCTATTACCATCCTGGCCCTGTTATATTTTCTTAGGCGCAATCTCCTCGGTGAATTCCATTCGTCGTTGTCAAAAGCGACCAAGATTTCGCTAGCGCTCTGGGCGTTGCTGCTTGTTTTCGGCTTGGGAGTTCTCCACGTCAAAGTGCGTTTTCCAGAGGTGTTACCCGATGGACTCTATATCTTTAAGACTCACACGACGAACGTAGAGATCCAGTATCTGACGGGACTCCCGGTCGATAACTATATTCCCTTTGCCGTTGCCGAATTTTTTCTGCGCGGCGTTTCATTCAAGCGTGAGCGGCCGATCTTGCCAGGAAACGAAGTTACGAATCGGACCATAATGATGTCGCTCGTCTCGCTGCCATTCCGTGTCGCGCTCGGTGCACCGCACGATCATCCGCGCCTCGGCAAGTACAGCTACATTGGCCGCGAGTGGCCCGATATATCGAAACTGAATACCGATTATTATTTCGAACAGTTTGCGATCATCGGTTTGTTCCTAAACTCGCTACTGCTTGTCGGCCTGCTTGTCTTTTGCTCCGGCCTCGGAGCAAATGTCTCTCTCCCATATGCCACTCTTTTGTACGTCACTAATCCATACTTTTTGACGCAAACAATTTATACCTGGCCTAAAGCTCTCGCCGGTTTTTTCATCCTATTAGCGTGGACCTCGATACGACGTGGTGGCAGTCCTATTTTGGTTGGGGCGCTCATGGCACTGGCTTATCATTCTCACCCCTACGCGATCGTCTTCGCGGCCTGTGGCGGTCTCTATTACCTGGCGAGGTGGCGGCCGGAATGGCGGCGTGCTATCGCCTCGGCGTGTGTTTATGGCCTGAGCTTTGGTTTGCTCCTCGTGCCTTGGATTGTTTGGACGAAGTTCATCCTCCAAATACCTTCCGACTTGGTCAGTCAGAATTTCGCCGGCTCGGGCACGGAAGCAGCCTGGGCATCTCCGGTTAATTTCGTATGGATCCGCCTCTATAACTTATTTTGCCTTGTATCTCCCATGATGATGGCGGTCTATCCATTTGACCTTCAAGCAGTTTACAATAACTGGACCGTCTGTATTCCTGGCGTTGTTGGCCCGGTGCTAGTCTATCCGGCGGTGGCCCAGTGCACTGAGGATCTACGCGGCACGTCATGGCTCTGGTATGGGTTTGTCGCACCAGCATTGCTAATCCTTGCGGTTTTCAGCTGTGTAGCGTTGCCCGTCTTTCACGGCTATCAATCTCTGCTCGGTCTTTTGCTGTGTCTTGGCGTTTGGTGGCTTTGGCAACACAGCTCTCGCCGATTGTTTTTCGTCCTCGTCGCATTACAGCTCGTAATTAACCTTTCTTTGATAGTGGTCCGCGCGGTAATCACGGGGGTGCAGTTCTAGTAAGTTTCTATAGCCGCGGCGGAAGAGCTTGCTTTGCGGAGCGGAGCGTCTAGCGCACGAGACGCGGCGGAACGGCCAACTCAAACCCGGGCAGGTTGAGAGACAGGTTAGGGTTGTAATAGGGATCGCCCAGCAGCTCGAAACCCCATTTCTGCTGCATAAACGTGGCTTCCAGCACGAAATGCGCCTGCTCTTTCTTCGTCGGCTGATGTCCGCGAGAGGCAGACTCGGCGTGGATCAAATTGGCGAACGGCGTCCAGACATTGCAGTAACCGGCGGCCCGCAAACGCAGGCAAAAATCGATATCGTTGAAACTGATCGAGAGATTCGTTTCATCGAAGGGGCCGAATTTTTCGAACAGCTCTTTCCGAACCGCCAGGCAAGCCCCGGTCACTGCAGAAATATTTTGCTGCAACTGCGCCCGGCTGAAATAGCCGCCTCGACCTCGCTTGAGGTGGGGAAAGGCGTGGCCGGCGACACCGCCGAGCCCCACGATCACGCCACCGTGTTGCAACGTGCCATCGGGAAACCAGAGGCGCGCCCCGACCGCGCCAACTTCGGGACGGGCTGCGTGACTCACCATCTCGCGCAGCCAGCCGGGTTCGATCGCTTCGATATCGTTGTTCAGAAAGAGCAGGATTTCTCCGCCGGCCGCAGCCGCGCCTGCATTCGTTAGGCGGCTGAAATTGAAGGGACCGTCGTCACGCAGGACGCGAGCTTCACCGCCGCGCTCGAGGCCCTGGAGGAAATCGAGCGTCTCCTTTTCACGTGAGCCATTGTCGACGATGAGAAATTCATATTCCGCGTAGTCGGTTTTAGCGCGGATGCTCTCCAGGCAGTGCTGCAGGAGTTCCACCCGGTCGCGCGTCGGGATAATGATCGAGACCGCAGGAACATTTTCCCCTAACGAATACACGACCCGGTGCGCTTCCGGATTTTCCGGATTCGCTTCCACCTTGCCCGCGATCTTCTGCCGTTCCAGATGCTCGGCAATGGCGCGGCGCGCGGCCTCGCGCGCATACGGTTTGGCGTCGGGCGCGGCCGCCACGCTTCCGGTCACCATCCGCCAATGATAAAGCACGCGCGGAATGTGGCGGATCTGGCGCGCCTCGAGCTGTTCCACGCAACGCAGGACAAGGTCGTAATCCTGCGAGCCTTCAAATCCTTCGC
>JBPCLI010000024.1:0-6895 GCA_051003415.1 Chthoniobacterales bacterium | reverse complement strand
TGCGCGGTGGGGCGACGATCAGACCCCGCTGGCCTTTGCCAAGCGGCGTCATCAAATCCATCACGCGTGTCGTATAACGATCGGGAACTGTCTCCAGCTTGATCCGTTCGTTCGGGTTGATCGTCGTGAGCTCTTCGAAGGGCCGCAGATCCTGATACTTAGTCGGTTCTTCGTCGTTGATTTTGAGCAGCCGAGTGAGCTGCGGTCCGCGGTTGCCGCGGCGGGTTTCGCCATGGACCCACATGCCATCACGGAGCTGGAAACGCCGGACGATTTCCGGGGTCACAAAAATATCCTGAGGGGTCTGGACGAAGTTGCGTTTCGCGTCGCGCAGAAAGCCGAAGCCTTTGCCGGAAATCTCGATGATACCCTCGCCAAACTCCGGTTCTCGTGGAGGCTGATCGCCGTTCACCGCGCCATCCTGCGGCCGGTCTTGCCGATCGTCGTTCGATCTGTGGTCGCCCGACACGTCGGTCGCCTCGACAAATTGCGCGGCATCTTCCCGCCGGCGCTCGGTTTCCCGCGATTCGTCGTCTTCCAGAACGTCGGGCCCGTCCGTGCGTCCCGGCTTGTCGCCTCCTGATTGATTGAAGTTGCCGGGAGCGTGCCCGTCGTTGCGACGACCGGACCGCCGGCGCGAAGGGCGGCGTCTCCGGAATGGGGCGGCGGGTGCCTGGGTAGGCTTGTTTTCAGATTCTTCGCTCATAATTGAAACCGGCTTTCGTCGAGGCAGGACGACGGAGTGTCGTCTCGCGATTGTCAGGCTGGCAGTTTCGCCAGCACCTCTTCAGGAATATCTAAATTGGAATAGACGTTTTGGACGTCGTCGTCGTCTTCGAGGCTCTCGCAGAGGTGCAGGACCTGCAGCGCGGCCTCCTCGTCGACGACATGAACAGTCGTGTCGGGAATGAAAGTAAACTTTTGCCCATCGATCTTGACGCTCGCGTGTTTGAGCGCCTCGGCTACGGCGTAGAGCTGATCGTGGGAAGTAAGGATAACATACTGTTCCTCCTCCGTTGTCAACTCCTCCGCCCCGGCTTCCAAGGCCAGTTCGAAGAGGCGCTCCTCCTCAATCGTATCTCGCGGCACGGTGATCTGTCCTTTTTTGCGAAACATGTAAGAAACACTCCCGCTGGTCGCGAGATTGCCGTGGTTCTTAGAAAAAATGTGCCGTATTTCCGCGGCCGTCCGGTTCTTGTTGTCGGTCGTGACTTCGAGCAGGACAGCCACTCCGCCCGGACCATAGCCTTCGTAAATGATTTCTTCGAAATGTGCCTGGTCCACGCCTTCGCCGGTCCCGCGCTTGATCGCGCGCTCGATGTTGTCGTTAGGCATGCTCTGCGCCCGGGCCATCTCGATCACGCTCCGAAGCCGCGGGTTCGCCGCCGGGTCGCCGCCGCCGAGGCGCGCCGCGACGCTGATCTCCTTGGAAAATTTGCTGAAGATCGTGCCGCGTTTGACGTCGAGCGCACCTTTGGCGCGCTTGACCTTTGACCACTTACTATGTCCCGCCATGGAATGGGGATGTGATGAATTGCTACCAAAAGGAGGTCGCCGGGCAGATCTGCGTCGCGCGAGGGAGCGAAACGGGACGCCTCGAAAGAGAAGACTTTCGAGGAGGCAAACCGAATCCCAGTGAACCGCAGGGAGCTTCTCTTGTCAACCGCCAGCCCTGCGCTTCGCAAGGAATGCATCTAACCGGCAGTGAGCAGCGTCTTAAGGGTGTGAAAGGAAGTTCTTCCAAGGCCGCTCGTAACCATCGGCCGCTGAAAAAGCTCGCTCAAGAATCCTTGCGTAGTCGCAATTCTTCGATCAGGTGCGTGCAGCGTGGCGACCGACTCTTCCATTTTCTCCCAAGGCTCCGAACCGGAGAAGTCGGGAAGCCGCCCGGTTCGCGTGCCGAATCCCGAGGACATGGAATTGATCCGGCAGATGAGGTCGGGCGATGAGCGCGCCTTTACCACATTCTACGATCGCTTCGCACCCGGTCTTTTTTCGATGATCTACGCGATCTTACACGACCAAAATGAATCCGAGGATGTCCTTCAGGAATCATTTTTGCAGATGTGGAAACGGACCGCGACCTACGACGCGACTCGAAGCAGCCTGTTTACCTGGGCAGTGATGATCGCGCGGCACAAGGCAATCGACCGGCTGCGTTCGCGGCAACGGCAGTCCCGCCTGGCCGAAGCGGTGGCGAGTGAATCCGAGCCGTTTGCCTTATCGCCCTCCTCCGATTGGGCCGACAACACGCTCGCCCGGAACGACGAACGCGAGAGGGTGCGTGCCGCCCTTAGCCAAATCGGCGACGCGCAACGTGAGGCAATCGACCTCGCTTTCTTTGGCGGCATGACGCAGACGCAAATTTCAGAACGCCTCGGCGCGCCCCTCGGGACCGTCAAGGCGCGCATCCGTCGCGGGCTCCTTGCTTTGCGCGAAGTGCTGGGAGGGGTGTCATCGTGAACGAGCAACTCGAAGAGCAGGCATCCCTCTACGTTCTTGGACTCCTCGAAACGGATGAGTCGGCAGCCTTTGTGCAGCGGCTGGAATCCGATCCCGAGTTGCGCGCCGTTGTCGATCAACTCGATGAGGCAGCCGCTGCGGTCGCTCACGCCGCCCCGCCGCGCGCTTTACCGCCCCAATTGCGCGAACGCCTTCTCGCCGAAGTGCGAAAGGGAAAGACCGTCGCCTTCCCGCGCCGATCGAACTGGTTGCCTTGGGCGATTGCGGCCTGCCTCGCTCTCACCTCCGCCTATCTCGTAGCGGAGCGGGCGGGTCTTCGGAAACGCCTTACCCGTCTCGAACAGCGCGATTTCCTTGCCCAGATCCAGATCGCCTCTCTCAGCTCGAAGCTGGAAAACGCGCCGGATGCAAACGCCGTCGTCGTTTGGGACGAGAAAAAGCAGCGCGGCATTTTGAAAGTGACGCAGCTCCCGCGGAATGACGAGAATCGCGATTATCAACTCTGGTTGGTGGACCCGCGCTACAAGGATCCGGTCGACGGCGGCGTTTTCCATGTCGCCAACGACGGATCGTTGCGGGTGCCGTTTCATCCTGCGTCGCCCGTCAGGGAGGCGAAAGGTTTCGCAATCAGCCTGGAGCGCAAGGGTGGCGTGACCAAGGCGGAGGGGCCCATCGTGTTGTTAGGCAAATGAGCCGCGTTCTTGGCGCGATCGTTAGTCTGATTCTGCTTGCGGCGCCGGCCTTTGGCCATTCCTCGCTGGTGCGTTCGGAGCCGAAAGATGGCGAAACTCTAAAGGTCGCGCCGCATGAAATCCGGTTCTGGTTTTCGGAGCCAATCAAGGTTGGGCTGAGCACCTTTGCGGTCCGCGATGCGAACGGGAAGCAGGTTGACCAAGGCGACCTGCGTGCGGATGAAAAGCAGCCGGCGCTCGTCCATTTGTCGTTCCCTGCCCGCCTCGGGTCGGGTCTTTACCAGGTGAGTTGGAGTGCGGTCGCGCAGGACCTCCATGTCGGGAAAGGCGGTTTCGGTTTTCGTATCGCGCCCTAACGAATCGCTCCGACCCTCTACTGGTAAAACAAACCGGGCGCCCCAGAGCCGAGCACGACGGGGCTGATATTCCAGCGCCAGCGCATCACTCCAACAAAGGCGACCAGGCAGACGGCGAGTTGCATCTCGCGCGCCGACAAAGGAGAACAATCTGTGGACTCAATCGAAGTCGGCGCAAACAGAGTGGCCGTGGTCGGCGCCGGCCCGGCCGGTTTGCGCGCGGCCGAAGTCGCGGCCGCCGCCGGCATCCACGTCGTGCTCTGCGATGCGCAACCCTCGGCGGGGCGAAAGTTTCTCGTCGCCGGCCGCGGCGGGTTGAACCTGACGCATAGCGAGCCGGTGGAAAATTTCCCGGCACGTTACCGTGCGGAACCGGAACGATGGAAAGGATTGCTCGCGGAATTTGGCCCGGACACGCTGCGAGCGTGGGCCGAGGAACTGGCCGTCGAGACCTATGTCGGCACGAGCAAGCGCGTCTTCCCGCGAGGCCAGAAAGCGGCCGTACTTCTTCGCGCCTGGCTGCGGCGGCTGCAGGACGCAGGCGTGGAATTCAAAACCGGCGCGCGCCTGACCGGCCTAACGAGAGAAGGTGAAGGCTGGCGCGTCGACTTCGCGAGTGGCCAGCATCTGTTCGCCAACGCCGTCGTTCTCGCGTTGGGCGGAGCTTCCTGGCCAGAGACCGGTTCTGATGGCTCATGGCCGGCGTGGCTTGCTGCACACGGAGTGGAGGTGTCGCCTTTCGTAGCGGCCAATTGCGGCTGGAATGTAAATTGGCCGGCCGCAGTGCTGGATCGTGCCGAAGGACTGCCGCTCAAGAATCTGAATGTCAGCGCGGCGGGCGAAGTCGTTTCGGGCGAGCTCCTGATCACGCGCTACGGCCTGGAGGGCGGCGCGATTTACCGGCTTGGTCCGCTTCTGCGGGAAATGAAGCAGCCGGAATTGCGGATCGATTTCAAACCGCAGGTAGAAGCGAGCGTCCTCCTGGAAAGAAGCGCCCAACACCACCAGCCTAACGAATGGTTTCGCGCCTGGAAACTAAGTCGAGGAGCGATCGCGCTCCTCGAAAGCTATTTCCCAAATGACTGGACCGAGCGCGCAAGAGCAATCGCGCGCCTGAAGGATTTCCCCCTGCCATTGGGGGGCCCGCGGCCGATCGCCGAAGCGATCTCAACCGCAGGCGGGGTCTTGTGGCAGGAATTGGATCAGCAGCTCATGCTGCTCAAAATGCCCGGCGTTTTTCTCGCCGGCGAAATGATCGACTGGGAAGCGCCCACGGGCGGCTATCTTCTGCAAGGTTGCCTCGCCACCGGCACACGTGCCGGCAGAGCCGCAGCCAAATATGCCGGCGGCTGAGCCTAGCTCATCCACTTCTTCCACTGCTTGCGCAGCGGCTTCACGTATTCGTCCACGTCCACATCCTTGACCCGCTCAAAGCCTCCCTTGACCGCCTCGGCGGAATCCGCGTAGCCGCGTCTCGCGCTCTTAATCAGGCCGGGCAAAAAGGCGGGCGAGATGGTGCTCCAATCGATTTCGCGCAGGGCACGTTTCACCGACAAAGGGGTCGGCTCTTCCGGCCGCGAGGAATAGCGGATCGCCAAACCGATCGCCAACCCGAGAGCAAGTGCTCCCAGAACCGTCGGGACGGGATTCTCGCGCAGGAAAAACTCAGTCCGCTCGCGCACGACCACGGCCTTCTGCCGGGTCTGGTCCCATGTCTCGGAAGCGGCGTTGGAAAATTTCCGCGCACCTTCCGACATGCGGTCCTGGGCGCTGCGTCCCGCGGTTTCGCTGCCAAACTCCGTTTCAGACATCGGATCGTTTTCCGTAAAATTGTCTCCGTTCGAATTCTTCATATCTTAACTTCGCATATCGTGGTCATTTTGCGTCCTTCGATTCGCATTTCTGATGCGAGCGACCGCGTCCGATGGCCCGGCGGCGCAAAGGTGAGCAGTTTGAATTCGCCTCGTGATCCTTCTCGCGGCAGCATCTGATTCGGGGCGATTAGCGCCACTCGTGCTTCGGATACCGGCGCTGTAGCTCCTGCTTGATCTTCGGATAACTCTCCCGCCAGAAGATGGTGAGATCGTCAGTCACTTGGATCGGGCGGTGGTTCGGCGCCAGCACTTCGATCCGCAGCGGCACGCGCCTCGGCCCCATGGCGAGGCCGTTCGCCACTCCATAGAGATCCTGGATGCGGACGGCGATGGTGGGGGGCTTATCCGTTCCGTAAACGATCTTCGCTGTTCGTTCGTTAGGCAATTTGATCCGCTCCGGCGCGACCTGATCGAGCGCGGCGCGCTGCGTTGCGCTGAGCCACGATTTGAGGACCGGTCCCACCGGGCGCTCCTTGATTTCTTTGTAGCTCGTCGCGCCCTGGCAGACCTGCTCGATCAAAAGGGCGCGATCCGATTCGCCGATCAGCGGCAATTCCAGTTCGGGAAAAGTCCGCGCCGCGAAGTTGAGGCGTGCGATCCACTGTTCGACCGCGTTATCCCATTTCTTCAAAGGACAAGTCCCGGCCATCACTTCGCGGGCGAGGAGCGAGGCCGCTTCCGCCGCCGGAACGCGATCCGTTTTCTTCTCTGCGAGCACGAGATCGCGGAAGACCACGATCGTTCGACCCACAACGCGACGGGAAGAACTGTCGAAATTGACCTCCGTTTTTTCCTCGATCGCGTCGGGAAAAAATTCGTGCAACCACTCCATCTTGATCGCGGTCGCGAGGGAGAGCAGGACCTGGCGCTCGCCATCGCTCGACTCGATCTCGCGAATCTCCGACGCCGTCAGGAGTCGCGCGCGATGCACCACGCTTTCCCGCGCCAGGACGCCGCGGCGATTATGCACCAGCGCGCAGCGGAGCGTGCCTTCGTCGAGTCGCACCGCCACTTGATCCGGAAATCCGGCGAGGACACATCGTGCGATCGCGCCAGGCGCGGCCTCTTGCTCCGAGATGTCTAGACCTTCTGCTTTCGCAATGGCGAGGAATTGCTCCCAAAGCTGACCCGCCTCGCGCGCCGCGCCGGCGTTGACCCCGAGTTGCGCGCAACGACGCGGATCGAAGTTATTCTTTTCCGCGAACCGAAACGCTCGCACCAGAATGAAGAGGTCGGATTCATCCTCGCCGCCAAGAAAATCTTCACGCTCGTCACGCATCTGTTTTCCTTCCGCGCGGCGAAGCAAGTTGCGGCCCTGGGTCAGCGCGGCAATGAGGGCGACGCCTCGCACGCAACCGTGGCCCTGGGCCGCGAGCAGCATGCGCGAGTACCGCGGGTGCACCGGGAAGGCGAGCATGCGCCGGCCTAATGGCGTAGGGTAGCGGGAAACTCCCCGCCTTCCTCTTTTTCCCCCCCACCTGCAGAGCCTTGGCCCCTTCCCACGCGACAC
>JBPCLI010000023.1:0-6316 GCA_051003415.1 Chthoniobacterales bacterium | reverse complement strand
GCTTTCGAAACCGCTCTCCGCTTCAGCCCGCAGATGTTAAACGCGCACCGCTATCTCGCGACTATTCATCGGAGGGAAGGCGGCGACCCGGAGAAGGCGCGCGTGTATCGCGAGGAGCTGCTGCGCCTGAGCCGCGGGCGCACCCGGCGCAGTGCTATCCCGGATTCCAAGCGCGAACAACTTTTCGATCTGCCGGAGATTCCGAAGCGCGAAGAGCGCCTCGCCACTCTGCTCAAGGAGCGCCCTGATCAGAAACCGGAAGAGGAAAAGTCGGGGAAGACGTTTGTCCTCGTTTCAGGCCTGCCGCGCTCCGGCACTTCGCTCATGATGCAGATGCTTGAAGCCGGTGGCCTCGCGGCGATGACCGACAAGGTGCGCACACCCGATGTCGATAATCCGCGCGGCTATTACGAGTGGGAAGCAATCAAGCAGATCGGTAAGAAGCCGGAGTTACTCGACGATCCGGCGGTGGAAGGCCGCGCCATCAAATGCATTTCCATGCTGCTGCCAGCGGTGCCGGCGAAGCATCAGTACAAAGTCATCTTCATGTTGCGGCCGATCGCGGAGGTGGTCGCGTCGCAGAGAGCGATGACCGCCCGGCTTGGAACAAAAGGCGCCGCGCTTGAACCCGCGCAGCTCGAACGCGGCTTGCGCGCCCATCGCGAGGAGATGCGCAAATGGGCCGCGACCATGTCGCACATCGAGTGGCTGGAGATCCAGTATCCGCAGTTGGTCCAGGATCCCGCGCCCGCCATTGCGCAGCTCTTCGGGTTTCTCGGCCCGGAGCGCTTGCCTAACGAAAAGGCAATGGCCGCGGCGATCGATCCCGCTCTTCACCGGCGCAAGCGGTCATAAATCAGACGTTTTTTTCTTCCCCAGGCGGAGTCAGATTGATATTCTCGACGCATGAAGACGCGTTTTCGAAGAACTAATGCCATCACCATCCCAGGCAGTCGCTGGCTGGCCTACGCTGGCGCGGGTGCGGCCACGGCGCTGGCGGGCGCTGCTCCTGCCGAAGCCGAGATCCATTACTCTGGGCGGGTCGATACCGTGTTCCCACCCGACGAGGACAAGTCGGTCAACTTCCCACTCGATCAACCAGGAGACTCGATCTCCTTTGTGCACGAGGTGAGGGGACCGGAAAACTTTTTCGGAGTGCGTTGTCCGAAGGACGGCGCATTTGTCGGTTCCGACGGTCAGGGATTCGAGCACTACTACGTTTTCCGGCTTGGGGGACGAAATGCAGATCGCTATATCTCGCAAGGCCCCTTCGACTCCGCCGGGCTGGGGGCGGCGGGGGCGTTTGGAACGATGATCAAGGGAAGTTATCCCAGCAATCATTGGCGTTGGCATGGAGGCACGGGCTTCGTCGGCTTCCGCTTCAATAATGGTTCGGGTAACCAGTACGGCTGGGCGCGCGTCCACATGGACAGGGCGGATTCCAATTTCGGTTTTACCGTCCTAGACTATGCCTGGGCCGACCCAGGAGAGTCAATCAAGCCCGGCCAGACCAGCTCAGCCGGGAGTCCTGTGCCGATTGAAGGTTCCCTCGGACTCCTTGCTATCGGCGCGGCTGGGGTCGCCCTCTGGCGGCAACGACGCAAACATCGTTCGGCTTAAACGGATCCGCAGCTCGATCCCGCACAGGTCGAGTGCGGACTGTGCGCGCATCGCGGAAACGCGAAAATGGGCGGCAAACTTCGACTGGCTTGAGATCACCTATTTCGAGTTGGTGGACGACCCTGCGCCGGCGATCGCGCGCTTGGTCGAATCCCTTGGACCGGAGCGTTTGCCGAACGAAAAAGGAATGGCCGCGGTGATCGATCCAGCGCTCTAGCGTTGGCGCCGGGGTCGCTGACCCCGGATTCTCCTTTGCTGCCGCCGCAATTGCAGCAGCCCGCGACCCTCCGCCAGCCGGTTCGGATAGCTCGCGGATTGATTATGGCTGATGCGCTTCTTTGGTTACGGCAAGAAAGGCCCGCGGTAAGAACCGCGCCGTCTGCACGTCCTGATGGTTGATTCTTCCGTTGATCGTCACATCGTCGCGGAAGTTGGAGCTATCGGCCTGCTGACTAAGGTGGCTCTGCACATTCCCGACGTCGCCATTGCCGACATGACCATTGCCGAGGAGGGAAGAAGCTCCCAGGAAAAGCACCTACGCGAGACATAGAGTGTTGCAGTCTTCAGACCTGTTCGATTACGGCAGGAAATTCCGCTTCTTTGACCTGACCAGTAGGCCGTCAGCCAGGTCGACGGTGCCATCGGCGTTCACGTCGCCGCGGAAGTTTGCCCCGGTCACTGTGCCCTCATTGGCTCTGATGAAAGCTTTGTCTGGTGCAGAAACAGTCCGGTCGCCACCGACGTCCGCCGCGAGGAAGCCGAACGGCACGTCATCGTGCGGCATTCCGTCATCGTTAATGTTCTGCGTATGCAAAACGACGATTTGGATATCAGCCACACCCGACAGGGCGGCTCTCATTTCGTTACCGCTGCAGGTAATCGCACCGACGACTGCTGTCCCGCTGGAGACCGTCACCTCGCCCGAAGTAACCGGGACGTCGAAGGTGAAGATAGCGGTGTAGTCGCTCGCAATACGATCTTCAACTCCCGAGGTGCCGGCGAGCGGCATGTCAATGTCGAAACTACCGACTTCTCCCTGAGCCAGACGAGACGCCGCGCTGACCAGGTTAGCACCGGAGCTGTCAAACTTGAATTTGGCTCCGGCTGCCACGGCAGTTGAGCTTGAGTGAACGCTCAACGCGAGGAACGCAAGAAGGACGCCGACTGACCAAAGAGCAAACCCGATTGAGACCCGTGGATTGAAGAAGGCGGCCTGAGAAGTGGATTTTGTTTTCATGGATGTTGTTCTCTTTGTGTTTGGATGAATGGGATTTTTTCTTGGCTGAGACGCGTAACTTTTGAAAGTATGGGTTTGGAAGCAGGTGAACTCAGACCGTTCTAGCAGCTGGTTCTACGTGGGGCGCGCGGATCGAGATGATTGATTGCTTGAAGGGGCGTCCAAAGGCCGGCAACGGCCGGAGAGAAATGCGACCAGAACTTCTTCATATTCGAGGCTTCACTAGTTCTCTACGGATTCCAAAAACCGAAGTTTCAGTAAATCGAAAGGCTCCGAACTTACAATCGGTGCAGCTGACCAAGAACTGTTTGCATTGAGACATTCGATTTAACCGGAGCCTCTCTCGACAAGGCCGGCGCGATCCACCCTCTGAAGCGGGTCGGGAATATCTAGTGGGGCTGCGGTAAGTCGCGATTAAGCGGCCGAACCCAAAATAGTGTCAAGCAGGTTTCTTTGAACCCTGCAATTGTTTCGAGGTGTTTATGACGCGGCCGGTCGCCGAAGTTGTCGCGTCGCAAGACGCGCCTCCGGAAGAAGGGAGAACGCGCTAGTCATCGCGCGCCTCGTCGAATTTCTTGGCCGGGGAACGCTAGCTTAACGAACAAGCGATGGCCGCGGTGATCGACTCCTCGCTCCATCGGCGGAAGGCGTTGTAGCCGGGGTCGCTGACCCCGGATCTCCTTTGCCGCCGCCATTTCAAGAGCTTCCCTGCAGTTGCAGCAAGCGCGACGACAGCGAAGAGCATGTGGTCTGCGCTGCGAAGAGCGATCGCTCGCCTCGCGCAGACCACGCCGCGCCTTGCCTAACGATATTGCGCCGGCTTGCGCCAGCGATTTTTGGCGTCCACGATTGTCGTCGCGTTGATATTCTCGACGCATGAAAACGTGCATGCCAAAAAATCACGAAGTTAAAATTCCGAAGCCGCGCTGGCTGGCTTACGCTGGCGCTGGGGCCGCAACAGCCCTGACCGGCACGTCTGCGGCCGATGCTGAAATCCATTACTCCGGACGAGTCGATACCACCTTCTTGGGGATGGAAAACAAAGAGGTAGCCTTTCCGCTCGACCAGCCGGGCAACTCGATTGTCTTTTTCCACTCATATATCGACAACATCGTTGCGGGGCAGGCTTTTTTCGAAGTCCAGGGGCTGCAGAGCGCTGCGTTTATCGGCTACTTGTCGAGTTTTTTGGAGTCACCAAACGTTTCTAAGCTCACTGGCCAGGGTCGCTACATCTCGCAGGGGCATTTCCTGGCGAATTATAATTTTGGAACAATGGCCGGTGTGATTAACCACATCGTGCGCGGAGATTGGGCGGATGGCGGTCTCGGCTTTGTCGGTTTTCGTTTCAATCGCGGATCTGGCATCCAGTACGGCTGGGCTCGCGTCCGCATGCGCGACGTGAGTAATAACTTCGCCTTCAAAGTGCTCGACCACGCCTACGCCGATCCCGGGGAACCAATCAAGGCGGGCCAAAAAAGCTCCGCCGCGAAGGACGCGCCAGACGAGGGTTCGCTCGGCTTCCTCGCACTTGGTGCGGCTGGGGTCGCCCTTTGGCGGCAGCGACGCAAAGATCGTTCGACTCAAGCAAGCTCCCGCCCGGCAGGCTCTGACAACAAGCAGTCCTGCACGCTGCCTCGCGGTTCTTCCTAACGACAGGGCCACCGGCGAGGGCTGATCTTATGCATGTCATTTGCGTACAAACTTCACCTTCAACGTGATGGACTACGCCTGGGCAGATCCCGGAGAAAAGATTCAGTCCGGGTAAGCTCCACCCAAGCGAACATTCTGAGCGAAGGTTCACTCGAATTTCTTGCGCTCGGCGCGGCTGGCGGCGACGGCGGGAGATTGCGCCCTGACGACCGCAAGGGGAGCAAGCGGCTGAACGCGACGGCTTCGGTTAGCCGTGCTCACCGATTTTTTTGGCGTGCCCCCAAAGAGGGTTTGCGCCTCTGGCGAAGAACGGCTAATTCCCTAACGATATGTCCGCGACGAGCATCAGCAAAATTCACGCGCGCGAGATTCTCGATTCGCGCGGCAACCCGACGGTGGAAGTGGATGTCCACCTCGAAGGCGGTGACTTCGGACGCGCGGCCGTCCCGAGCGGCGCCAGCACGGGAGAACATGAAGCGTGGGAACTGCGTGATGGCGATAAGCAGCGCTACGGCGGCAAGGGCGTCAGCATGGCGGTGGCGGCGGTCAACGAAACCATCGCGCCCGTTCTGCGCGGGATGGATGCGCTCGAGCAGGCCAGGATGGATGAAGAGCTAATCAAGCTCGACGGCACACCGAACAAGAAAAAGCTCGGCGCCAACGCATTGTTAGGCGTGTCCCTCGCCACCGCCCATGCCGCGGCCGGCTCCGAGGGCGTCCCCCTTTTTCGCTATCTCGGCGGGAGCGAAGCCAACGTTCTCCCGGTTCCAATGATGAACATCCTCAACGGCGGCGCGCACTCCGATGCCCCGATAGATTTCCAGGAGTTCATGATCATGCCGAAAGGCGCGCCGAATTTTCCGGAGGCGCTGCGCTACGGGGTGGAGGTTTTTCATGCGCTCAAAAGCGTTCTCAAAGATCGCGGCCTTTCGACCGCAATCGGCGATGAAGGCGGGTTCGCTCCGAAATTGAAATCGGCCGAGGATGCGCTCGAATCGATTGCGGCCGCGGTCGAAAAAGCCGGTTACTCGTTAGGCGAGCAGATCTTTATCGCCCTCGATGCCGCTTCCTCGGAATTCTACGACAAGGAAGAGAACGCCTACGTTTTCAAAAAATCGGACGGCTCGAAGCGCTCGGCCGACGAACTGATCGATCTCTACGAAGCGCTCGCTGATAAATTTCCCATCATCTCGATCGAGGACGGCTGCGCCGAGAACGACTGGGAGGGCTGGAAGAAATTGACCGATCGGTTAGGCAAAAAAATCCAGCTGGTGGGCGACGATCTGTTCGTGACGAACGTCTCGTTTTTGCGTAAAGGGATCGACCTGGGAGTGGCCAATTCCATTCTCGTAAAAGTGAACCAAATCGGAACGCTGACCGAAACCTTCGCTACCATCGATCTCGCGAAGGCAAACAACTACACCTCGGTCATCAGCCATCGTTCGGGCGAAACAGAAGACACGACGATCGCCGACATCGCGGTCGCGACCAACGCGGGGCAGATCAAGACTGGGTCGCTCTGCCGGACCGATCGGGTAGCCAGATACAACCAGCTCCTGCGCATCGCGGAAGAACTGGGTGACAAGGCGGTCTACGGAGGTAAGATGCGCTAGTGGACGGGACGGGTTACGGCGAGTTAAGGGCGCGACGCGAAGCCACCATCTGGCAACAGATGAACCATGTCCTACGCGTGCTGCTTTTCATCGCCGGCTGGCTGCTCATCATCAGTTTCTTCCTGCCGCCCTACAAGAAGCTGCAGCAAAACCGCGCGGAGATGGAGCAACTTCAGGCGCAGTTGAACGAGCAACA
>JBPCLI010000022.1:0-11473 GCA_051003415.1 Chthoniobacterales bacterium | reverse complement strand
GTGTCAACACTTTGAGCAGCACAGAACAAGGGTGACGGAGTGATGGTTTCCCTGCGCGCGAGTGCAGGTGCGGCGAGGGCACGCGCCTCGCGTGCTGGTTTCGGCGCCTCGCCAAAACAGGCTTTGCCGGGCACGACGCGTCAGTGTCGCGAACCAGGAACGTTCGCGCTGGCGGGCGCCAGCGCCAGCACGCGAGGCGCGTGCGGGGCGGCTACCTTCATCCGTCTCTTCCACCTGCTCAAAAGTGCATTAAACGCTCTAGGTGGTCTGCTTAGACCGAGAGGCTTCAGGTCATGAACTCGCGCTCGAATAATGGCGTAGCGCCCAGCGCCAAAAAGCGCGGCTCAATAGCGCCGCGATTGTCCCGGCGGCGATAAGGTGAAACATGAGCCAGCTGGGTTGGCCTAACGATTTGATGAGCAGGCGCGCCGGGATATTGGCCACGATTACGACCGGGATGATCCAGCCGAAAACCCAGCGGAAAATCGGCGGGAAAATCACGTCGGGATAGCGGGCGATGTTGAGGAAATTAAAATAGCCGTAAACCAGCCCTTGTGCGCGAACGATCCAGAAACTGACCGCGGCCAGCGCGAGCATGATCGAATAGTGAATGGCGACCCCGAACCCGAGCGCGACAAGGTAGAGCACGACCGCCAGCGGACCTGGCACAACGTGCAACTGCCGAAGCGATACTATCACTACGATGGCGCCAACGCCCGCGTTGACCACGCTGTCGAGACCGAATTGTTTCGTCGAGACCGCGAACTGGCTGTCCATCGGCAAGACAAGTAGCGAATCGAGCTTCCCGGTTCGGACCAGCTCGGGCACGTTCGCGACGTTGGTGAAGAAAAACGCCTGGAACAGTTGCGCGATGATTTGATGTGTCCCGACGAGCAGGACCACTTCCCATTTCGTCCAGTCACCGATCTTGTCGACCTGGCCGAAGATGATGCTGAAGAAAAGGATCTGCCCGCAGAACCAAAGCACCTCCACGATCATCCAGAGGATGAAATTGGCCTTGAAACTCATCTCGCGGATGAGCGAGTTGCGCAGCATGATCGAGTAGATTTCGAGGTAGCGGCGCATGGATTCGTGTAAGTAATTCCGGTTGGGGCGGTCTAACAACACCGGGGTGTGTCAGCGTCGGCTTTTTTTCATGAAACGAATCATTCTGATCGGTGGCGGGGCCGTGCTGCTCAGCGGCGCGCTCTTTGTTTTCCACGGTTGCAGCGGCGGAGGGATCAGTGAATATTAGACTGCGACCGTCACCCGCGGCGCCATCACCCAGGCCGTCACCGGCACGCTCAACCCGGTCGTGAATGTGCAGGTCGGACGCCAGATTTCCGGCAACATTCAAAAGCTTGCAGTCGACTTTAATTCCCCGGTCAAAGCCGGGCAGGTCGTGGCCAATATCGACCCGGCTGTTTTCCAGGCCGCGGTCCTGCAAGCTCAGGGTGATGGTCGATAACGCCAAGGCCGAACAACCGATCGCGAGTCTCGGCGAGACCGTGATTTTGATTTTCAGCGGGAGCGTCACCTCTAGCGGTATCCGCACGGGATGGGGAAGCGCAGGCACTTGAAAATCGAAGACCCGGAAGCGATCCGGCGCGTATTTACCCATCAGGACGTGCGGAGCGCGAACAAGGTTTGCGTCATCGGCCGCACGACCGCGAGTCCGGTTTTCGGTTCGCAGAATCCGGTGGGCCAGGTCTTGCGGATCAAAGGTGCGCCCTTTCTCGTCACCGGCGTGCTGACACCGAAAGGTCTCAGCCCGCAGGGCATAGACCAGGACGACATCGTCATCATGCCCTACACGAGTGCGATGAAACGCGTTATCGGTGGCACCACCCTGCGCGGGATCAACGTCCAGCTCGCTTCGCCTAACGAACTAGCGCCGGGCGCAACAACAAATCATCGAGCTCCTCCGCCAGCGGCATAACATCCGCCCCGGTCGCGACGACGATTTCACCGTCCGCAATCAGCAGGAGATCGCCGAAGCCGCGACCGCGACGACGGCTGTCATGACCTTATTGTTAGGCGGGATCGCCAGCGTCTCGTTAGTCGTGGGCGGGATTGAGATCATGAACATCGTGCTCGTGAGCGTGACCGAGCGGACGCGCGAGATCGGACTGCGTCTCGCAGTCGGCGCGCACGGACGTGATATTCTCACGCAATTCCTCATTGAGGCGGTGACCCTGAGCGTCATCGGCGGGGTCATTGTGATCCTGCTTGGGCTCGGCGCTTCGAAGATGCTTTCCTCCTTTGCTCATTGGCCGACGTTGATCTCGATCCCGTCGATCATCGCGGCGTTTTTCGTCAGTGCAGCGGTCGGGATTTTCTTCGGCTTTTACCCCGCGCGCGAGGCGGCGCGTTTGGGATCCGATCGAAGCGCTCCGCTAAGAATGATTTAGAGAACGACTTCTTTTTCCGGAAGGTGCGAATCGTCCGGAATAACTCGCGCGGTTTTGGACGCTTCCAGTTGCAACGCCCGCGCCTGTCGCCAGCCGAACCCGGCCTGGCTAAGAAGGAAGAGCGCCATGATCCCGATCCAGATCGATTGCTGCCAGAGAGCGAAAAGGATGAGCGCGCCGCCGCCAACGAAGCCAATGCCAGTGGCGATGAACAAGCTTCGGATTTGGCCTAACGGAAACCAGAGCAGTGCGCGCACGATCTGTCCTCCGTCGAGCGGATAAATCGGCAAGAGATTGAAGATCAAGAGGCCGAGATTGATTTTCCAAAGCCAATGCAAAATGAGGTAGGCGTCGACATTGTCGTCCACCCAACCGGCGCGCGCGGCGGCGTGTTGGGCGAAGGTCAGGATCGGGAAGAGCAGCACATTGACCAACGGACCAGCGGCGATACTCCAAAGCATGGCGCCCGCCCGGGGCGGCGGACTAACGAACGCGATTCCGCCGAGCGGCCAGAGAACAATCCGATTCGCTTGGCCGCCGACCTGGCGGCAGGCGAGGGCATGGCCAAATTCGTGCATCGTGACGATGACAAACAAGCCGATGTATAGCAGGGCCGCCCAGACCGGAGAGGAAAAGATCGAACGCCACATCTGGACCTCGTAGATCGCGACGAGGAACCAGGACCAATGTAAAAACACCTCAATTCCGGCGACCTTGAAAAGTCGAATCGAACCTCCCTGTGTTGGCATGGGCAAAGATAGCGCGGCGCGGCGGCCCCCGCATCAACCGATCAGGCGGTTGATCGTGGCGGCGGCATAAGCCGCCCCGAAACCGTTATCGATGTTCACCACCGTGACCCCGCTACCGCAGCTGTTCAGCATGCCGAGGAGCGCAGCCAGGCCCCCGAAGCTTGCGCCGTAACCGGTGCTGGTCGGGACGGCGATGACCGGCTTATCAACCAGGCCGGCGACGACGCTGGGCAACGCGCCTTCCATCCCCGCGACCACGATCAGCGCCGCGCAATCCCGCAGCCGGTCCGTCTCGATCAACAGGCGATGCAAGCCGGCCACGCCGGCGTCGTAGATTCGCTCGACCCGGTTGCCAAAAATCTCGAGCGTGACGGCTGCCTCTTCCGCCACCGGTAAATCGGACGTTCCCGCGGCCACGACCGCGACGGCCGACCTGAGCTTTGGGAGCGGCTCGCGCTCGATCGTTAGGCAGCGTGCGCGCTCGTGAAAAATGGCGACTGGAAATTTCTCTTGGACGGCCTCGAATTGTTCCTTCGTCACCCGCGTCGCAAGCAGGACGGGTTCACGTTCGAGGATGACTTGCGCGATTCGCGTGACTTCCTCGGACGTTTTCCCCTGGCCGAAAATGACCTCCGGAAAACCGGTCCGGCGCCGCCGGTCGATGTCCACCCGGGCGAACCCGAGATCAACAAAAGCGGCGTCTTCGGGCATCCGGAATCAGCGAGAAGCCCGCGGGTTAAAGCCCGGCGTCGCGTTCCTCGACCTGCGCCGGGAGAAGGAGACGCATTGGCAGCATGGGCGATTCGTAGAACCCGTGCTTGCGGAAAAAACTCTGCGAACGCAACTCCGGCCGATCGGTCAGCAGTGTAATGCGACGGAAATTTTTCTGCCGCGCAAACTCGAGCGCGTAATCGAGCAGCATCGACCCGTAACCATGCCCGCGATGTTCCTTATGAATGACCAAATCCTCGAGCAAAATGACAAATCCACCTTCCGCCGTACTAATGGTGAAGAGCAGGTTCATCATCCCCACGATGGTGCGATCCCGGCGCAAGACAAAGACGCGGCCCCGGTTGGGCTGTTCGAAAATGAGGCGCAGCCCGCGGAGTTGTTTCGCCTTGTCCGGGCGGAAATCGCTCTCCTCACTAAACAACTCGCCCAGCAGGCTGGAGAGTTCGTCCAGGTCTTCCGAGATTGCCGATTCGATGACCACATCGCTCATCGCAGATGGTTATTCCATAATAGGACCCGGGGTGCAATGCGGTTGTCGGCCGGGTGTGCGTTGACAAACCGGATCGACCTCCTAAAGTAGCGCCTCTTGCAACGCCCGGCAGCGGGCTTCTCTCTATGAAACGCACCTTACAGCGATCGAAGCGGACCCGAAAACAGCAACACGGTTTCCGCGCTCGCATGAGCACCAAGGCCGGCCGGGCCACTCTTGCCCGGCGCCGTCAGCGTGGCCGCAAGCGTCTCCTCCCCAAGGGCGCGGAGATTCATTTCGCCCGTCACACCCAGGCTTAAGATCGCCTAGCGATTCAGTCCCTGGAGCGGCGCGGCATAGCCGGTTAGCTCAAGGTATCCATGGCCGTCGATTGGTTGACCGGCCCTCGTTCCGTTCACGTCGAACGCGCCTTCCCAGTAAATCAGCGGCCCCAAAACCAGCTCCTGGTTCGACAGGACCGGCTCGACGGTGAACTCTAATTGTTCTTTCGGAACGCGCACCCGCCAGGCGATCGGGTAATTCGCTTTCGTTTGCGGGCTTTTCCAAAAGGATGTCGGCGTCATCTCGAAATCCGCACTTGTCAGCGCAATCGACCTGCCGTCCGCTCGCACAAAGGTGCCGCTCGAAATCGGATCGATTATGCCGTTCGTCAGCCGCATCTGGTAGAGCATCAGTTCGGCCTTGTCCGCGAACTGCACCGAGACCCAATTCCAGCCGGCCTGTCCCGGCGCCAGCTGGTTGGTCGCCCATTCGTGATCGAACCAGCTCTCTCCCGAGACCACGAATTTTTCGGCGCGCACCTGCAGGCTGCCGCTAGTCGTTAGGCGAGTGAGCGAGTAATAATGCGAAGCATGGCCCACGCCTTCCGCTTTCGGGCTGATTCCGTTCACGCCATGAATGACCGGTGGTTTTTGCGCGACCAGATGGAAGGCAATCGCTGCGTGTTCCGCATTCGCCGCCAGGTCGAGCGAACCGTCGGGCTTCATATTTAGCGTCCATGAATCGATCCAGGCAAGCCGCTCGCCTTTATCGAAGCCCGCTTCCGCGAAGCTGCCGCGACTCGCTTTATCGTAAAAAAGGAATTGTTTCCCGGCCGCGTCGGTGACCGTGAAATGGGCAAACTTCAAATCGTCCACGATGAAACGCGAGGTGGTTTCTGCCCGCTCGTTAGGCGGACGAATCCCTTCTCGGAAAAAGGTCAGCTCGTAGCCAAACCGTCGCCCGTGATCGTTCGTTAGGTTGCCGGTGAAATACCACCACTCCGTCTTGAAATCCGGGTGTTGATGGTGGTCGCGCGGGAACTGGTATTTCCAGCCCGGCGCGGCAACCTGCCATCCCGCCGCCACGCAACCCAGCGCCAGCAGAACGCTCCAATTTGCCAGCCTCCTCATTCGCTCCGCACCGCCTCCGCGATATCCAGCCGCCCGGCTCGCCAGGCCGGAATCCATCCCGCGACGATCGCCGCCGCGATGATCCAGGCCGGCGTCCAGGCGAGCGACCACCATGGAAAAGCCAGTTGGATTGTCCAGCCGAAGAAAGCGCGGTTGATCACCCCCGTCAGCACCACTGCAAGGCAGAGTCCCGAGGCGAGACCCAGGACGCTGGCGAGCAGCCCGATCATGCCGCTTTCCCAGAGAAGGACCCGCCGGATCTGCGCCGCGGACGCGCCGACCGAGCGGATGATGCCAAGCTCGCGCGAGCGCTCGGCCACCAGCGTCGTTAGGCCAAGAAAGATGCCGACGACCGCAACCAGGACCGCGATCGTCCGCAGAACGTAAGTAACGGCGAATGTCTGGTCGAAAATCTCGAAAATGCGCGTGCGAAGAAGGCGATTCGAGTAGATCGAAAATTCGCCGCTTCGGCTGAAGCGTGCGCGAAAGTCTTCCGCCACCGCGGCCGGATCGACTCCGGCTTTCAGGTAAACTCCGAGGCTGTTGACCCGATCGTCGTGCCAGAGTTTTTGGAAGTTTTGTTGACTGAGAAACACCGTGCCTTGATCGCGGGTGTAGTCGTAAAAGACGCCTCCAATTGGAAATACCAAGACGCCGGCCGGCGATGGCAGGGTGAGCATGTCGCCTTCCGCCACTTGGAAACGGCGGGCAAAGCTCTCCGAAACAAGCACGCATTGCTCGCCGTAAAAGCGGCGGATGGTTGCGTTGTTTTCGCCGCGGAGAAAGCGCAGGTTGCGGCGGTTTTTCCCGCTCACGACGGCGATCGCGATTGTCTGGTCGCGAAACGGAAGCTCCAAGCCCCGGTAGGTGTCGACCTCTTCGACTGCCGGATTCTTTTTCAGGTAATCGATCGCCGCCGGCGGAACAAAAGAGGTCGGACCCGCAATCTCGTTGGCGGCCGGGCCGATGAAGAGATCGGCGACCAGTGTCTGGTTAATCCAGTCGCCGACGGTCTGTCGAAAGGAAAACACCATCACCGCGATGCCAACCGTCATCGCGACCGCGGCGGCGAGCGAAGCAATCGTGACCGAATTGCGCAACAAGGTGCGGCCAAGATTTTGCGCGGCCAGCCACGGTTCGATTCTTTTCCCGGTGATTCCCCTAACGAGTCGGCTAAAGCGAGCGGTCAGCTCCGGCGCGATGGATGAGAAGCCGGCCAGAACAAAAAAAGCCGCGCCAAATCCCAGCCAGGCCGGCCCGGTCCGCAGGGCAAGGAGCGAGAGGCCAATCGAGAGGAGGCAGGAGAGTACAGCACCAAAAATCCACCCGCGAGAGAGGCGCACAGATTTTTCGATTCGCGCTCCGCGGTGCAGCGTCTCGACCGGATCCATCGCCGCGGCAGCACGCGCCGGGAACCAGGCCGCAGCGAGCACGGAAAAGAAGCCGAGGAACAGCGCGCTGACCCAAATCCAAGGCGCGACCACCACCTCGCGCACGCTGAGCAGGATGTAGAGCGAGGAGATTGTTTCCGCTACCGTCCCGACCAACGCCTGCGCAAGAAAATAACCGCCGGCCATCCCAAGCGCGATTCCGGCCAGCCCGAGAACCGCCGCCTCGCCCAGGAAGAGCGCGCGCACTTCCCCGCGGGTCACGCCTAACGACCGCAGGATTCCGATCTCGTGCCGGCGACGCACGACCGATGCTTCGATTGTGTTGTAGATCAAAAACATGCCGACGAGGAGCGAGACGAGACTCATCGCCTGGAGATTGAGCTCGAAACCGGAGAGCATTTTCCCGACCTGTTCGCCGCGCTGCGCCGGCGCCGCCACCGTCACGTCAGGTGGGAGCTTTGGTCGCAGGGAGGCTGCGACCTTTTGCGCATCGCTCCCATCGGCCAGCCGAAGCGAGATCGAATCGAGCGTGCCTTGCCGGCCAAGTAGTTCCTGGGCCCAGCCGATGTCCATCGCCGCGAAGTGCGGGTTGGCGTTGGCGCTCGTCCCGCGCGTGCGCAGCAAAAACCCGATCGTTAGGCGCGCGGTTCGGCCGTTGACCTGCCCCTCCACTTCGTCACCCGCCTTGAGATGATGGGCGCGCGCCAACTCCTCGCTAACCGCGACGGTGCGCGGACCGCGCAGCCATTGTTGGAGGTCGAATTGTTGCGTCTGGAAATCAGTCAGATCGAAAGTGCGAAAGGCGTCATTGGTCAGGATGTCGATCCCGAGCAGGTCGAGATATTCACCGGGAAAAACTGGCAGGCTGATGATTCCCCTAACGATCGGAGTGGCGGCGCTGACGCCCGGTTCCTGAGCGACCTTGGAAAAAGTCTCGTCTCGCAGCGTGCCGGCCGGGGCGCGAACCTCGAGCTGTGCCTTGCCCGCGACGACATCGATACTTGCCTCAAACGCGCGGTTCGCGCTGTGGTTCGCGATCTGGATCGCCAGGTAAAGGGCGACCCCGAGCGCGACGGTCGCGACGTTCAAACTCGCGAGCAAAGGATGCTTGGCGAGATAACGCAGGACGTGCCAGCGGAAGAGACGAGAATATTGTGCAATCAAGATTTGGATGGTTTGCCGTGCCGCCGGCACGCTAATCTCCCTCGCCAAGGTCACCAACTGATGGAATCACTCACTCGCCCGGTTTTTCTGCCCATCATCCTCGGCACCGCTCGGCAGGGGCGAGCCAGTGAAAAGGTAGCGCGCTTTGTTCTCGAGCTGGCGTCCGGGCGTCCCGATCTGACCACCGAGTGGATCGATATTCGCGACCTTCATCTCTCGATCGACGATGCCGGTGAGTCGATTAAAGACGCGAAATTTTCCGCCACGGTGGGTCGGGCCGATGGCCTGGTCCTGGTCGTGCCGGAATACAATCATAGCTTCCCCGGCCTGCTCAAACATGTGCTCGATACCAACCTGGAGGAATACATCCACAAGGCGGTCGGTGTTTGCGGGGTCTCGGCCGGGCCGTTCGGCGGGGCGCGCATGATCCAGAGTCTGCTGCCGGTCCTGCGTGAGCTCGGGCTGGTCACAATTTTTACCGACGTGTATTTCGGATCGGTGCAGAAGCTCTTCGATACGGCGACGGGAGAAATCGCGGAGCCGGCTTATGCAGGGCGAGTCGGGAAGTTTCTTGATGAGCTGGTTTGGATGGCCCGCGCTCTCCGCCGCGCCCGCGAGAATTTTCCCTCGGCCTAACGAGTATGGTCAGGGTTCGCTCGCTTTTTGGGCGCCTTTCGCTTCGCGCCCAGGTTACTTTGGCGATGGCCAGCGTCGCGGTGCTGGTGGTCGTGGCGATTCTGGGAACCAACTTCCACATTCGGCGGACGCAGCTGTTGCAAGAGTTTCAGACCTTCGTCCAGGGCGTTGCCGGGACGACCGCGCTGGCCATACCCGGAGACGCGATCGCAACGATTCACGCGCCTAACGATTCCGAGTCAGAGTCTTTTCGCCAGGCGCGGCAGATTCTGGAGCGTTCGCGCCAGATCAACGGGCTGGCCGAGAACGAAATGTATATCCTGCGCCCGACGGGTGCTTCACCCTTCGAGACGGAATTCGTCGTCATGCTGCAAAAGAAGACGTTTATCGGCAGTCGTTACAGCGTCCCAATAAGCAACTGGGCTAGATTTCTCGATGCCTGGAACACCGGCCAGCCGACCAGCAGCGACATTTATGAGGACGAAAATGGGCGCTGGATCAGCGGCTACGCGCCGATCCTCGATCACGCGGGCCGGCCGGTGGCCATCGTCGAAGCCGATGCCCGCATTAGCAGATTTCTAGACCGCCAGCGCGACGAATTTCTCCTCGGTCTCGCGATCGGCGGCGGAGCGTTTCTCATCTCGATGATCCCGGGGCTCCTCCTCGCGCGCAGTATAACCCGTGGACTGAACAAACTCTCCGCCGGAATCCGCCGCTTCCAGGCGGGGGAACATGATGTGCAGGTGGATGTGAGCAGTGGCGGCGAGTTGCAGCATCTCGGGAGTGTCTTTAACGAAATGATCATCTCGTTAGGCGAAAAGCTCGCCCTTCTGCCTTACGTCTCGCGTTTCACCGCCGAAGCGGTCCGGCGGAGTCGCGAGGATCCGCAGTGGCTGGCTGGCATGGAACAGGAAGTCATTGTGCTTTTCGCGGACCTGCGTGGTTTCACGAGCTGGTGTGAAACGCGCGAAGCCTCGTATCTCGTGCGCGAGTTGAACCGGCTCCTCGCTGTTCAGGCGGATGCGGTCGTTTCCGCCGGCGGGGATGTGGATAAATTTATCGGCGACGCCGTGATGGCTGTCTTCCTTGTCGGCGAAGGTTCGGCGGAGAAAGTGTTCGGTTGCGCCCGCGAACTGATCGTCGCGATTCGGCGAGAGATTGAGGGCGAAGAGTGGCCCCTCGCAGTGGGGGTCGGAATCCATCACGGCCGGGCGGTGGTCGGTTCGATCGGATCAGATACGCGACGAGATTTTACTGCCATTGGGCACACGGTGAACCTCGCTTCACGCCTTTGCGACCGGGCCGGTAAATGGGAGATCCTGGTCAGCGATCCTTTTTATCAAGATTTGCCGCCGGCAATTCAGCGGAATTTTATTCTCACCGAGCCAATGGAGTTCAAACATGTCTCCCAAGTCGTGGCCACCTATCGTTTGACCGTGCCGAGCGCGAGCGTCCCGGAGCCGGATGCAACGGCGGCGCATTGAGGATTCGTCAGCAGAAGCGCGCGGGTCATTGAAAATGAGATCGCGGTTTTGGCGAATCGAGGGAGAAATTGTTCCTCGTAAAAACGCACCGCTAGCTCAATTGACAGAGCAAGTGACTCTTAAGCAAAAACTTTACTGGGCGCCAGGCTCAAACTGCGAAATACGCAACGATTTGCTCACCGCGAGCGGCCTCTTCTCGCTTCCAATGTGAAGTATTTGTGGACCGCGGGCCCTTTAGCCGAGAGTGATCTCCACTTTGTGAATTGCGCCGTCATCCGATAAGGGGATCTGCGCCCTCCCGAGAGCTAGAGACTCACCGTCCAGAAAAAGACTCGAGACGCCTCGGTTGACGTGGTGAGGATTGGTCACCGCGATTTCGTATTTCGTGGAATGATATTGGAACGTGATCTCGAAGCCAGGCCATGATTTCGGAATGCAGGGATCGATGAGGAGGCTCGTCCCCTTGAGACGGAAGCCGAGAATCGATTCGAGTCCGGCGCGATACATCCAGCCGGCCGAGCCAGTGTACCAAGTCCAGCCGCCGCGGCCGACGTGGGATGACTCGGTGTAAACATCGGCGCTGACGACGTAGGGCTCGACTTTGTAACGATAAATCTCCGCGCGGGTGCGGGCGTGATTGATTGGATTCAAAATGGAAAACAACTCACCGGCTCTGTCGCCGTCGCCGAGGAGGGCGAAGGCGATGACTGACCATGCGGCCGCGTGGGTATATTGACCGCCGTTCTCGCGGATGCCGGGCGGATAGCGCTTGATGTAACCGGGATCGAGCGGGGTTTGATTGAAGGGCGGCGTGAAGAGCTTAACCAGTTCGTCGTCGCGCGAGACGAGTTGTTCGTTCACCGAAGCCATCGCGCGGGCGGCGTGATTTTTCTCCGCCGCGCCGGAAATGACGGCCCACGATTGCGCGATCGAATCGATCCGGCACTCGGCGTCGCCGTGCGAACCGAGCGGTGTGCCGTCGTCGAAATAAGCGCGCCGATACCAGGCGCCGTCCCAGCCCTCGC
>JBPCLI010000021.1:0-10270 GCA_051003415.1 Chthoniobacterales bacterium | reverse complement strand
TCTGGATGACAACGTCCTGAGGGCCTGTGCGCAGGCTTTCCTCGGGCGGCACAACTTCGCGGGCTTCGCGGCCAATCGCGGGCACGCGGTCGAATCAACGGTGCGGACGATTCGACGCGTTCGGGTGCAACGCACGCCAGACGTGACGACGATCGCGTTCGATGGCGACGGATTCCTCTACAAAATGGTGCGTCTGATGGTCGGTGCGACCGTTCGGGCGGCGCTTGGGAAGACAACCGTCGCAGAGGTTAGAGCGCGTCTCGCTGACGGTGCTCCGGCCGAGCCGCGGCTGGTCGCTCCCGCCGAGGGTCTGACGCTCGTCCGGGTTAGCTACTAAAATTCCGGAAAGCTCCGCCAGCCCTTCGAGCGGCACAGTGAGGAGCGGACCGGCTCCCCATGAAAATTCTCATTAAAGAAAGCACATCCTGAAAATGCGTGCAATCGTTCTGAACTAGCTGCTCTACAGCTGACTATATATGTTTCGATCAACAAATTGGCAAAACGGCCTGTCATTTGTAGGACGCCTCGTGATAACCTCGCTCCAGACGCTTTAAGTTGAGGCGCACGTGTCCCAAAATCTCAGTCGTAAGTATGCCGCGCGCGGCAGAAGACTCTCCGGCTTGCGCAACCAGCGCCTGCTCCCTAGTTTGTCGGCGGAATGAACGCCGCGACTTCCGAGAACAAGACTGTTCCTGCCGCCTACGATTCCAAGATCGAGGGCAACGTCATTTTTACCCAGCTCGACGCCGCCATGAATTGGATGCGCAAGAATTCGCTCTGGCCCATGCCGATGGGCCTGGCCTGTTGCGCGATCGAGCTCATGGCGACCGCTTCCGCCCGGTTCGACATTGCCCGCTTCGGCGCCGAGGTCATGCGTTTCTCGCCCCGGCAATGCGACGTCATGATCGTCGCCGGCACTGTCACCTATAAAATGGCTCTCGCCGTCAAGCGCATCTACGACCAGATGCCGGAACCGAAGTGGGTCATCGCGATGGGCGCCTGCGCTTCGAGCGGCGGCATGTATCGCTCCTACGCCGTTTTGCAGGGAATTGACCAGCTTCTGCCGGTCGACGTTTACATCTCCGGCTGCCCGCCCCGTCCCGAAGCTCTCATCGCCGGGCTGATGAAACTCCAGGATAAAATCGCCGGCGAACGCTCGTTTACCTCGCAAAAGCGCGGCCTGGTCGACAAGCTCGAAGCTCTTGTCTAGCCCCCGATCAAGGATAACTTGCCACTCATCTCTTCCTAAATGACCGGCCCTGAACTGCTAAACTCGTTAGGCAAGCTCCTCGGCAAGAAACTCAAGGAACGAATTGAATTTCGGGGTGAAACCACTTTCTTCGTCGAGCGCGACGACATCCGGGAAGTCGCGAAGTTGTGCAGAGAGAAACACTCCTTCGATTACCTGCTCGATATCTCGAGCGTCGATAACTTCGGCACCGAACCGCGTTTCGAGGTTGTTTACGAGCTTTATTCCATGACGACGGGCGTGCACCTGCGGCTCAAGCTCCGCGTCTCCGAGGAAGATCCCACCGTCGACACCGTCTCCGACATCTGGCCCACGGCTAACTGGCACGAGCGCGAGATCTGGGACATGATGGGTCTGCGCTTCAATAACCATCCCGACCTGCGCCGCATCCTCATGTGGGAGGGTTATCCTTACTTTCCCTTGCGCAAGGAATTCCCGCTCGAGGGATTGCCGAGCGACATGCCCGACGTCGCTTTCACCTCGGCCGCGCCGATGGAAGGCGGTCCTTTTGTCACGCAGCCCAGCACCGCCACGACCAAGGACCGCGAGCCGCGCTCCCGCCGCCCCGGGCTTGACTAGGGAGCGTCAGCGGCCGCGCGCGAGGTGTCGACCGCGAGGGTCACGACCAGCAGGCGCATGAATTCGGCGCTACTCCCCTCGCCTGCGGCGAGGACGTTGCCATGGGCGAGCGGCTCGGGGTTTAGGCCCGCGGCCCAATTCGTCAGGCAGGAGAAGCCTGCGACTTCCAGGTCGAGGGCGCAGGCCTGGATCGTTTCGCAGACGGTGGACATGCCGACGGCATCCGCGCCTAACGAGCGAAGCATCCGCACCTCGGCCGGGGTTTCGTACTGCGGGCCTAACATGCCCGCGTAAACGCCTTCGTGGAGGAGGATCTTCGCGGCGCGCGCGGCCTCCGCAAAACGTCGCCGCCAAGCGGGCGAATAGGCGTGGGTCAGGTCGATGAAGCCGCCGCTGCCCAACAACGGGGTAGTCGCCGTGAGGTTGAGATGGTCGTTGAGCATCATCCAGGACCCGGGCGCAAAGGCCGGGTTGATCGAGCCGGCGGCGTTTGTCAGGATGAGCTGCTTGATTCCAGAGCGGGCGAGAAAACGGATCCCGGCGGTGACGTCGCGGGCACCGTGGCCTTCGTAGAGATGCACTCTCCCCTGCGCGAATACGACCCGCCGACTACCGATTTCACCCAGGATAAAGCGGCCCGCATGCCCCTTGATCGTAGAGCGCGGCAAACCACCGATCTCGCTGTAGGGAATGATGCGATCGCGCGCCGGCTCTTGGACTAACGAACTGAGGCCCGATCCGAGGACGATCGCCAACTGCGCATCATATTCCCGCACCCGCTCGATCGCGAAGCTGTCCACTCGTCAGGCGGCCGAGACCGGGGGCGCGTTAGCGGGCCGCTTTGTCACTGCCATCACATCAGGCCGGGCGCCGTCCTCGCGTGTCGTCTTGCCGTCCTTCGGATAGGCGATGCGGGTGTGCAGCATGTTCATTAAAGTGAACCGGAAACGCTCGGCAATGATCTTTAATTGACGCAGGGTAAGATCGCACTCGTCGAGTTGATGATCGGCCAAACGTTGGTCGATCAGGTCGTTGACCAGTTGCTCGATCTTTTGCGGGGTTGGTTTCTCGAGGGAACGCGAGGCGCTTTCCACCATGTCGGCCAGGCTAATGATGGCGCTCTCGCGCGTCTGCGGTTTTGGGCCGCTGTAACGGAAGCTTTCCTCAGACACTTCCGGGATGTCTTCCTCACGCATCTTCATGATCTTGCCGCCCTCGCGGGCGTCTTCGTACTGCTGCAGAGCGCGCTTGTAAAAATAGAAGACTAACGACGTGCCATGATGCTGTTGGATGGCATCGATGACCTGCTGATTAAGCCCGTGCTTGAGCGCCAGATCCACGCCTTCCTTAACGTGGGCGATGATGATCAACGCACTCATCGTCGGCGCGAGATCGTCGTGCGGGTTGCGCTCGAAGTTCATGTTCTCAGTAAAATAATCGGGCTTCACCAGTTTGCCGATGTCGTGAAAGTAAGAGCAGACGCGGCAAAGAGTAGCATTGGCGCCGATCGCTTCGGCGGCGGACTCGGCCAGGTTCGCGACCACGAGGCTGTGATGATAGGTGCCGGGCGCTTCGATTGTCATCCGACGCAGAAGCGGGTGGTTCAGGTCCGACGCTTCGAGCCAGGAGATGTCCGTGGTGATTTGGAAGAGCTGCTCCAGGATGGGCAACGCTCCGCCGACCAGCATGGCGGCCACGATACCGTTGCCGATCGCGAACAGACTCTGGACACCGATCATGGACCAATCGGTTGCGGCCGGATCCAGGAGATTGATCGGGCCAATCAAACCGAAGGTGAGCGAGAGAAGCCAGATGCCTAGCCCGACGCAAAGACCCGCGCGGATCAACCGGCTGCGGCGACGCACCGTCTGGGTCAGCAGGACGGCGGTAAAACCGCTGATCAAGCCGATGGCCAGCATCGGGGCGTCCATTTTGTTCAACAAAATGCTGCTGAAGAGACTAACGAACACAGCACCGTAGAGGCCGTGGTTGCGCCCAAGGAGAACGCAAAGGACAAGCGGCGCGAAGGCGTAAGGCGCGATCAGCCAGGCGGTCTCCGGTTTGAGGATTGCAAAGAGGCCGCTATTGCAAAGGATGATGAGGAGCTTGGTCGCTGCGAGCTGCAAATAAATGATTCCGAAGACAAGAAGGACGCGGGAGTTCCGAAGAAACGTGTTCGGCTGATTGATCCAGAGCTGCGCAATCGCGGTCGCGAGCAACAGCAGGGCGAAAACAAAGTTGCGTGTCGGCTCCGGCTGCTGGCCGCTAAAGATCAGCAACCCGAGGCCGGCGACGAAGCTGATAAAGATCGCGACCTTCACCCAGGGCGCGTGCTCGAGATTGCGCAGCATCTCGTTCGAGGCGCGGCGGCGACGCGTCTTGCCCGAGGCGAGCCCGCGTTTAACGAGGGTTTTGCGTTGCAGGAACTTGAACATCGCTATTTCCGGCCGCCGGTGTTGGTAGGGGAACGGTGCTGTTGATAAGCGTTGATGATCGCCCGGACGAGTTCATGCCGCACGACGTCGCGGTCGTTGAAATAACAAAAGCCGATCCCGGGCACATTCTTTAGCGCCTGGAGCGCCTCGAGCAGGCCGGAACGTTTGTTAGGCGGAAGGTCTACCTGGGTGCCGTCGCCGGTCACGACACATTTCGAGCGAGGCCCGATGCGGGTCAGGAGCATGAACATTTGCTCGGTCGTGGTGTTCTGCGCTTCGTCCAGAATAACGAAGGCGTTGCTCAGGGTGCGGCCCCGCATGTAGGCCAGCGGCGCGATCTCGATCGTCTCGCGCGCCACGTAACGCTCAAGTTCCTCCGGTTCGACCATGTCGTGGAGCGCATCGTAAAGCGGCCGAAGATAAGGAGTGATTTTCTGTTGCAGGTCGCCGGGCAGAAAGCCGAGCGCTTCGCCCGCTTCCACCGCCGGCCGCGTTAGGATAATGCGGTCGACCTGTTCCTTCTTCAGCGCTGAGACGGCCATGGCGACGGCCAGATAAGTTTTACCCGTGCCAGCCGGTCCGATGCCGAAGACGACATCGTGTTTCTGGATCGCCTCGACGTAATTTCGTTGTCCAAGGGTGCGCGGCACGATCGGCGGTTTGCGCGACGAAGTCATGATCTTGGTCGCGACCAGATCGCCCAGATTGTCGGACCGGGCTTCGTTCACGGAATTGAGGGCGTAATTAAATTCGTGCCGCTGGATGTCGACCCCGCGCTTCCGCGCGTCCTCGAGCTGGGTGAAGACCTGCTCGGCCTTCGCGACCTGCGCTGGTTCGCCTTCCAACTTGATCCAGCCTTCACGGGTCGTGACTTTCACAGCGAGCGATTCTTCGAGATTCTTGATCAATTTTAAATCGTGGGCGTAAAGCGACTGCACGGCCCGCGCGTTTTCGAACTGCAGAGTGCGCGTTTCAGTCATCTCGCGGCTGGGATTTCATCAACCGCGAGGATACGGCGGCGCCGCGAAGAGTGTCAAACCTCCGCCGCCTAGCGGAATCCGTAAACCAGCGCCCAGTGGGTCCGTTCCTCTGGAGAACTCTCCACCGCCACGATCACGAAATAACTCCCGGTCGACTTCGGGATGAGGTGCGCGGCGGCGAAATGCCCCTTCTGCCAGCTGTCGGGCTGCTCGCAAAGTTTCCCATCGGCGTCGTAAACGTGAACGGAGACTTTGGCCTGCTCGACCTCGGTGCCCATCCAGAACCAGTAATCGTTCCCTTTGAAGAGCTGTTGCCGGACGGCCTTTTTCTCACCGACTCCAAGGTCGCCGCCCCAATAATCTTCGCGCACCTGGTAGCCTTGCTTGACATACGGCTCGGCCGATTGCAGCGCGAAAGAATGCGCGTCGTCGACCGAGGCCCGCGAGGCCGCGACCTGCAACGCCAGCAACAGAGTAAAGAGGAAAGCGGTGCGACGAGCTTTGGAAAATATGGGACGCATGGCGGGGGCGTTCATGGATTTCGAGTCACGATCGAGCTGTCGAGGCGCGAGGTAATATCATTGATTTTCTTCACCGAGCCCGGCGAAATCGGGCTCTCTGTCTCGACCAGTGGTTTCACCTCCTCAAGCGACGTTCGGATCTGGGAAATGATCGAGCCGGTAAATTCCGGCATGCCCTCGAGTTTGCGCTGAAAATATTCCAGCAGATCCGGCTGGTGAAGCAACTCCGCGCCATCCGCGGAAAAGTGGCGATTCACCACCGAGGTCAGGACCTGGGTGCCGCGCAGCCAGCCGCCAAGGCTGACGAGTTGGGAAAGCTTCTCATCGTGCACTTCGTTCATCGCCTGTTGCACGCTGTTCTGGGTGCGATCGAGTTCCTGGCGCACCGCCGGCCAGTTGCGGCGGTCAGCCGCCTCGGTGATCGCCTTGGCGTGGGGCACGATCGAATTTCCCACTCCAATCCCCTTGGCCAGACTAACGACCCGCTGGCCAATCTCTTTCACACTTGGCGCATCCTCCGCCTGGACGGCGATGAAGCCGTCGGCGATCACGGTGCCGAGGAGGAGGGCGATGCGTGGACGTTCGGTGAAGTTGGTGCCTTTGTTCGTGCGCACGAATTCTTTCCAGTTCACGCTGTCGAGCTTGTTCAGCGCGCCAAAGATTTCGTTGGGCAACGGCACCACCACATCATCGATGTTTTTCGAGAGGCGTTTGACGTCGATGCGACGGGCCGGCTCCGCTGCCGAGGCGGGTCCGGAGACGAAGGCCAGCGCGCAGCCGGCGAATAAAAATAGGTTAACGAAAGATCTCATCCGCAGCTTCGACTATTGATTTCGAGAAGGTATTCAGGATTAGTTGGGCACTTTATGCAAAACCGTCAGCCGGCACAAATCGCGATACGATCCAGTTTTATCGAATCGGAGCAACCCCTTTCGCTGGCGGTCTCGGCAGGGGGGTAATTCCGGCCGCTTCTCATGAAACTCGATCGTCTCCGCGAAATCCTGGCCCGCGCGGCCGGCAAACGCATTGCGGTCGCGGGCGATCTCATGCTCGATGAATTTGTCTGGGGCAAGGTCGGCCGCATCTCACCCGAGGCGCCCGTCCCGGTGGTCGAAGTAACCGGTGAATCCTTTTATCCCGGCGGAGCGGCAAACGTGGCGCGGAATCTTCGCGAATTCATTGAATGTGTTTCCGTTATCGGCACGGTCGGGACGGACCAAAGCGGCCGTCGCTTGCTCGATCTCCTGCGGGAGCAAAAAATCTCGACCGATCTCGTGGTCGAGGATCCGTCTTTTCGCACCATCGTAAAGACCAGAATCGTCGCCCGTCATCAACAGGTCGTGCGAGTTGATCGCGAAGAAATTCGCGCCCCGCAGGCGGAGCAGATCGCGAAAGTCACGCGGGGTTTGGGCGAACTGATGCCGCGGCTGGATGCCTTCATTTTCGAGGATTACGGCAAGGGATTCCTTAGCGCCGAACTCGTTAGGCAACTCTCGGGCGATCTCAAGGCCTCGGGCAAAATCGCGACGGCCGATCCGAATCCGCAGCGCGCGATCGAGTGGGGAAAAGTCACCGCGATCAAACCAAACCGGAGCGAAGCGCTCCATGCCGCCGGGCTTCCACCGAGCGATCCAGTCGACCCGCCGCTAGAGGACAAGGTCCTCCTGGCTGCCGGCCTGCGCCTGCTCTCGACGTGGGAGACCGAGATGCTCCTGATCACATTATGCGAGCAAGGAATGATGCTCTTCGAGCGCAACCAGCCGCCGCACCATATCCCGACTAAGGCGCGCCAGGTTTTCGATGTTTCCGGAGCGGGCGACACCGCGATTGCGCTTTTCACCCTCGCGCTCTGTTGCGAAGCATCGCCGCTCGAGGCGGCCGAGATTGCGAACCACGCCAGCGCGGTGGTGGTGGCGAAACTTGGAACTGCCACGGTGACGCCGGCGGAGTTGATCGCGAGCTTCGAGGACGACAATGGCACCTAACGACTCCGCGCCGGCCGTCTTTCTCGACCGCGACGGAACGCTCATGCGCGAGGTCAACTACTGCGCCGATCCGAAACAGGTGGAGATTTTCGCGGGAGTTCCGGACGCGTTGGGTCGGCTAAAGAATGCGGGCTACAAACTCATCGTCATCTCCAACCAAGCCGGGATCGGCCGCGGCTATTTCACCGAAGAGCAATACCGCTTGGTGGCAGCGGAAGTGGCCCGCGGAGTTCTACCCGCCACCTTCGACGGTGTCTACTTCTGCCCCGATCATCCCGACCGCGCGACCGAGCGCCGCAAACCAGGGATTGGAATGCTGCGGGAAGCAGAGCGGGATCATCACCTCGATTTCAAGCGCTCGTTTTTCATCGGAGACAAGGCGATCGACGTCGAATGCGGTCGCAACGCCGGCGTGCGCACCATCCTCGTCAAGACCGGCTACGGCGCGGATGAAACCTACGCCGCGCCCGATTGGATCGTGGAAGATTTTTCCGCCGCGGCCGATATCATTTTAAATTCCCATGGAACCTAATGTGGGAGGGGGCTTTGTGCCCCGATCAGGGAAGACGCCGCAGCAGATCGGGGCGCAAAGGCCCCTCCCACATTGCTAGTCAACCTGACACGCATGACTAAAATCGTCGGCATTATTCCCTCCCGCTGGGATTCGACCCGCTTCCCGGGAAAGCCACTCCATCTAATCGCCGGGAAGCCACTGCTGCAACACGTCTGGGAACAAGTTCGCCGCGCCAAGAGCCTCGATTCGGTCATCATTGCAACAGACGACATGCGCATCGCGGAAGCCGCTTTCGCCTGGGGTGCGGAAGTCAGCCTAACGAGCACGAAACACACCAGCGGAACTGACCGGATTGCGGAAGTGGCGAAGAAATTACGTGGCGTCTCGCACCTCATCAACATTCAGGGTGACGAGCCGCTGGTAGATCCAAAGTTGATCAATCAACTCGCGCGCAAGATACAGCGGGATCCGAGCGTCGAGATGATCACCGCGGTCCATCCTTTTTCCAATCCGGCCGACGCGCAATCGCCCCACCAAGTCAAGGCCGTCCTCGACCGCAAAGGCCGCGCGCTTTATTTCTCGCGCCACGCCATCCCCTACCCGCGCGACGCCGGCGCGCCTCCGAAATACTTCCGTCACCAGGGCATCTACGGTTACCGGCGCGATCTTCTTTTGCGGTTTGTTCATTGGAAACCGACGCCGCTGGAAATAGCCGAAGCGCTCGAGCAATTGCGCGCGCTGGAGAATGGCGTAAACATTCACGTGGTCGTGACCGCAAGCGGCTCGCCCGGGGTCGACACACCAGAAGACGCCCGCGAGATTGAGCGCCAGCTGCTCACCCGCTCGCGTCAACCACGCCAGTTTCCTTCTCGATGAAATATATTTTTGTCACCGGCGGTGTGGTTAGTTCGTTAGGCAAAGGCCTCGCGGGAGCTTCACTCGGCACCCTCCTCGAATTGCGCGGGCAGCGTGTTCTCCTGCAAAAATTCGATCCCTACCTGAACGTCGATCCGGGCACGATGAATCCGTTTCAACACGGTGAAGTCTACGTCCTCGACGACGGCGCCGAGACCGATCTCGATCTCGGCCATTACGAGCGCTTCACGAATTGCGTCCTCTCGCGGAACAACAACCTAACGAGCGGCCAGGTCTATGAGAGCGTGATCCTAAAAGAACGGCGCGGCGATTACCTCGGCAACACAGTGCAGGTGATCCCGCACGTCACGGACGAAATCAAGGCGCGCATCCGGCAGGTAGCCGATCCGGAAAAAGTGGACGTCGTCATTACCGAGATCGGCGGCACGACCGGCGACATCGAAGGACTACCCTTCCTCGAGGCGATCCGGCAATTCATTCTTGAGGTCGGACCGCAGAACGTGGTCAACATGCACGTCACCCTCGTGCCCTACATCCGCGCGGCGGGCGAGCTAAAGACCAAGCCGACCCAGCAAAGCATCGCGAAATTGCGCGAGATCGGTCTTCAGCCGCAGGTCCTCATTTGCCGCACCGAACGACCGCTCGATAACGACGTTAGGCAAAAGCTCTCGATGTTCTGCAACGTCGGGTTGAACGCCGTCATCGAGGCGCGCGACGTGCCGCATACGATCTACGAGATGCCCCTCATGTTGCACGAGGAAGGGCTCGACGAGCTCGTTTGCCAGCTCCTGCACATCGAAGGGCACCAGCCCGATCTCAGTGACTGGCGGAAGTTCGTTAGTCGCGTCATCAACCCGAAGAAGCAGGTCAGGATCGCGGTCGTCGGGAAATACATCGAGCTGCAGGACGCTTACAAAAGCATCTACGAATCGCTCACCCACGCCGCCGCCAGCCACGATTGCGGGATCGATCTGCGCCTGGTCGATGCCGAGTCGCTCGAGAACGGCGTCGACGGGCAACTGGACGATGTTGCGGGCGTGCTCATTCCGGGCGGGTTTGGCGAGCGCGGAGTGGAAGGAAAAATTCGCGCGGCCCAGTTCGCGCGCGAAAACAAAGTGCCCTACCTCGGTC
>JBPCLI010000020.1:0-39672 GCA_051003415.1 Chthoniobacterales bacterium | reverse complement strand
GGACCGCGCGAGCGAGCGGGAACTTTCGATGCCGGGAGACGAGGTGCGACGTCCTGATTGCGCCGTCGCGCCCGTGCCGCTGCGGAGTTTGGCCCGGATCACCTTTACGACTGTCCTCCTCACTTTTATCGCGGCGCGCGTGCTCGTTATCCTGATCATGACGCGGCGGATCCCGGATCTGTTTTTGCACGTCGGCCAAACGCACGTGCATCATCTCAACTATGGCATTTTCCTCCTGGCGGCGGTCGGGGCGCTTTTCGTTTTTTTCGGACGGCCGAGCGACGACCTGCGAAAAGTATGCGCCTTTCTCTACGGCCTCGGGATGGCGCTGACCTTCGACGAATTTGGGATGTGGCTGCATCTGGGCGGCGGCTACTGGCAGCGCGCGAGCTTCGACGCCGTGATTGTGTTGCTCAGCCTGTTCGGCGTGATCGCTTTTGCGCCCACCCTGGCCCGGATGCGCCCTCGGCACTGGACGACCGCCGCCATCATGCTGGTCGCGGTCGTTGGATTTTATGGGCTACTCTTCAAGTCGGTTGGCTATGTCGGCAATCGGATGGGCCCAAAGTTTCAGCGGATCGAAAAGGCAGGCCCGCAATGATCCTGGCCTAACGAATCGATCAGGCCTCGGTCAAAGGGAGCGCCTCCGGCGCGTTCTCTTCGCTCAGCCAGCGCACTTTTCGAAGCTCATCCGCACTTCGTCGCTGATCCGTAGGGTCCGGTCCGCCTCTTCGGACAGACTTTGGAAAAGTTCCTCGTCTTCATCCGTTGAGGCGAGCACCCCGATTTCGTTGCTCTTGGCATGACTGAGCTCGTGCAGGTCGAGGCTGCTGTGGCGAAGCTGTAGCCGGGGTTGCTGACCCCGGCTGGTCTGGCGAGTGGTCACGGTTGCTCCAACCGGGACAGCGTCCCCGGCTACAATCTGCTGGCACAGCCGGAAATGATTTTTGGCAGTTGCTCTAGTCGCTGCGCCGGTGTTTAGGAAGTTCGCCATAATTTCTAGAAAGCAGCAACGGTGCCACTTTCAGGCCCCATACGGCGCGGGCGGGACTCTCTTTCCGGTGAGCGGCGCTAGCTGGAAAAGTCGAGCACGACTTTCCCGCAGCTCTCGTTCGACTCGACGTAACGGTGCGCGGCTCGCACTTCCTCGGCAGGGAAAACCCGATCGAGAAACGGCCTAACCATCCCGCGTGCGACGAGCGGGAGAACGTGGTCAGTGAACCGCTGGGTTGCTTCGGCCTTTTCCTCGGTTGAGCGCGCCCGGAGGACAGTGCCGACAATGGTGGCCCGTTTGCGCAGCACGAGGCCAAGATCGATTTCCGCTTTGCGACCGGCGGTGGTTCCGACGCAAATGATGCGGCCGCGCGAGGCCAGCGCCTCGAGGTTAGCCGGGAAATAGTGGCCGCCGACCAAATCAAGAATTACGTCCACCCCGGCACCGCCGGTTAATTCGCGCAGCCGCTCGACAAACTGCTCGGGCGATTTCTCGGCCACGATGGTTTCATCGAGTCCGAGCGCTCGCACTTTCTCGAGCTTGCTGGCCGTGCGCGAGGTTCCGTAAACGATCGCGCCGGCAGCGTGCGCTAACTGGATCGCGGCCGTCCCCACGCCAGAGGCGGCGGCATGAATGAGGACGCGCTCGCCCGTTTGCAGATTTGCCCGGGTGAAAAGCGCGTCGTGGGCGGTGATGAAAACCTCTGGCATCGCACCGGCATGATTGAAATTCAGCTCGGCCGGGATGCGCGCGAGGTTGCTTTCCGGCACGACCACGAACTCTGCCTGGCCGCCGCCAGCGGTGATCCCGAAGACGCGGTCGCCGATTTTCCAGCTCTGGACCAGGTCGCCCACCGCTTCGACCTCGCCCGCGAATGCGAGTCCGGGAATATTCGCGGGGTAACCGGGCGGCGCGGGATATTTTCCTTCGCGCTGGATAATGTCGGCACGGTTTACGCCCGCGGCGTGGACCCGCACCCGCACCCGCACCCGATCGGCGGTGGGAGAGGCCGCCTCTTCCACTTCCTCGAGGCCGATCCCTTCGACGCCGCCGTGAGAAGCGATCACAATCGCGCGCATGTTCACCGAGCGTCTGGCGGCTTGGCCGGAGGCGCAAGCGGCAGATCGCGCCTAGGGCGGCGGGAGGCCGATCGCGCTATAGAACGCACCCGTCCAGGCGGCCGGGAGAAAGGTATCGAGGAGCAGCTTCAGATTCAGCGCGATGATGATCAGCGTCGTCGTCCAGCCGAGAAACTTGACCAGATGACGATTGGCAAATTCACCCATTTTCTTTTTCTCGCCGGTGAAACGCATGAGGGGCCAGACCGCGAATCCAAGTTGCATGCTGAGCACGACCTGGCTGGCGATGAGCAACTGGGTGGTTTTGCCTTCTCCAAAAATGCCGATGACCAGCACGGCGGGAATGATGGCAAGGCCTCGGGTGAGGACGCGTCGCAGCCAGGGCGCGATGCGAAAATTGAGAAAACCTTCCATCACGATCTGGCCCGCCAGCGTCCCGGTGAGAGTCGAGTTTTGTCCGGAAGCGAGGAGCGCGATGGCGAAGAGCGCGCTGGCCACGCCGACGCCAAGGAGCGGGCTGAGGAGTTTGAATGCGTCCTGGATTTCCGCGACATCCTGGTGCCCCGACCAATGAAAAGCCGAGGCCGCAAGGACGAGGATGGCGCCGTTGATGAAGAGCGCAAACATGAGGGCGCCGGTCGAATCAATCGTGCCGAACTTGATCGCTTCGCGTTTGCCGGCCGGGGTGCGCTCGAATTTGCGCGTCTGCACGATGGAGGAGTGGAGATACAGATTATGCGGCATGACCGTCGCGCCGATGATCCCGATCGCGACGTACAGCATGCCAGGGTGAGTCAGGATCTTCGCCCGCGGGATGAATCCCGCCAGCACTTCGGGCAAATTTGGTTTCGAGAAAAAAAGCTCGGAAGCGAAGCAGAGCGCGATCGTCCCGATGAGGACTGTGACGATCGCCTCGATGCGGCGAAAACCTTTGTGTTGCAGGTAAAGCACGGCGAGCACATCGGCCGCGGTGATGAGGCAGCCCCAGACGAGCGGAATGCCGAAGAGTAATTGCAACGCGATGGCGGAGCCAACCACTTCCGCGAGGTCGCAGGCCGCGATCGCGATCTCACATGCGAGCCAGAGAAAGATGACGGTCGGCTTCGAATAATGATCCCGGCAGGCCTGGGCGAGGTCGCGCCCCGTCGCGACCCCGAGCTTGATGCAAAGGTGCTGGAGAAGGATCGCCATCAGATTCGAGATCAGGATGACGGAGAGGAGGGTGTAGCCGAACTGCGCCCCGCCAGCCAAATCGGTCGCCCAGTTTCCCGGGTCCATGTAGCCGACCGCGACCAGGAAACCGGGTCCGGAGAAGGCGGCCAGCTTGCGCCAGAAGGAAGCGGTCGTCGGGACGATGATGCTGCGATGCGATTCGGGGAGGGAAACGAGGCCGCCGCTGCGGCGCCAGCCACCGGATTCCACCGCTTCGTCGACAATTCCCTCGGGCATCAGATAGATTTTAGCAGGCTCTACATCTCGAAGATCAGGCTCAACGATGTAGCAGAGGCTACAAATTTATCTTGCGATTGTCAACGAGCGGTTCTTTTGTTTGCTTTGCGCCATGCCGCCGTCCGCCATCAAGCTCAAGCCTCGCCAGCGCAAACCTGCGCTGCCGCATCGGCATCCGCGGCGGACGCGGGAGGAGCACTCGCACGAAATTGCGCAGGATTATGTCGAAGCGATCGCGGAGCTAATCGCCCAGACCGGGGAAGCGCGGGTAATCGACCTCGCTCGACGGCTCGGGGTCACGCACGTGACGGTGGCGCGTACCATTCAGAGGCTGCAACGCGAGGGGTTGGTCACGAGTCTGCCTTATCGCTCGATTTTTTTGACCGCGAGCGGGAGCAAATTATCCGAGGAATCGCGCACCCGGCACGAGATCGTGGTCGAGTTTCTGGAGTCGTTAGGCGTGCCCGCTGTGATCGCGCAATCCGATGCCGAGGGGCTGGAGCATCACGTCAGCCAGGAAACCCTCGAAGCTTTCGTGAAGCACCTGCGGAGGATGAAGCGCCCGCGAAAGAAATAGTACTTATAGGGACGAGTGCCGTCTCGTCCCAGATTCCAAGATGGACGGGACGGCGCCCGTCTCACCAACTCCAACTAGCTAACCGAGCCGGAAACGAAGATCGCGGATCGCCCGGCTCCCGTAGCGCTGTTTCAGTTTGCGCAGGATTTCCGGTTTGTTCACCCGATCTAACTCGTAGTGGAGCGCCGGTTGCAGGACGTGCACGTAAAGAATGCCGTCGCGCAAAGCGATCGGGCAGGAATGCGCGGCGATGAATTCACCGACCAGGCTTTTCCACGCGCCGAGGATTTCCGTTTCCTGCATCCGCTCTTTCAATCCGAGCTTTTGCATGACCAGCGGGAGCAGGTCGGCGGTCGACTTCGTCCGATCGGGTTTCGGCGGGTCGGAAGGCAGGCCACGCCATTCGGCGATGACCGCGCGGCGAAGAGAGGGAGTCATGGAAGAAAAATGCTGAAAAAACTGAAACACTGAAAGCTGAAACCGAGATTTATATTTCAGCGTTTCAGAATCTCAGCGTCTCAGTATCTCAATAGTACTTCCGCCGCATGTTGCTCGGCAGGATATTCAGCTCGGTCCGATATTTCGCCACTGTGCGCCGGGCGATCGGAATCCCGCGCTGGCCGAGAATTTCGACGATCTCCTTGTCGCTCAAGGGCGCGCTGCCGGATTCACCTTTTACCAAGTCGAGGATCGCTTCCTTCACGCTCGTGTTGCTCATCGAGACGCCGCTCGAGGTCTGGTAGCCCGGGGTAAAAAAATATTTCATCTCGAAAACGCCTTGCGGGGTCGACATGTATTTGCCGGAAATGGCGCGGCTGATCGTCGTCTCGTGCACCCCGACGGCGTCCGCGATCTGCACCATCGTCATCGGCTTCAAATGCGCCGAGCCGTGCTCGAAGAATTCCCTCTGCCGATCGACGATCTGGTGCGCGATGTTGGAGATCGTCTGCTGGCGTTGGTGGATCGATTTGATGAGAAATTTTCCGCTCCGGATTTTGTCCCGGATGTAGTCCTTCACCTCGCCGCCGCTGCCGTCCTGCGACATGATGTCTTTGTAGGTATTGCTGATCCGAAGGTGCGGGATCTGTTCCCCGTTGAGGATAATCTGATATTGGCCTTGGATTTTTTCCACGGTGACATCGGGCAGGACGTAATTCTGCGGCGCCTCGGCGAAAATCTGCCCCGGTCGCGGTTCGAGCTGTCCGATGCTGTTGGCGGCCTTTTGCACCTGCTCGACGGTAATTCCCATCCGGCGCGCAATCTCGGGAAAACGGCGTTTGCCGAGATCGACCATGTGGTCGGCGACGATCCGATACTCGAGGCTCTTCTCGCGTCGCACGCGCTTGAGTTGAATGAGAAGACACTCGCGCAGATCGCGCGCGCCCACGCCCGGCGGATAAAAGCTCTGGATGAGCGTAAGCATGAGCTCGAAGTTTTCCTGGGCGATCCCGGTGTTCATCGACATCTCTTCCGGGGTAGTCTGGAGAAAGCCGTTGTCGTCGATGTTGCCGATGATGAGCTCCGCCGTCTTGCGATCGTCGCCGCTGAGCGCGGTCTGGTTGAGTTGCCCGACAAGATGCTGCTGGAGGGTTTCCTGGGTGGCGATGGAATCGAAAAAGAACTGACGCTTTTCTTCATCCTCCTTGGAACGGCCGCTATAGCTGGCCGATTGGGCCATGTAATCGCGCCACTCGTCATCGAGCTTGGCCAGCTGGTCGAACTCTTCCTTGAAATTGTCTTCTGCCGGCTCGCTTTCCGACACTTGGCGTTCTTCATCGGTCGCTTCGGCCAGCTCTTCGAGCACGGGATTGGTCTCCATTTCCTGCTGGACCAGATTGCGCAGCTCGAGCAGAGGTGCCTGAAGAATGAGCAGGCTCTGCTGGAGTTGCGGCGCCAGGACCTGCTGTAGGGAAAGGTTTTGTGACTGAAACATTCCCGGGCCGGCCATGGGGCAGAGGGTATCGCTTGAACTCCTTACCGCAAGCAGTTTTCGCGCCGCGGACCGCACCGGATTGCGGGCGTCGCGCCGCCGGAGCGAGGGAACGTCACTTGCTTCCTATCCCGCAGACACTTCCGACTTATGAAAAAACTTGTGCTGCTGGGCGCGCTCGCCCTTTTTGCCACTTCCATAGGCGCTCAATTGACCGTGCCGGAGGATCCCAAACGCGTCGAAGCGTTGATCAAAGCAATCCCGGCGCAACAGATCATGGCGCACTTTTTTTGTCTTCGGCGCCCTGGTTTGCAGCGTCTTGTTTTCGGCGGGAAGCCGGGCGCAAACGCCTGCTCCTATCATTATTCAAGCCGCGAACCCCGCTCCTGCGGCGGTGGCCCGGCCGGTAAATCCGACGGAAGAAAAAAGCACACCATCCACCGTGCAACTCCTGTAGGAAATGCAGGCGACTAACGACGCCACACTCAAGAAACAGGAAGCCGCCCTCGCCACTTTTGACGAACTGCCCTCCAATCGTATCAGAACCAGTTCCAGTTTAAGCGTTACACTGCGCTAGAGGCTTGATTTTTCGAAACAACCTTGATTGCATCGCGGTGTGCCTGCGGATGATAAGGTAAGTTCCCCCACCGGGCTCAACGGCATAGCGCAGACCGGCCCGGCCGAGTTCGTCACCACTCGTTGGAGTGTAGTTTTGGCTGCGCAGGAGGAATCGCCAGCCGCCGAAGAAGCGCTCGATAATCTTTGCCGGACCTACTGGAAACCACTCTACGCTTTCGTTCGGCGGCAGGGCCTGAACCGCGACGACGCGCGCGATCTGACGCAGGGCTTTTTCGCTCTCCTCCTCGAGCGTCGCGATCTCGAGTCCCTGCGCAAGGAAAAAGGGCGCTTTCGTTCCTATCTCCTGACTGCGTTCAAACATTTTCTGACCGACGAATGGCGGCGCGCGATGGCGATCAAGCGCGGCAAAGGTGAGAAACCAATTCCGCTCGACGAGATGGGCGCGGAAGAACAGATCGAGGTGATGGCGGTGGACCGGACGACTCCCGAACTGGTTTATGAACGTCGTTGGGCGTCCACCCTTTTGGAGCGTGTGCTCAACCGATTGAAAGAGGAGTATCGCGCCGCCGGAAACACCCGAATCTTCGACGCGCTCAAGCAATTGCTGCCGGACGAACCTGGCGCGCCGTCCCAGGCGGAGGTCGGCCAGCTACTCGGGATGACTGCCAATGCCGTGCGGCAGGCGTTCTACCGATTTCGTCAGCGTTATCAATCGCTTCTGCGAGAAGAAATTGCCCACACCGTGGCGAGTCCGGGCGAAGTCGAGGATGAGCTTCGTCACCTCATTACCATCGTGCGCGCGTAACCGGCGATGAAATCTTGCGCAGTACCAAGTTGGGAGCCGGTTCGCGATTCCCCGGCTGTGATCCGAATCATCAGAATTTGCCGAAAGTGCGGCGGGAAAATTTATTCCGACGCGCCGGAAGGGCTCTGCGTTGGATGTATGTTCGAAGCCGCGCTCGGGATGTCTCCTGAGTCGGAGGTTGCAGATGAGCCGGGGTCAGCGACCCCGGCTACAACATCGTTAGGCGAGTTTGGCGAGTATGAGTTGCTCGAGGAAATTGGCCGGGGCGGCCAGGGCGTAGTCTTTCGCGCGCGACAGAAGAGTCCTAATCGCATCGTCGCTCTTAAGGTTATCGCTCTCGGTCAGTGGGCGACGAAAGCACACCTGCGGCGGTTTCGCCGGGAGGCGGAAGCCGCGGCGAGTCTCGATCATCCCGGCATCGTCCCGATCTACGAAGTGGGCGAGCGCGACGGCTCCTGCTATTTCAGCATGAAATTGATCGAGGGCGGTCAGCTCGACGAAGTCGTTAGGCAAGCGCCCCTCTCGCTTCGGCAGGCGGCGCAGCTGATCGCGCAAATCGCCCGCACCGTCCATCACGCTCATGAGTTTGGAATCATCCATCGCGATATCAAACCAGGGAACGTGCTTCTCGATGGGCAGGGGAAACCGCATCTCACCGATTTCGGCCTTGCCCGGCTGATCGAGGCGGAAAGCACCGTCACCCGCACGCTCGAAGTGATGGGCACGCCCAGTTACATGGCGCCCGAACAAGCGATGGCAAACAACACCGACGTGGGTCGCGCAACGGATGTGTACGGACTCGGGGCCGTGCTCTACCAACTGCTCACGGGTCATCCGCCCTTCGCCGGCGGCACCACCTACGAGACGATCAAGTTGCTCCTCGAGACCGAGCCGAGGCCGCCGCGTCTCTGGAACCGCAAGATCGATCGCGATCTTTCCACCATTTGCCTGAAGTGCCTGGAGAAAGATCCGGCGCGCCGATACTCGGCCGCGCTCGCGCTCGCGGAAGATTTGGAACACTGGTCGAAGCACGAGCCCATCGCGGCGCGGCGGAGCGGGTTGGTCACCCGCAGCACGAAATGGATGCGGCGCAATCCCACCAGCGCGCTCCTGGCGGCGGCCCTGGTCGCGCTGGCGACGGCAGTGGGATGGAACCTCTGGAAAAGCGAACTCACCCTACCACCGCTCACGACCGGAATTGCTGTGTTGCCCTTTGAAAATCTGAGCGAGCAGAAGGAAAACGGGGCGTTCGTCGATGGTCTCCAAGACGACATCCTGACGAAGCTGGCGAAGATCGCCGATCTCAAGGTGATCAGCCGCACTAGCGTGATGGAATACCGCGGCCAGCAAAACGTCCGCCGGATCGGTGAAGCGTTGCGCGTCTCGCACGTGCTGGAAGGCAGCGTGAGCCGGAACGGGAACAAGATTCATTTGAACGCGCAGTTGATCGATACGCGCAGCGACACGCATGCGTGGGCCGAGCAATACGATTGCGATTGGAACGATCTCTTCGCAATCCAAAGCGAGATCGCGCAGAAGGTCGCGGAGCAGCTCCGCGCCAGACTCACATCGTCTGAGCAACTGGCCATCGAGCGCAAACCGACGGCCGATCTCGTTGCGTATGATCTTTATTCGCGCGCCATCGCTCTTATCCAGCAAGACGAGGCCGCGAACGGCCCTAAGATTATTGATTTGCTGAACCAAGCCGTGACGCGCGATCCATCGTTTTTCGAGGCGTATTGCCAGCTGGCTGCAGCGCACGACGCGGTTTATTTCGACGATCGCGACCATACCCCGGCGCGCCTAACGAAGGCGCGGGCGGCCATCCACAATGCCTTCCGCAAGCGTCCCAACGCCGGCGAGGCGCACCTGGCTCAAGCCTTGCACTTGTATAAAGGGTATCGCGATTACGACGGCGCGCTGGCCGAGCTGGAAGTCGCACGACAAACCCTGCCTAACGATGCCCGGGTCTTTCGCTTGATGGGTTCCATCCAAAGACGGCACGGGCATTTTGCCGAGGCCATCCATAACTTGCAGCACGCGGCAGAGCTGGATCCACGCGACTGGCCCACCCTGAGCGCCGTTTCCTACATCCATCGGCAGTTCGGGCGCATTGCTGAAGCAAGAATGTGGTTAGACCGCGCCGTCGCTGGCGCCCGGCCGGATGAAGTTTTAAAACAGGTGGCTCTGCCGGAATGGGAACTCGATATGAACGCCGATTCGCGACCCTTGCATCAGGCGATCGCATCGATTCGGGCGACACGTCCCGCCGCGGTCTGGACGAGTATCGGCAGTCTTCGGCTCACCTGCGCGCTGGACGAACGCGACATCGCCGCGGCCAAAGAAGCATTGCATGCGCTGCCTGACGACGAAATTGTCGTGGCCCCGCAGATTCAAATCAATCGTGCCTTCTACGAGGGCCTCATCGCGCGAATGGAGAATGATGAGCCGCGCGCACAAAGGGAATTTGCGGTGGCGCGTTCCGCGCAGGAGAAGGCCGTAGAAGCGCAACCCGAATCCGGCCCGGCTTGGGGCGCACTCGGGTTGATCGATGCGGGTCTGGGCCGGAACGAAGACGCTCTCCGCGAAGGTCGGCGTGCGCTTGACCTTCTGCCTCCGGAAAAAGATGCGATTGTGGGCAAGATGCTGGTGAGGCAGATGGCGCTCATCGCCGCTTGGGCGGGCGAGAGAGAGCTGGCCTGCGAGCAGTTGGCCATTGCCATCGCCCCACCGCAGACCGGCGCCTATGGTGGCTTGAAACTGTCACCCCTCTGGGACCCGCTCCGCGGCGATCCGCGCTTTGAAAAAATCGTCGCTTCGCTCGCGCCAAAAGAACACCGGTAACTCTTGTAGCGGCGGCCTGTGACCGCCGAATTGCGCCAGTCTCCGACGTGAACGGCGTTCACAGAGCGCCGCTACAGCGCCAGACGACGGGCGATCTTCAAAATAATTCAAGTTTCCCCGTAACATCCGGCCCGATCCTGCGCAGTACCTGAGTGAATAGCCGTAACTGAATTCTCCTCACGAGAATTGGCCAAGGCCCAAAACAAAAAGGAAAACAACATGAAGAAACACAACATTGTAAGACTGGCCTTCGGCCTCGCCGTGAGCGCGGTCATGCTCCTCACCGCATTAGAAGCAAGCGCACAATCGTCGCCAGCAGTAAACGGCAAGTCCCTTGTCGGCACCTGGCAGGTGCTCAGGCACGGGGTGGATTGTGTCACGGGGCAGCGGCTGAACCCGGACTTCCCGACTCTAATTACCTTCAACACAGGCGGGACACTTAATGGCTATTCTGTCGGGCCCGGCGACAGCCCGGGGCTGCAAACTCCAGAATACGGCAATTGGACGCCACTGCAAGGCACCCACACTTACACCATGCGCAACGTGTCCTACGGCTATGATGAGACTGGCACTTTCGCCGGAAGGGCTGAAATTACCGCCACAGTGACACTCGCAACCGGCAATACCTTCACCGCCGACACGATTATCGATATCTACGACGCCAGTGGCAATCTGCTCTTCTCGTTCTGCGGGATGTGGACGGGGACGCGGTTTCAATAGCCTGTGGAAGCCCGCCCCTCGGGAACTGCGACGGAGTGCCGCAGTTTTCTGAGTGGCAGGCGCGGTGGGTCGCTCTCTCGCGTTGAGCATCTGCACGTGGACGGTCTGGTTCGTCCGACCGGATGAAGAGCCGGGCGGGTCAGAACGAATAAAGCGCTGGCAAATTTTCCTGTTCTTCGTGACCTTCGCGGTAAGTTCCACCGCGAAATGCATAACGAGGAGAGCAACGAAAAGAGCGCCGCCGAAGATATCGCCGCCGCCGGCGTGCCGTCGGGGCATGAAGGCGTGCCCATGACCGAGCTGGAACGGATTCGTCACTCTGCGGCCCACGTTCTCGCGACGGCGATCCTGCGGCTTTGGCCGGAAGCGCAATTCGCGGCCGGACCGCCGGTCGAGAACGGCTTTTATTACGATGTTGAATTGCCGCACCGCATTTCGCCGGAAGATTTTTCGAGGATCGAGGCGGAGATGAAGAAGGAAACCAAGGCGAACCACACTTTTGAGCGCATCGAAGTGTCGCGCGGAGAGGCGCTCGCGCTCGCCCACGCCGGTGAGCTCGCCGCGCTCGGTCCGCGGCCGGCAGCGAGCAAGTTCAAGCTCGATATCATCGAGCGCATTCCGGAAGAGGAAAAAATCACGCTCTATCGCAACGGCGATTTCACCGATCTCTGTGCCGGTCCGCATGCCATGCGCACCGGCAACATCGGGGCTTTCCGCCTAACGAATGTGGCGAGCGCCTACTACAAGGGGGACGAGAAGAATCCGCAACTCCAGCGAATCTACGGCACCGCCTTTAAAAACAAGACCCAGCTCGACGAATACTTCGCCATGCTCGAGGAGGCAAAGAAGCGCGACCATCGGAAGCTTGGGAAAGAACTGGAGCTTTTCACCTTCGATGACGACGTCGGGCCTGGCCTCCCGCTCTGGCTTCCACGCGGCGCCGCAATTATTGAGGAGCTGGAAAAGCTGGCCAAGGAAACGGAATTCGCCGCCGGCTATCAACGCGTCCGCACCCCGCACATCGCGCGCGAGCAGCTGTACCTAACGAGCGGTCACCTGCCTTACTACGCCGACTCGATGTTCCCGCCGATGACACTGGAAGACAGGCTTCCCAGCGTGTCTCTGCCGGCGGGCTCCCAGCCGGCCGAATCTGGAGCCGACAGGCAAGATGCCCGTCCGCCGAGTCAGGCTGGAAGCCTGACTTCCGATCGCTATTACCTCAAGGCGATGAACTGTCCGCATCACCACAAGCTCTTTGGCGCGGTGCCGCGCAGTTATCGCGATCTCCCGCTGCGCCTCGCGGAATACGGCACCAACTACCGCTACGAACAATCGGGCGAGCTCTTCGGCCTCATGCGGGTGCGTTCGCTGCAAATGAACGACGCCCATATCTACTGCACCGAGGAGCAGTTCGAGGACGAGTTCAAAGCCGTCAACGAAATGTATCTGAAGTACTTCAAGATCTTCGGGATCGAGAAGTACGTCATGCGTTTTTCGACCCACGACCCGGCTAAGCTTGGCCAGAAATTCGTCGATAACCCCGCGCTCTGGGCCAAGACCGAGGACATGGTCCGCGGCGTTCTCCAGCGCAGCGGCATCAATTACATCGAAGTGCCGAACGAAGCCGCATTCTACGGCCCGAAGATCGACGTTCAGGTCTGGAGCGCGATCGGTCGTGAGTTTACCATTGCCACCAATCAGGTCGATTTCGCCGTCCCGGCCCGCTTCGGACTCGTTTACAAGACGCGCGAGAACACCGAGGCGACTCCGCTCTGCATTCATCGCGCGCCGTTAGGCACGCACGAGCGTTTCATCGGTTTCCTGATCGAGCATTACGCCGGCAATTTCCCTCTCTGGCTCGCGCCGGAACAGGTCCGTATCCTCCCGATCGGCGACGAAGCGCCGCTTCTCGAGTACGCGCGCTCGATTCAAGACGAACTCCGCGCCCACGAAGTCCGCTGCGAGCTGGACGCGAGCAGCGACCACATCAAGGCCAAGATCGCCAGCGCCGAGAAAATGAAAGTCCACACCATGCTCGTGATCGGGAATCGCGACCTAGAAGCGGGCGCCGTCAGCGTGCGCGAGCATGGCAAAGGCAATCTCGGTGCAAGGCCTCGGAACGACGCGATCGCGGAAATCCTTGCCGCCATCAAAGCCCGCCGCTCCTAGCGCCGTTCTTACTACGGTTCGGTGGCGATTCCGGCTTTGACCAGCAGATAGCTCCTCTCTGGCACGCTTGTCGTCTTGGAATCTCCGGCCTTCCGCAGCTTCTGGGCGACCTTCTCCATGAATTCGAAATGCGCTTCCAGAATCTCTTTCGGCCAGTTCATAAACTGAGCGTAACCGTTACGTGGCGAATTCATCATTTGATGTCTCCTTTTTGGCGGCCCGTAATTGAGTCCGCCTTTATGGTTGAGTCGGAGCCAACTATCCATTTTCGACATTGCTGCCGGATTTTCCAAGCCAACCCCGCTGCCGGGCTCGACGCACAACGGAAGAAGCAGGTAAAGTAGCAGCCAGCTCCCGCTATGATGACTCGCCTCTTCTTCAAACTCGTCGGCGGATTCTTCGCCGCGATTCTTGACCTGGATGGCGATGACAAGATGGAGCTGATCGTGACCAACAATTATTACGAAGGCGGCACGACGACGGGTGATCGCTACACGCCCGCCGCGACCAAAAGTTGGTCGAGGTCAGCTGTAGCGCGTGAGATCTAGGAGATCTGATCCGGCGCTTTCTTTTCCCGGGCCTCGTTGAGCATTGCCATGGCCTGGTCGGCGAACTGCTGTGTTAGTTCTTTCGCGCGCTGCAAAGCACGCTCCTCGCGACGCGCAACTTCTTCAAGCATTCGCACGATGGCCTTGCTGCGAAACGGGGTAAGATCATTGCGTTTGCTCTGCTCGATCAGCCAGGTGGCCAGGGCCTGACAAAGTTGTCCTTCGAGAAACACCAAGGTGTTTTCGCGCATCGATTCCTGTTCGTTAAAGGCAGGGTCGACGCGGGCGCGGGCCATCTTGTCATTCAGAGCCATGATCGTGGAGACGGCGTTGGCATCTCGCTCCAGGCGTAGCGATTCCGCGCCGATCCGGGTTTCGTCATCGATCTGCGACGCGGCCTCCTTCAGCGACGACGCCAGCCTTTGCCATACGCTCTGCCTCTCGGCGGGATTGAGCACCGTCATGGGCCGCGCCGGATCATTGATCGCTTGAAAGGTATCCGTGATCGCTTCGTGTGCGCAGTGATCGAGCACCACCGCGAGAATTTGCAGCTCGCCCGCCCGAGCGGCCTCAAGCACTGCGGGCAGCTCGGACTCGCCGATAAACTTCGAGGCGAAAAACGCCGAGCTTAACAACAAGACCGCGGTCGCGGCGGTTGATAAGGCTTGATCGATTTCGTCTCGCCAGCGAGCGGCCGGTACGATCCGGTCATCACTCCAAAAATCGACTTTCAGCTCCGGCCCGAAGCGATCGAGGACGGTCTGCAGTTCCGCCAGGGCGGCATGATCGGCGTGACTATAGCTAACGAAAATAGAATCGCGCATAGCTCGCCGGTTGCTTCGCAGTCATACCTCTGGGCTCAGTTCTAGCGACGACTTAAGGTCTCGTCGAGTGTAATTTGGGAATCTCCGCCCGCGTTTCTTCCGCTTTCTCCCGCTCGCGGCGGCTTTGCGGGGGCTCGACGGATGCAGGAGTGTCCTGCGCTTTTCAAGGTCCACACCTCGGACACCGCGGAAAATTGTGCTCGCTAATCATCGACCTTCCCGGGACACTTGCCAGTAATGTAGCCACGCATGCGGTCCAGCCGATGAGCGATGATTCAAGAAACTGGGGCAAGCTTCTGCAAGCGATCGCCGATGGGAATGTCATTCCGATCGTTGGACGTGGTCTGCTTCGCATCCAGGTAGATGGTCGCGAGCAATTCCTCTACGACTACCTCGCCACGCAGCTCGCCAGCCGGCTTGAAGTGAAGTGCGATCCGGCGGCCAGCATTGATCAAGTAGTCGCGGCCTACCTCCACGCCGACGAAGAGAACGAACGCGGCGAAGTAACCCGGAAGACCCTCGAAATACTCAATTCGCTCCAGGATGCAGACGGCCGGTTTCCGGTGCCCGACCCGCTGCGCAAGCTGGCCGACATCGAGCCGCTGCGACTCTTCCTCAGCACCACCGTCGATCCACTCCTGGCGAAGGCTCTTGGTTCACCCGACGATCACGTCTTCTTTTACTCGCCGAACGCCGACCTCAAGGATATCCCGCGCGGATATGCCGGATTGCCCAACCGGGTGGTCTTTCATCTGTTCGGCAAGAGCACCGGGCTTCCTACGGACAGCGCGCTCATCGACGAGGAGACGCTGGAATTCATTTGGAAGCTTCACGATGAGTCATCCACGCGCCTCGCGAACCTCTTCGACGAGCTGCGCAATAAGCGCCTGCTTTTGATCGGCAACTCCCATCCCGACTGGCTGGCGCGGTTCTTTCTCCGCCTGGCCCGCAAGGAACGCCTCAACTTCGGTGATAAAAGAACCCCACGCGAATTTGTCGCCGATGGAGCGGTGGTCGGCGACGCGCGCCTCCGCGACTTTCTGGAAAACTTCAGCCCCCAGACCAAGTCTTTTGGCGTGGCGAATCCCATCGAGTTTGTGGACCAGCTTGCAGAGAGATGGGACGCCTTCCCCGGCAAGCCTCCGCCTCGCAAGCTGGGCGCCCCCCTAGCGCGGGCATCCGCCAAGCCGCCCGCCGTCTTTATCAGTTACGCCAGCCAGGATCACGAGGCAGTCGAGCGGCTGCAAGACATGCTCGGGCGGGCCGGTTTGGATGTCTGGTTTGACAAAACATGCCTTCAGTCGGGCGACTCATGGTGGTCGAAGATCGAAGAGAAGATCACCACTTGCGACGTCTTCATTCCGGTGATTTCCGCAAACACCAACCAACGCTATGAAGGCGTCTTTATTCGCGAATGGAATCGCGCGCTGGATAGGCTTCGGGACATGGACCGGGCGAATGCCCGCTTCATCCATCCCGTCATCATCGATGACACTGCGGAGGGTGCCGTCACCTTCGGAGGTTTTCGCGAGTTCCACTACGCCCGCGCGGCTGGCGGCGAGCCACAGAGTGATTTGATCAAGACGCTCACGGCGATCGTCCGCGAGCGCCGCTTGAAGGCGGCTTCCCAATGACCGCCACGACAACGCAGCTCGTCGATGCGGAGCGCCCTTGGATCGGGTTGAAGCCCTTTACCGAAAATGAACGCGAGTTCTTCGCCGGCCGCGGCGAGGAGATCGACGAACTGCTTCGCCTGGTGCGACGCGACACCCATACCTTGCTCTACGGCGTCTCCGGGCTCGGCAAGACTTCGCTCCTGCAGGCGGGGATTTTCCCAGCGGTTCGAGCGGAAAACTGGCTCCCCGTTCCGATTCGTCTGGACTATCTCGAGGCCGCCCCGCCGCTTGCTACGCAGGTGATTCGCGCCCTCACAGGCGCGGCCCAGGCCGCCGAAGTGGAGTTACCCCAGCATCGTCCTGGCGAGACGCTTTGGGAGTATTTTCACCGCGAGGGCAATCACTTTTGGAGTGCGCGCAACGACCTCATCACCCCCTTCCTCGCCTTCGACCAGTTCGAGGAGGCCTTCACTCTCGGGAGCAAGACACCCGCTCGTTCCCGGCGAATTTCGGATTTCATTATTGAGTTCGCCGATCTGGTGGAAAACCGTCCGCCGGCAGCCTTGCGCGACGACCCGGAACGCGCCAGAGAGTTCAGCTTTAAGCCGGCATCCCTGCGGGTTCTCTTGGCCATGCGCGAAGATTACCTCGCGGAGCTCGATCGCATCCGCTCTCAATTTCGAGCCTTTGGCCAAAACCGCCTGCGCCTCCTGCCGATGGGCGCGCCGCAGGCCCGCCAGGTGATCAATCTCGGAGCACCGTTGCTGGCGCCCGGAGTGGCCGATCGGATCGTGACGTTTGTCGCGGGCGGCGCCGCGGCCGCAGAGGACGGGGAGATCGCTGTCGCACCCGCGCTTTTGAGCCTTGTGCTGCACGAACTCAACGAGCGGCGGCTTGCTCTCGGGCCGGAGGCAAAAATCACGCCCGATCTTCTCGACGTCGAACAACCAAAAATTATCGAGGACTTCTACGTCCGCACTCTCCAGGACTTCCCCGCGAGCGTGCGAAACTTCATCGAAGACGAATTGCTAACCGCGACCGGCTATCGCGACAGTTGTGCCCTCGACGACGCCCTCTCCCGCCCCGGTGTCACGCGGCCAATCCTCGATGAACTGGTCAACCGCCGGCTCCTGGCCTACGAGGACCGCCACCGTGTCCGCCGGGTGGAGATCACACACGATATTCTCGCACGGGTCATCAAGACCAGCCGCGATCTCCGCCTTGCTCGCGAAGCCTTGGAAGGAGCCGAGCGGATACAGGCGGAGACCCGCGAAAAGGAAGAGGCTGTGCGGCAGCAAATCGAGACCAACGAGAGGGAGCGAGCGGCTCGACGGCGGGCGGCCTTCGTCTCCGCGCTACTCGTGGTGGCACTAGCCGGCGCGGGTTACGGATTCCTTCAAGCATCTAGTGCGAGGAAGGCGCGGAAGGACGCAGAGAAGGAAAAGGCTAAGGCCGAAGAGGCTCTCGTTGCCTCATTTCTGCGAACCATTGGCGTATCCGCAAAGTTTCTACCATCGTATGGTGAGCGCGAAGACCTATGGGTTCTAAGTACAATTGAAGCCGAGAATCCGATCAGGAAGGAAGTCATCGGTGGATGGGTGAGGACAGCAAGTTCGCTGGAGCACGCTCTCGCTTATAACGGGAGAGGTCTGCACGCTGCCATTGCGTTGAACCGGGCGCTCGAAGACAACTTTCGTGCCAAGAACGCGCAACCAGCAGCGAAAGAACTGGCCCTTGTGTTAACGAACCCACAGGAGACTAATCCCAATCGTCTGTGGAGCGTCGGAAACGCCCTCGTTGCTCTTGCCCCGAACTTGGACGCCACGGCAGCCGCCTCGGTGGCGAATGGTCTGGCTACCGCGCTGGAGGACAATCCGAAGGAGACTAGTTCTGATCGTAAGTCGAGCTTGGGCAACGCGCTGGCGGGTGTGGCCGCGCGTTTAACTGCGTCCGACGCCGCACCTCTGGCGGATCGCGGAGCGAAGATCCTGGCGAATGCCCTGGAAGTCCCGCAGGAGACCGATGCCTATCGTTTGTGGAAATTGGGCACCGCACTCGCGGGTCTGGTCGCACGCTTGGACTCCGACGGACCCCTTCTGGCGGATCGCGGAACGACGGTCCTGACTAAGGCGCTGGAGAACCCTCAGGAGACTGATTTTGATCGCCTGTGGTGCTTGAGCGAAGCGCTCGCAGCTCTTAAGTCCCGCTCGAACCCTGCGGCTGTCGCGGCGGCAACAACTAGTCTGGCCGCCGCCTTGAAGGAATCAACGGAGACTGATCGCCAGGCGGGCTTGGGTACCGCGCTTGCGGGTCTGGCCGTCGGCTTGGACCCAACCAAAGTGGCCGCTCTGACCGCGCCCGGAGCGCGAGTTTTGGCCGATGCGCTGAAAAAGGAGACTGATCCTTATAGCGCGTGGAAGCTTGGTACCGCGCTTTCAGATTTAGCCGCAGGCCTGACCTTCAATGACCCCGACACCTTGACCTTGGCAGCTGAATTGGCCGCGGCGTTAGAGAATCAGGAGACTAATCCCGATCGCCAGCCGGGCTTGGGGATCGCGCTTGCGGGGTTGGCCGCGCGTTTGGATGCCTCCGACCGCGCAACTCTGGCGGATCGCGGAGCGAAGGTTTTAACCGATGCGCTGAAGGATGAGAGTGATTCCTATCGCGCAGGGAGGTTGGGTACCGCACTTGCCGCTCTAGCCGCAGGCCTGAACCGGAATGCCGTCCACACCCTGGCCTTGGCACATGATTTGGCCGCGTCGTTGGAGAATCCTGAGGAGACGAATCCCGATCGCCAGTCGGGCCTGGGTACCGCGCTTGCGGGTCTGGCCGCGCGTCTAGATGCGCCCGACCGCGCGCCTCTGGCGAATAGCGGAACGAAGATTTTGGTCAAAGCGCTGGAGGGATTGCCAGAGACGGATTCTAGTCGCCGGTATGACTTGGGCAGCGCTCTCACGGCGCTAGCCGTTCAAGTTCAGTCGGCGCGCGTAACCCGGCTGTTCGGCTTATCTAATTTGCTTCTGAATGAGGTACCCAAAAAAGGGGGCGACGGAGATCAAACGAGGACGACGATCACCGATGTATGCCACTCCTTGAATCTTGAGGAACTCACCGAGGTGCTAAAGGGGCCGTTCTGTGTCGGTGAGGCTCAGAAGCTAGTGCTGTCTGCATTAGAGGATGGCATTGGAAAAAAAACAGGACGAGAACCGGCTTTCGACGGAGACGTCTGGAAGTTCGGGAAGTTCGTCCAGCAGACGCCATCGCTGGGAATCAACAATCTGGACGGACCGGCGATACGCCCAACTGCCGAAGGTGCGATTGCGGAACTCAAGTCACTCCCTACCAAAGGCAAATGAAAGCGATGACTATTTTAGACAGTTGAGCAGGCTTGTCCAGAACCTACGAAAGCACCATTCGATGGGCCTCTAAGTGCGGCGTGTCGAAAATACTCAAGGCCGGCGGGTGAGTAATTCTACCGGCTACCGGAAGCACCTTGTGATCGCGCTGGCGGCGGAATCCCTTTCGCCGTCGCTTTGTCGAGGAGTTGGCGGAGACTTGCGAGTTGGGTTTCGCTCGACTCGATAATCCACTTGGGTGGCGCCGGTTTTAGTGCTTTCGCCTCATCCAGCCAGCGCTTGCATCCTTCTTCATCGCCGAGTCCCAGAGAAGCTTCGGAGAGTGTGGCTAGCGCCCAATAGACTTTGTCGCGCGGCTGATCGCTGCCCGGCTTGCTGGCTTCCTTCCACCAAGCCTCCGCAATGTCGCGGACTTCTCGGCGCACCCGGCGCGCCAGAATGAAATCCGCGGTCGCCTCCGCCGGGTCGGCCTGCTCGACGGCTCTCTCGTTCAGCATGTAGGCGAAGTTGATGCCGTTGTAGTAGTCGTTGCGAATATAAAAGCCGCGCCCGAGCGCGCGCACGGCGCCGTCGAGGCTAGTTCGGTCGCGCGTCAATTGCCAGAGCCGCTTATGAACCGCGCCCCACAGGCCGAGGGTCTCGGTGTCATTCGTCGTGTCCGGTTCGAGTTCGGCCAGAATCGCGCATCCGGCACGCAACGCTTCCAAGGGGGTCGGTTGCCTGCTCTTGTAAGTTACCAAGGCGAGCTGCTGCAGAATTGAGACATCGACCGGGCGAGCGGGCACCTGGTTCTTCGCCACCGTGACGATGGTCGTCAGCAGATTTTTCGCGGTCGCAAAATCTCCCTTGGTCTGCGCATCGCGCGCGAGGGTCATCAACGCGCTTTGAGTTCCGTCTACTGGCGGAGGTGTCGCGGAGGCTGCAGCTAGGGCCGCGACAACCCCCGGCGCCGCAGTGGCCAATCCGGGACGCTGGAGATTAGGAATGAAGGTATAGACAGGGCTATCCGCCTTGGGTTCATGCGCGGCCAACAACTCTTTGATCGCGTCCGTGAGTTCCTTTCCTTTTGTCCGTGCTTCGGTGCTGCCGATGTCCTCACCCAGGTGGTGATATTTCCGGATGACGACATGGTTGAGGTCGAACGGGATAGTCTTATTGCTGTCTTCGCCAATGATGATGGTGGTCTGCGGGCGCAGAGCGTGGCGCACCCCCAGTTCATAGATGGCGTTGCGATTGCCGGTGGAGATGTCGGCCACCACCAGATCAGCGCTGAGAATGCGCTCATACATCGGCACGTCGATCACGCCCGCGTGGGTGATTTCATCCGCCCGGATACACTCCACACCCGCAGCCTCAACCGCGGGTTTGATGAGATTGTGGTAGGTCATGTCGAGGTCGAACGTATTGCCGGTTTCGAAATCGACTTTCTTGCCGAAACCCATGATGACGAAGCAGGTTTTCTTTTCCGCTGCTTCGTCGAGACGCGGCGCAGAAGCCGAGAGGTTGTTGCTCATTGGTGACCTGCCTCCGCAACTCAAACAGATTCGGGCCTGCCCGGACAAGACATTTTCTGCGGAAGGGCAAAATAGGGTTGGAAACAAATAGAGTCGTTGATACAACGTCGTCTGGTCTAACGGAAGGTTACTATGAGCATATGGGGTCATCTCGAACAACGCTTTGGAACCGAGCGGCCACGAAAACTTCTCGCGCTCGATGGCGGCGGAATCCGCGGCGTTCTCACTTTGGAAATTCTGGCCGAGATCGAGCGGAAACTTGCGGCCAAAACGGGCGTTAAATGCCTCGGCGATTATTTCGATTACATCGGCGGAACCAGCACGGGCGCGATCATCGCCGCGGGTCTTTCGATCGGGATGACGGCGAAAGAATTACTCGACTTCTACAAAGAGGCAGGTGTCTCGATGTTCGAAAAAAATGCGCTGCTTAGACGACTAAAGAGCTTTTACACCGACGAGCCGCTGAAGGCGAAGTTGAAAGGAATTTTCCGCGAGGAAGACGGCGGGCAAGCCAACCTGACGAGCGAGCGGTTGCGCTGTCTCCTTCTCGTTGTCACGCGCAACCTAACGACGGATTCGCCCTGGCCGATCAGCTCCAATCCCTTTGCGAAGTACAACGACTCGAAGCGCAAAGATTGTAATCGACTTATCCCTCTCTGGCAGCTCGTCCGCGCCAGCACGGCGGCGCCGGTTTTTTTCCCACCCGAAATTCTGAATTGGGATAAGGACGATCCGAATAAGACCTTCGTTTTTGTCGACGGCGGCCTGACGCCATACAACAATCCCGCCTTCCTCCTCTTCCGCATGGCGACGCAACCGGCCTATGGCTTGAACTGGAAAACGGGCGAGCAGAATCTGCTTCTGGTTTCCGTCGGCACTGGTGCGGCAGCTGGCGTGACGGATGCGGTCGAACGCAATCTCTTTGGCAACATGCAAAATCTGCCGTCGGAATTGATGTACGGCATCCAGGTCGATCAGGACATCAACTGCCGGACCTTCGGCCGTTGCGTGCACGGCTCCGAAATCGATCGGGAGATGGGGAACCTTGTTCTGCCATCCGAAACGCCGGATCATGGACGGGCCTTTCGCTATCTCCGCTACAATGCGGAGCTGAGTCAGAACGGACTAAACGACCTCGGCCTCGGCGAGATTGAAGCGGCTGCGGTGCAAAAGATGGATGCGGTCGGGCAGATCGAAAACCTGGTGCGCGTCGGTCGGGCCGTCGCGGAAAAAGAAGTCGCGATCGAGCACTTCGGGCCTTTCGTCTAATCGGATCTGGTTCGTTAGGAAGAATCGGCATCCGCGGCCTCACTCCCGTCGCGTTTATGCGTTTCGAGAAACTGCGCGGTTTTGTTGGCGATCAGATTTTCCACCCGCTCGACGAGAAGGCGATCGCGTCCGGCGCCGTGAGCTCGCGCGTAGTCGCCTGCGCCTACCGAATAAAGCTCTTTCTCGTGCGCAAGGGCCTCCACCAAAGCCCGGTAGTGCAGCCAGTTTTCGTGAAACTTGAACAGTTTGCCGGCCGCCGCCGCCACGACGACGACGCCGGCGAAAATGGCCGAGAGCACTCCGGTAAGATACGGATCTTTGACCACCCAAAGATTCACCACCGGAATAGCCGCGCCGGCCAGCAAAGTGGCGACTTCCGCCATGTAGAAAAGGTGCTTGTTTAAGCGCGCCCTTTTGTCATGCCACTCCTCCTGCGGTTTGAGCCGGCGCTGCAGATATTCAAACTCTGCACTCATGGCAACCTGGTTGGGTTAATGATTTGGAGCGTGGCTCCCAATTGATAGACTTTCTGTTGAAAATCGGAGGTGCCCCCCGCGCCGTCGCCGGTTGGTTTTTCGTCCCAGATGAGAAGCGCGTAAATTTTGTCCGGGTTGCCCGCCTCTGCTTGCGCGCTTTCGATGATCCAAAGATTAGTCCGGGCGTAAATGGAGTATTCGTTAGGGACGGCGCCCGGCTCTTCCGGCAGGATGGCGACCTCGGCCTGCTCGCGCAGGGAATGAAAGCGCCGCACCCAGTCCTCTCCCGCGTGCTGCACAGAATCGCTCACGAATTGATCGACTGGTTGGGCCAGGAGCAGCCGGATTCGCGCGCCGCACTTCAAAGATTCTTCAGCGAATAGAAGGTCGCTCCCGCAAGCGCCGCCACAGATCGCAAGATCGCCCTCCCCGATGCTCCATCCCCCGAGCAGGGCGGCAATTTTCTGCCCGACGAGAGCGGCCTTCTCCTCCGGAAAACGCGGTGTTTCGCGCCCGGGCGCATCGATCACGTGGCCGCTGCAAATCGCGACCTTGCCAAAACTCGGGCTATCCGCCATGGCTCATTACAGCCTTGCCTCTTATGCGGAGCAAGGAAATTCCTCGACCGGGACATGTTCGTTAGGCGAAGAATCGCTTCCGCGGCCCGACACGACCACGTAGAGTTCGGTCTCCGCGCCGTGCCCATGGTACGGACAGTAGTTTTTGCCCTTTGGAATCCGCACCTGGCGAGGTCAAACGGGTGTCGTTTGGCCAAGTCGACGATTTTCAGGCAACATTTCAGCACCGTGTCTTCCTTGGAAACTAATAATACTGTGGTAGTTTTTAAAGTATCGGCGACGACTTTTTGCCGGCTCATGAAACGCACCGTTAAAAAAACTCCGGCGAAAAACGGCAGCAGCCTGTCGCCCTCCGCGCGGCGCCCGCCCGGTCGGCGCATCCTGGAGGCAGCCCGGACCCATTTCTTCAAACATGGCTTTCGCAACGTCACGATGGACGACCTCGCAGCCGAGCTGGGAGTGAGCAAAAAAACCCTCTACGCGCATTACCCGAGCAAAGACGCCCTTTTGGACGCGGTGCTTCAAGCAAAGTACGAAGGCATCCGCGCCACCCTCGAAAAGTCAAAGGCTATCCGGGGCCAGTCGTTTCCCGATACCCTGCACCATCTCCTGCACAACCTGCGAGGCGAGCTGGAAGAACTACAGCCTCCCTTCCTGCGCGACATGCGCAAGGCTCCAGAATTGTTCACACAACTCGAGCAACGTCGCGCCCGCCTCATCCGCGAGCATTTCGGCCGCCTCTTTCGTCAGGGCCAGCGCGACGGTCACGTCCGGCGCGATCTGCCGGCGACACTCATGATCGAGACCTTTCTCGCCTCAGTGCAGGCAATCATGAATCCAACCAAGCTGACCGAGCTGGGATTGCCGCCCAACCACGCGTTCGCCGGCCTGATCGATCTTCTCCTTCATGGCGTGATCGTTAGGCAAAAAGGCTCCCGATGAAGCCGCTTCGCTCTTTCGCGCCTCTGCTCCTTTTTTCCCTCATCCTTGTGGGTTGCCAGAAACAGCCTAACGATTTTGTGCAGGGATACGTCGAGGGCGAGTATGTCTATGTCAGCGCGCCGTTAGGCGGAACCTTGCAGCGGCTCCTGGTCCAGCGCGGTGACGAGGTCCAAGCGGGCCAGCTGCTTTTCACGCTCGACGAAACGAAGGAGAAAGCGGCGCACGACCAGGCCCAGGCCGCGCTCACCATGGCGGAGGCCGATTTCAAACGTCAAGACCAACTCTATCGGAGCGGCCCGGCCGCGGCGCAGGATTTCGATCGCGCGCGATCGACCCGCGACCAGGACCGAGAACAAGTCGCGCAGGCGCAATGGAATCTCACGCAGATGAAACAGGACGCTCCAGAGGCCGGTCTCGTTTTCGACACGCTCTTTCGCGAGGGCGAATGGGCGGGGGCCGGCAAACCGGTCGTTTCCCTCTTGCCCCCGGCCAACATTAAGGTGCGCGCGTTTGTTCCCGAAACCGAAGTCGGCAGCCTCCACGTTGGCCAGGAAGCGCGCGTCAGGGTGGACGGCGTCGCCGAGCCGTTTATCGGCCGCATCAGCTACATCTCGCTCCGGGCCGAATACACTCCACCGGTCATCTACAGCCGCGAGAGCCGGAGCAAGCTTGTCTTCCTCGTCGAAATTCATTTCCAGCCGGCGGTTGCGGTCAAGCTCCACCCTGGCCAGCCGGTCGATGTCGCATTCGTTAGGCAATGAAAAACGGCGAGCAGGCCATCGAGGTGCGTGGAATGACCAAGCGCTTCGGCGCGCGCACCGTGGTCGATCATGTCGATCTCAAGGTCCGGAGCGGTGAGATTTACGGATTCCTCGGGCCTAACGGCAGCGGCAAGACCACTTTTCTCCGCATGCTTTGCGGTCTCCTGCGCGCGGACGACGGGAGCGGGCAGGTTCTTGGTTACGACGTCATTACCGAGAGCGAAGCGATCAAACGCGAAGTCGGTTACATGACGCAGCGCTTCAGTTTTTGGGAAGACTTGAGCATCCAGGAAAATCTCCAATTCGTGACCCGGATGTATGACATGAAAAACCGGCGCGATGCCGTCAGGCAAAGCATCGCACAGCTCGGACTCGAGGGGCGGCAACATCAGTTGGCTGGCCAACTTTCCGGTGGTTGGAAACAACGGCTGGCACTCGCCGCCTGTCTCATTCATCGCCCGAAACTGCTTCTCCTCGACGAGCCGACGGCGGGTGTCGATCCGAAAGCGCGGCGCGATTTCTGGGAACAAATTCACCTTCTCGCCGGCGACGGCCTGACTTTTCTCATCACCACCCACTACATGGATGAAGCCGAGCGCTGCCATCGCCTCGCGTATATTTCCTACGGCAAATTGCTCGCAGACGGGACGGTCGACGAAGTGATCGCACAGGTTGGCCTAACGACATGGTCGGTGACCGGCCCGGACGTCCTTGGTCTGGCCGCAAAGCTGCGCGACCTGCCCGGGGTGCAGCAGGCGGTCGCGTTCGGGAATGGGCTTCATGTCAGCAGCGACGATCCCTCCGCCTTGGAGCGCGCGATCGCTCCCTTTCGCAAGCCCCCTTACGACTGGCGGCAGATTCCTTCCGGTCTGGAAGATGCGTTCATCAACCTGATGGAAGGATCGACCGACAACTTCGCCGCGCCATGAGAGGTCATTTTTCCTTCCATCGTTTGCGCGGCATTGTCGTGAAGGAATTCACCCAGATGCGGCGGGACCGGCTCACCTTTGCCATGATGCTCGGCATTCCCCTCATTCAGCTCACGCTTTTTGGTTACGCGATCAATGCCGACCCACGCCATCTTCCGGCTGCCGTCCTCCTTGCCGATCGCGGGCCCCAGGCGCGGACTGTTCTCGCTGCGATGCAAAACAGCACTTATTTCGATTTCGTTAGGCACGTTCGGACAGAGGCGGAAGGTCGCGAACTGCTGGCCCGCGGCCAGGTCCAGTTCGTCATCAACATTCCGGAAAATTTCAGCCGCGATCTTTTGCGCGGGGATCGGCCGGCCATCCTGGTGGAGGCGGACGCCACCGATCCCGCCGCCACCGGGAACGCCCTTGGCTCGTTAGGCGCGTTGATTAACAGCGCCTTGCAAGACGACCTGAAAGGTCCGCTCGCTTCGCTCAAGGCGACGGACGGTCCGATCGAGCTGCGCATCCACGCGCTCTACAACCCGGAAGTGATCACGCAATACAACATCGTGCCCGGCCTGATGGGTGTGATTTTGACCATGACCATGATCCTCATCACGGGTCTCGCCATCACCCGCGAACGGGAGCGCGGCACGATGGAAAATCTCCTCTCCATGCCGACCCGTCCAAGCGAGGTGCTAATCGGAAAAATCTTGCCTTACATTATGGTCGGCTACATCCAGGTCGGCGTGATTTTGCTCGCCGCGCATTTCCTTTTTCATGTCCCGATGCAGGGCAGCATCCTTCTTTTGCTCGTCGTGGCGCTGGTTTTCATCGCGGCCAATCTCGCGCTCGGCATCACCTTTTCGACAATCGCGAAAAATCAGCTCCAGGCGATGCAGATGACCTTCTTTGTCTTTCTCCCGTCGATTCTGCTCTCCGGTTTTATGTTTCCGTTTCGCGGCATGCCCCATTGGGCACAGATCATTGGGGAGATCTTCCCGCTGACCCACTTTCTGCGCATCGTGCGCGGGATTTTGTTGAAAGGGAATACGCTCGGCGACATCTCGCTCCAGCTCTGGGAGATCGCGCTCTTTGCGCTCGTGGCCCTGACCATAGGAGTTAAGCGCTACCGCCAGACTTTGGATTGACGACCGGCAAAATCCGGGAGCGCCGCGGGCGAAAATCCTTCTCGTTTCGTTTCGTGAATTGATCGACATCCCGGCCGTAGCAGAACTTGTGTTCCTCGCTCCGAACCGGTGTTTTCACTCTGCTCGTGACCGGGTTTTTGATCGTTAGGCTGAATGCCGAGACCGACGAGGATCCCACCATCCGCGGCGATTTTGCCGAATGCGCCCGGCTCGCCGTGGTTTCCGCTGGCGCGGCGTCGGCTTGCAAAATAGATATCAGGAGTGGACCTCGGGACTGCCCTCAAGAAACACTTCGGTTACTCGGCCTTCCGGCCGCTCCAGGAAGAGATCGTGCGCGACGCACTGGCGGGGCGCGATGTCTTCGCGCTCATGCCGACGGGCGGCGGGAAGTCGCTTTGTTTTCAACTGCCCGCTCTCCTGCGCGACGGCCTCACGATTGTGATCTCACCGCTGATTTCATTGATGAAGGACCAGGTCGACGCCCTTCAGGCGAGCGGCGTGGCGGCAACGTTTTTGAATTCCGCGCTCGATGGCAACGCAGCGCGGCAGCGTCTGCGCGGGCTCTACAACGGCAAGTTCCGGCTGCTCTACGTCGCGCCGGAGCGGCTCATGCTCGATTCGTTCATCGAGAAAGTGAAAGAGTGGAAGGTCGCCCAAATCGCGATCGACGAAGCGCATTGCATCAGCGAGTGGGGCCACGATTTTCGGCCGGAATATCGGGAGCTGAAAAGGCTGCGCGAGTTTTTGCCTAACGCTCCCATCATGGCCCTGACCGCGACCGCGACGGAGCGGGTCCGCGAGGACATTCTCACGCAACTGCAGTTGCGCGATCCGCGCGTTTACGTGGCCAGTTTCGACCGGCCAAACCTGACCTATCGCGTGGTCCCGAAGGCCTCGCCCTACGACCAGCTGCTTACCTTTCTGCGGGAGCGGCCTAACGACAGCGGGATCGTTTATTGCGCGAGCCGCAAAGCGGCCGACTCGGTCGCGAACAAGCTGAACGCCGACGGCATTCCGGCGAAGCCGTATCACGCCGGGCTCGAGAACGAGGAGCGCACGCGTAATCAGGAAGCGTTTCTGCGCGACGACGTGCGGGTGGTCAGCGCGACGATCGCCTTCGGGATGGGGATCAATAAACCAAATGTGCGCTTCGTCGTGCACTACGATCTGCCGAAGAACATCGAGAGCTATTATCAGGAGACCGGGCGGGCCGGGCGCGACAGTTTACCGAGCGAGTGCGTCCTCCTTTTCAGCGCGGGCGACGTGATGAAGCAGATCCGCTTCATCGAGGAAAAGAGCGAGAGCGAACAGCGGATCGCGCGCGAGCAGTTGCGCCAGATGGTGCACTACGCGGAGACGCGGGAATGCCGGCGCACAACGCTTCTGCGTTATTTCGCGGAGGAACGGCCTAACGAATCCTGCAACGGCTGCGACAACTGCCTCAACCCCCCGGAGACCTTCGATGGTACGATCGCGGCGCAAAAGTTTCTCTCCTGCGTCCTCCGCATCGAGCAGAAGAGCGGGTTCGCCTTTGGGCTCAATCACATCGTCGAGGTGCTGACCGGGGCGGACACGGAAGCGATCCGACGACGCGGGCATACCGAAATTTCGACTTACGGGATAGGTCGCGAATTGAAGCGCGATGCCTGGCAGGCGCTCGGGCGCGAGCTCCTCCGCCTCGGCTTTATCGAAGTGGCGCCGGGAAAATTTGCCACTCTCCAGGTGACCGTGGCCGGGCGTAAGGCGCTCCGCCAGCGAACGCCGATCACCCTCACGAAACAACCGGACAAACCGGAACCGCGCGCCAAACAGCGGGCCGGCGCGATCGAGTGCGACGAGGCGCTCTTCGAGGATTTGCGACTCGTCCGGCGTAATCTCGCGGACGAGCGCAATGTTCCCGCTTACGTCATTTTCTCGGATGTCGCCCTGCGCGAGATGGCCCGGAACTACCCGACGAAGCCGGCCGAGTTCCGCAAGATTCCCGGGGTAGGCGAGCAGAAGCTGAAAGATTTCGCGGCGCCGTTTCTGTCCGCGATCATTCACTTCCTGAGCGATCACCCGCGCCGGGATTTTACCGCTCCGGCTGCTGCGCCAGCGGTCACGCGGCGCTTGAACGACAGCGAAGCGGAAACCTTGCGGCGTTTTCAGGCCGGCGAGTCGATCGAGGAGATCGCGCGCGCGCGCGGTTTCGTCCGCGGGACGATTCTCGGTCATCTCGTGATCGCGGCGGAAATGGGCGCTCGCCTAACGAGTGCGCAGTTTTTTCAACCGGCGCAGGAGAAAGAGATCGCCGCCGCTTTCGCGCGCTCCGGGGCGCGCAATCTCACCGGGATCCACGACGATCTTGCCGGCAAGTACGACGTCAATCAGTTGCGGCTCTTCCGTGCTCTGGCCGCTCGCTGATTGATTCCCGGCGATTGTGCTGGTCGCGTCGTGCCGAAGGGGTTATCTCTTCAGATCTCATGAACAGAAGTATCTTTTACATCATCGGAGTCATCGTCGTTATCATCATTGTCTTGAAGCTTCTCGGCCTGTTCTAGCCGCCGCCCCCAAGGCCTTCGTTATCCCTGATCTTTATCGACCTTCGGGAGGTCTTTGTTCGAGCGGGCCTTTGAAGGCTTTGCTGATGGCGTTGCGGAACGTTGATGACCGTAGTGAGAATGGCCCGCTCGGGATTGTCGAAACTCCCGTGCACCGGCACGCTCTCTCTCTGCGCTGTTTTTCAACTCACATCCCGAAACCAGTCGAGCCGAGCGAGCTGATCGCGGCGATCGCAAACCTCGCCGCGCGCGCCAGGCATCCGCTCTTAGCCGGCGGCTACTTCCGCCGTTTATCCGGCTCGACCGCGACACCTTTGAACGGCTTCCCGTCCTTCTTCACGTCCATGAATTCCCCCGTCTTTTTGCTCTCGGGATTCTCGTTGCGCTTCACGTAATCGCCGGTCTGCGGATTCTTCACCTGGGTGCGGTTGGTGACCGAGCCTTCGCGATGTCCTTTGCCTGTATTCTTTGCCATGCGTTCTCCTTCGGTTGAATTTCTTTCACCAAGCTTCGGATCGAACCGAGGCGCGAGCTGTATTTTTCCGCGAGAAATCACTCACTCGTTAGGCAGAACCGGAAAAAATGCGCCGCTGATCGTTAGCGCCTAACGGTACCGTGGTGAGCGCGCGCTGCGCACGCGCGAACCCTTCCGCGATGTCGTGCCGATCGCTCTCGTTCTTCGCCGCGCTCATGCCGTCGTGGTGAATCCGCTCGGCGTGGCCAAGCAGCGTCTCGCGATCCTCGGCGCGCGGCAATTCCGCCGCGACCCGCGCGAGCATGTCGAGCATGAGGACGACGACCCCGACGCTGCTCGCGCCATATTGCCGGATCTGGTTGAGCGCGCTGGCCGCGATGCCGGCAAAATCGGTCGTGTCCGCGACCACGCGGAGTTCGCCGGCCTCGTCGTAGAGATAGCGCGACGGGATCCGCCGACCGCCGACCTGGATCAAGGCCGCGCCGAGCCATTCCAAACAGGTCATCGCGGTGAAAGGATCGTTGATTCCCGGCGAGAGCGCGCGCACCGCTACCTCCACCAGTTGGTCGATCGCGTACTCGATGTCCTGCGTCGGCGTGCGATGCCAGCCGAAGAAATAGGAACGCCGGTAATGCTCCGCCGTTTCCTCATCGCAACGGTCGGCCGGCCAGACCTCGGCCAGCGCCGAGCCGTCGGCGACGAAGTCGCCCGGGCGGCGCCGCATCCGGATCACGAGTTTTTCCTCCGCGGCAAATTTCACCAGGTCCTCGTCGGCGATCGCCTCGATGAAACCGCTCTCCTTCGAACGAATCAGGCACGCTTCCTTTTCAAAATTATCCGGCAAGCGCGGGGTCTCTTCTGCTTCCGAGTCGGCGTCGTATTTCTCCGGATAGAGGCGGTCGATGCTGGACTGCAATTCCGTCGCGACCCGGCCGAGGATGGTCCCGGCAAGGATCGAGGTCGGGACGTGATGGATGAAGTAAATCAGGAAGCCAACGCTTGCGACGCCGAAGAGAATGCCGCAGGTGACGGAGAGAAACGGGATCACCGTGACGGTGTCGATCCCGCGGACGGTGCGCAAAACCAGCAGGCAATAGAGGAAGGTCGAAACGAAAACGCCGAGCACGATCTGCGTCCCGCGATCGCTCATGAAATTGCGCAAGAGCCGCGGACCGAACTGCGAAGAGGCGAGAGTAAGAGCGACGATCGTGATCGAGAAAACCACGCCGGCCACGGTGATGGTCGAGCCGGCGATGGTGGAGAGAACGCTGCGCGCGCCTTCCGGTCCGCCGGCCCAGAGCCAACCGGCTGTGCGCGCCCATTTCGCGTTGATCACCCCATCGAGATGAATAGTGAGAAACGAAAAAGCCGTCGCGCTCACGGCCATGATCGTGGGGACGAACCAATAGTTGCTGCGGAGTTTCTCCCAGAGGGTGCTGAAGAAGGTTTTCATGCGCTAGACAACTGTAGACGCTGTGCGCTGCGAAGCGCGGGAGAAAGCGACGACGGCGGAAAGACGCCGGAGAAATAGCGTGCTCAACGCCCGCGCCTCCCAGAGGGATGCGTCTCCAGGATGCGCCCTAATGAATCGTGACATGCACACCCGGGAGCACTTTCTTTCCCAGATCGAGCGCGTTCCAATTCGAAAGGCGAATGCACCCGTGGCTGGTCGTGCGGCCGATCGTTTCCGGCACTTCCGTGCCGTGGATGCCGCTGCCTTTGTGATTCAATTCCATCCAGAGAATTCCGACCGGATCGTTCGGCCCGGCCGGCAGCTGATAGAAGTCGTTGCTCCGCTCGCTCCCGTGGAGGATCGCCTCGTCCCAGCGGAAAGTCGGCATCCAGCTGAACCCCTTGACGAACCATTCGCCGATCGGCGCGGGCAGCGACTTCGAGCCGGGCGTGATCGGATAACTTCCGACCAGTTTGCCGTCCTGTTTCAGCTCGAGGATTTTATCCGCGACGCTGATCGAGATGGAATACTGCTCGTTAGGCGGTTTCGTGTCCTCGGTCTTGAGCTCGTTCGCCTTTTCAGCTTTCTCGGTCTTTTCTTTCAGGTCAATCGCTTCCTGGACGTCGAAGGGAGCAGCCACGTTCGGCACTTTCACCGCGTCGCCCGGCTTCGCTTTTTCCCAATCATAGCCGGGATTTAACTGCTTCAAGAAATCGCGGCGGGCGTGAAATTTTTCGCCGACCAGCTCGAGGAAATTCTCGTAGGGCAGCGAATCCTGCTTCGCCTGTGCGGCATGGCTTTCCGGGACCTTGCCGATGAACTTTTGATCGTCAGTTGTAAGCTGGTAATCGATCACTGCCGGCTGCGAATTATCGAGCGGCAGGTCGAATTTCTCCGGCGCCTTGTCGCCAAAGTGCGTGTCACTTTTCCCCTGCGCCTGCTCGTAGCGGGTGAGCGCCTTGCGCATGAACTCGCCCCACTTCGCATCGATTGCGCCCGGCTTGAAGGCGGACCCGTCGAGGAAAAGCTGCGCGCGCAAAATACGATCGTCAGGCTGAGAAGCGGGCGCGGCCGCGAGCACGCCGGCCAGGCTCAGGAGGTAGACGCTAAGAGCTGCGAGTCGGGTACGGTTCACCCCGTGGATACGCACGCCGGCGTCCCGGCGGTTCCTAACCGTTCTTCTGCGGCTTCTTCTGCAACGCTTTCAACTGCTCTTCCGCATCCTTGTCGTCGGGCTTCAGTTTCAGGATCGTCTGCAGATCCGCGATCGCTTTGTCGTTCTGCTTCATTTCCCGATAAACGTAAACACGACGCCGATACGCTTCGATGTCCTTCGGGCGCGCCTCGATCACCTTATCGAAATCCTCCAGCGCTTTGTCGTATTGCTTCAAATTGCGATAGGCGAAACCGCGGCGCGTCCGCCCTTCAATGTCGACCGCGGCGATCGTGTTGATGGCCACATCGTAGTCGGCGATCGCTTTTTTCCATTCTCTCTGCTGGAGGTAAATGTAGGCGCGAAGCCGGAGCGCGGCCCGATCGCGCGGATCGTTTTCGAGCACTTGGTCGAGCTCCTTCAGCGCTTCCTTCGATTTCTTGTCGTGCAACAACATCCGGGCGCGGTCAATGTGCGACTTTGCGGCGTCGGGGTTGAGCGCGATCGCTTTCGCAAAATCGGCTTTCGCTTCTTTCGCCTTCCCCATCAACCGATAGGTGAGTGCGCGATTGCGGTAATTTTTCGGATCTTTCGGCTGCAGTTCGATCGCCCTGTTAAATTCCTCGATCGCTTTGTCGTATTCCTTTTTCTGCGCGTATTTCACCCCGCGGTTGTTGTGGCCGCCGGGATCTCCGGCGATCCCGGCCGCGGGCGCGCGAAGCGGGGCGAGAAAAATACCGGTAAGCAGAAGCGCGAGGACGAGGCGGAGTAAGTGATATGGTTTCATGGTAGGAAGAGGTTCTCCATAACTGTTCGCAATTCGAGCGCATTCGACGTGGGCGTATTTTCACGGTGTCTGCACGTGCGAGGAGAATCAGGTTTCTCCATCCTCGTGCTTCAACCCCTTCAGCCAGCGGAGAAGGCGAGGTGTGCCCGGCGAGCGCCAGCGGCGCGGCGTTGGCCGGGAAGGCTGCGAAGGCCACCGAGAGCTGGTCGTGGATGGCGCTCCAGGCCGACGAAAAAGTCCACGTCGATGGCTGGATCGAGAACGACTTCGGGCAGCCGGGCAATCACCTCTACGTCAATCGCGGGACCGGCTTCAGCACTTTCCCGGTGCGGATCAATTGCCGGCCCGAGCTCACCTTTTTCACCTTGCACGCTCCCGGTGCGAATTGAGAAACGGACCGGCAACCGGTAACATCTCCGATGTTCAAAATTTTCACCCTCGGCGTGACCCCGTCGCCGAGTCCGGCGCAAACGATCGATTTTAGCTTGGCCGGAGCTCGGCAACGGCTCAGCAATTGGGCGGATGGCGCGGCCCGGCTCCTGCCCAACATCGTCGCTGCGCTCATCCTGCTCGCGATTTTCTATGGCCTCGCGCTCCTCGCGCGTCATCTCATCCGGGACCATTTCGTGAAGCGCGAGCGGCGGGATTTGGGCAACTTGTTAGGCGGCTTTGCCAAGGCCGGGATTTTGATCCTCGGTTTTCTTCTCGCCGCCACAATCATTATCCCGAGTCTCAAGCCGGGCGATCTCATCGCCGGGCTGGGCGTCAGCTCGGTCGCGATCGGGTTCGCGTTCAAGGACATTTTGCAAAACTGGCTCGCCGGTTTGCTTATCCTCCTGCGGCAACCGTTCGCGATTCACGACCAGATCAAGGTGAACGAGCACGAAGGCACCGTGGAACGCATCGAGACCCGCGCGACCATCATCAAGACCTACGCCGGGGAACGGATTGTGATTCCGAACAGCCAGATCTACACGAATGCCGTGCTGGTGAAGACCGCGCACGAGAAACGGCGCAGCCAGTACGACGTCGGGATCGGTTATGGCGACGGCATTGGCCATGCCTGCGAAGTGATCCGGGAAGCGATCGGTGGAGTTAAAGAAGTGGAGAATGATCCGGCGCCCGAAGCTTTGCCGTGGGATTTATCGGCGAGCTGGGTAACGATCCGCGCGCGATGGTGGACGCACAGCCACCGAGCTGATGTCGTGCACGTGCGCGCGAAAGTTTTACAAGCGATCAAAGAAGGCCTCGACGCCGCCGGGATCGACATGCCTTACGACACGCAGGTGCAGTTGTTTCACGATCAAACGGAAGCGACCGAAGGCGATCGCAGCCAGCAACGGGAGGGGTGGCCGGCGGCGAAGGAAGGCGCTACCAAACCACGTTGGAAAGCGGAAGCGGAAGCGGAAGCCGGGGGTGAGTCGCGGGATCGAGAAGATGGGTCGGCGTCTCTGCCGGAGCGTTAATTCCTTTGCTCGCTGATGGTACCGCCCGGTAATCGGAATCGTAGCAGCCTCGAGCCGATGACTCTTTATTCCAGCGGATTGGTCCAACGTAGTCCGCGAAAGCGAGAAAAGTCGGTATCGTTACTGCAGAGCACGGCCTGGTGCTCGAAGGCGAGCGCGGCGAGCTGTGCGTCGGTCGTGAGATTCACTGCCGTGCCTAACTGCTCCAGATAGCCGAGGAAGATGCCCTCAAATTTCTCGCTCGGATGGATGAATCGCGCCGGCGTCTGGTCGAGCCAGGCATGGCTTCAAGGAAATAGTCAACCACTCTTTGAAGCGCAACCTCGGCCTTGAAACCGCTTCGGCGCACAAACGCTTCCGCATCAAAGTACACTCTCAAAGTTTTTGCCGGGGATCGGAGAGCTTCATGAGGGCGGCCTTGCGACGGAGGGCCTCGGCGACTTCGGGATCAAGATTCAGCGTGGTTCTCATTGCAGGCATCAAGCATCCCGAGTCTGTGATATCAAGGCATCACATCTGTCGTCTCAATTCGGCTGTCAGAGAGATTAGTAGGACTCCTAGGCGAAACGCCTACCAGCTGACTCACCAACTGCCAAGGCCCCGAGCGCCGATTCATTGGTGGGGCACGTTCGGGTAAGAGCAGCGCTTGCAGTAACAAAGCGCAGCGACCACCAGGGTAACTACAAGGAAATTAAAAGTTTATCAGAAATACCCCGAATTCTTCGGCGAAACGCTCTGCCCACAACGCCTTCGTTCGGGAAAAGGAAACAATGACAACAGAGGAGACATAAAACCATGATCGACCCATCCAAAAAAAAAACACATGAGCCGCCCGTCTCGACTGCCGGGCAACGAGCACAAACCGGAACACCCGACGATATCCAGTCCGTTGGACGTGAGCTGAAGGCGACAGCTGCCGAAGGCGTCGACAAGGCCAAAGACAAGGCACAGGAGGCTGCCGGACAAGCCGGCGATTACGTCGTCAAACTGGCTCGCGACCAGAAGGAAAATCTCGCGAACAAGGTCGATGAATACCGTGACGCGGCACAGGCCGCGGTCGAGAAATTGCAGGACGAAGAACACGCCGTCGCCGCCGACAAAATTAAGTGGGCCGCTTCCAGCCTCGACCGTCTCTCCAAGTATCTCCGCGAAACCGAGCCGCGTGAGCTGCTGCAAGGCGCGAACGATTTCGCCCGCCAGCGGCCCGACGTTGTCTTCGGCGGATTGTTCATGGTCGGGCTCGGCCTGGCTCGTTTCCTGAAAGCGTCCAATGAGCCGCGCCGCGATCAGCGGTCGAGGCAGTCTTACCCGAGGCCCGGCCTTCCCCGGAATGGCCATCCTGCCAACAGCTACCCCCCGCGTCCGGAGGTCGCGTCTTTATGAACGAGTCACAACCAGCCATCGGCGATCTTCTGAAGCAGCTTCGCGACGACACTACCACTCTGGTGCGCGATGAGATATCGCTCGCCAAGACGGAGATGAGCGAAAAAGTCTCACTCTTCTCGCGGAACGCGGCCTATCTCGTCGCGGGCGCCCTCACCGCCTACGCCGGATTGATCGTTATCCTTATCGGGCTGGGTTGGATCCTGGCCGAAGCCTTTATTCAAACGGAGGTCAACCCTCGCACCGCCAATTTCCTCGGCATGGCCATCGTCGGAGTGGTCGTCGGCGTAATTGGCCTTCTCATCGTTATGAAAGCCATCAACGCCTTCAAAAAAGAAACCCTCGTCCCGCACAAAACCATCGACAGCCTGAAACACGACAAAGAATTCGTAGCTAATCAAATCGCATGAGCACACCAACGACCACAAACGAAGAGCCGCGCACCAGCGGCGAAATCAAAGAAGACATCCAGGAAAGGCGCGGCCAGATGGATAACACTCTCGACCGCCTCAACCAGCGGCTTAGCCCGCGCTCGCTGCTCAACAACGTCTTCGACTGGTTCGAAGCAAGCCCCGGTTCGAGCACGTCGGGTGCGAAGAAAACCGGCGGCGACATTCTCGATTTCGTCCGGGATCACCCGCTGCCCACCTTGCTCACTGGCGCGGGCATCCTCTGGATGATCGTCGAGGCGAAAAGCAGCGACGAGCCTGAGACCACTGACTATGAGGCTCTGTATCCCGTCCCGACCCGCGCGAGTCGGCCGCGTTATCGGGAGAATGGGGGAGACACCTATCCCGGTGCTGCCGAGACGACAGACTCCGGACCCGGCGCGATGGATAAGTTAAAGGAAAAGGCGGGCGCCGCCGGCTCCGCCCTTTCAGAGGCAGGCGACGCGGCGAAATCGACAGTGACCGATGCGGCCGAGACCGTAAAAGGACAGGCCATGGCCGCGGGGCGATCGCTCAAGCGCGGCAAGCGCCAGGTCATCTCCGGACTCGGCGAGGCGGAGGACCGCTTTAAAGACGCCGTGCAGGATTATCCCCTGGCCGTCGGCACCGGGTTCCTAGGTTTGGGGTTGCTCACGGGACTCCTTTTGCCCCGCACCCAGATGGAAGACGACTTTATGGGCGAAGAGTCCGACCAGCTAATCGAGGCTGCCAAGGACAAAGGCGGAGACTTAGTCGAGCGCGGGAAAGCCGTCGCTGAGCGGACTGCTGACAAAGCCATGAAAGAAGCCAAGAACCAGGGGTTAACTCACGGCGAACAGGCCTCGGACAAAACGAAAAATCTCGGCGACAAGCTCAGCTCGGTTGTGACTGCGGCGAAAGAGGAAGCGCAGCAAGTAAGCAAAGATGTGGGCCTAACGAAAGAAGGTCTGCAAGAGGAAGCCAAATCGGCCGGGCGCGACATAAAAAAAGCGGCAACAGAGAAAATGAATTAAAAATACCGGACGCGGACGTCTTCAGGCGTGGTTATCGCTTCGCGGAGCGAAGCTGCTGCAGCGCGGGTCGAAAATAGGGTGTGAGTGGAGTCACGGGTCGTGGCATCGAGTGAAGGGGTGGAACCTCTGAGCCGCCGGTAGCCTGGTCGGCGGCCCCTTCATTTAGTGACGGCGCGACCGCTTTGGTCGCTGACAAAGCCTCTCCTTGCCTGCACTTTGTAAACGCACCTGCGAGACTGGGAGCGATTCAGAAGCAGGATGTTTTTCGACGGCTGGTATTCGCTTCTCAAGACGCTCATCTCCGGCGTCGTCGCCTACGTCCTGTTGATTCTTCTGCTGCGCATCTGCGGGAAGCGCACCCTCTCGAAATGGAACGCTTTCGACTACGTGGTCACGATCGCCCTCGGCTCTACCCTGGCCACGATTCTGGTCTCGAAAGAAATCACCATTGTGCAAGGCTTCACCGCCCTGCTGATCCTGGTCCTGCTGCAGTTTGTCGTCACTTGGTTATCAGTCCGGTCGCAGGCGGTCTCGAATCTGGTCAAGGCCAAACCGACTTTGCTTTTGTGGCACGGTGAATTCCAGCCCGAAGCCCAGCGTCGCACACGGGTGACGGACGAAGAAGTGCGCGCGGCGCTCCGCAATCAGGGCTTCGCCAACCTGGACCAAGCCGCGGCCGTCGTTCTCGAGACCGACGGAAGCTTTAGCGTCATCGGGAAAGAGGAGGAGGGCGGCCGTTCCACGTTGATCGACGTCGAGGGGTTCGAGGGAAAGGGGCGGCCTTAACGACCCGCTCAGAAACCCGCCCGCGCGCGATTCTCTTACACTTATGCCCGCAAAAAAGAAGATGACCGTCACCGCCAAAGCCCGCACCGCCCTGCCCGATTCCGCCAACCGGCCGAAAACCAAAGTCGCCGGCTCGACCAAGAAAAACACCCGGATGCGGCCGGTGCTCAGCGACCAGAAAGCGCATGCGGTGAAGACGAAGAAAAAGACTCGTTAGGCGAACAAACAATCGAGGCTTCGGCCGCCCTCTCGCGGAACCGGCGCCCGCTTTCCGAGGCTGCGCCACAACCGGCAGGGGAAGGAGCCGCGTTTTGCCTTGAGATGAGACTTTCCTCCGCCGCAGCGAAATGTATCGATCCCGCGCCGCGTTGGCGTCTGAGCGCATCGCTAATCGCCCTCTTGCTCCTGGGCTCGGGAGCGGATTTTGCCCCGGCCCTAGCCGCGGGAATGGGCGATTCGAATCTCTCCGTCGCGACCAGTTCCAGCTCCCTCGCTGGCGGCACGGCCAAGCTGATCGTCGGCACGCTCCATCGCGAGGGTGACAAGTACGTGGGCGATTATCGGCTGAAAGTTTTCCCTTATTTCTTTAAGAGCGAGAAAGGCGGCCTGTTTATCAGGGTTTCAGAGCCGGCGCTGCGCCGCATACGGGGTGGTCTCGCGACCACTTTTACCGGTCAGGCTTCGCCGGAGGGAATCGCAGTGACGCACAAAATCGCCGGCAGGGCGACGCCCTCGGGAAAAGAAGGTGGCGATCTTACTTTCACCGTTTCCACCGAAAACGGTGCTCTCGTTTTTCACACATCCTACCGGCTCGTGAAACCGTAGCCGCGGCCGATCGCGAGCAGCCCAAACTTGGTCGAGAAGACATCTGGTCACCCGCTTCGCACTGCAGGACTAGGCGCCGCGGCAAAAAAAACGGGCCCGCTTAGGCGGACCCGTCTCATCTTTTTCGATTAGCGCGAACTGGATCCTCGGCCGTGTCTGGGATTACAGTTTCGATCCGAAAACCAACGTCGTCGACGTCCTCGTCTGCCGCGTACGCAAGAAGGTCGAGAGAGATTTCCCGACCAAGCTGATCCGGACCGTGCGCGGGATG
>JBPCLI010000019.1:0-14789 GCA_051003415.1 Chthoniobacterales bacterium | reverse complement strand
CGTTTTTGTCCTGAACGCGGGAAGCTTGCGCTACCTATGATGCGCATCCGCAATGGAAGAGTCATCGATCCGGTTAACGGGCGCGACGAAATCGGCGATCTCTGGATTATCGATGGCCGGATTGCGGGGAAGTCGGAGCGGGATGAAAACTCCAAGGCCGAGGAAATCGACGCGACCGGATTGGTCGTTAGTCCGGGTTTGATCGATCTCCATGTTCATCTTCGCGAACCCGGTTTTGGTTGGAAAGAGACGATCGAATCGGGTGCGCGGGCGGCGGCGGCGGGCGGATTCACGACCGTTGTTTGCATGCCCAATACTTCGCCTGTGGCGGACAGCCCGAGCACGATCGCCTGGATCAAGGATCGCGCCGCGGAAGTGGCGTGTGTGCACGTTTTTCCGACCGGGGCGATCTCGAAAAATCTCGCGGGTGAAGAGCTGGCGCCGATCGGTTCGCTCGCCCAGGCCGGCGTCGTCGCGATCACAGACGACGGACATTGCGTGCAGAATAATGAGTTGATGCGTCGCGCGGTCGAGTACGCGCGGATGGTCGGTTTGCCGGTGCTTGATCACTGCCAGGACTACAACCTGGTGGCCAACGGGCTCGTCCATGAAGGCTACTGGAGCACCTTACTCGGGCTGCCCGGCTGGCCGGCGGTGGGTGAGGAAGCGATCGTGGCGCGCAACGTTTTGCTCGCAGAGTTCTGCGATCATCGGATTCATTGCCAGCACATCAGCGCGGCGGGAAGTGTGCGGCTCCTGCGCGAGGCGCGCGCGCGGGGCGTGAAGGTGAGCGGTGAAGTTTGCCCGCACCATATTGCCCTAACGGATGAGTCGATCCAGAATTTCGACACCGACTTCAAAATGAACCCGCCGCTGCGGACGCAGCGCGACATCGAGGCGTTGCTGGAAGGAATCGCCGACGGCACGCTCGACATCCTGGCGAGTGACCACGCGCCGCACGCGAAGTTTGAAAAGGAGGTCGAGTTCGATCGCGCGCCGTTCGGGATCGTTGGGCTGGAAACGGAGCTGGGGTTGTTCATCGAGCTCCTGGTCCACCGGCACAAAACAATCGGGTTGCCGCGCCTGATCGAGATGCTGACGGTCAACCCGGCGCGATTGTTAGGCCTGAAGGCTGGAAGCCTGTCGTTAGGCGCGGAAGCCGACGTTACTTTGATCGATCCCGCGCTCGAATGGACGGTCGACGCGAGCAGCTTCCTGTCGGCTTCGCGGAACACGCCGTTTGATGGCTGGAAACTTAAGGGGCGCGCAGTGCGGACGATCGTGGCTGGGAAAACCGTCTGGCAGCTCTGATTAGGAAGGGTAGCCGCCGGAAATGTAATCGCGCAGCTGATCCAGGGTCGCGCTCTGGGCTGAGATCACTTCCTTGACCAGGTCGCCGATGGAGATGACGCCGCGGAGCGAGCCATCGGCCACCACCGGCAGGTGACGGATTCGTTTCTCGGTCATGAAGCGCAGACAATCCTCGACTGTCTCGCGCGGATGGGCCGTGGTCAGTTCGGTCGTCATGATTTCGCGCACGATGCTGTTGCGCGAAGTCTTCCCGCGCAACATCACTTTGCGCGAGTAATCGCGCTCGGAAACGATCCCGACCAGTTTCTCGTTCTCCATCACAAGAAGCGCACCGACATTTTTTTCTGCCATGAGCGCGATCGCATCGTAAACCGTGGCATCGGGGGAGACCGACCAGATCGGGCCGGTCTTTTGGCGAAGGATCTTTTCGATCGTGCCGCTGACGTCCATGCGAACGAGATTACCCGCCGGCGGAAAGTGACGCAAACAATTAAGTAGTGCGGCGGGCGAACTTCTCCGCGATCAACTCCTCGAGTTTCGCGACCAGCACGGGATCCGGCAGCCGTTTGAGAACTTCGTTGAGAAACCCGCCGACGAGAAGCTGGCGCGCCACCGGGGCCGGAATACCGCGAGCGAGCAGATAAAACATTTCGTCATCATCCATCTGCCCGGAGGTTGCACCGTGACTACACTTCACGTTGTCGGCCATGATCTCGAGGCCCGGCATTGAGTTCGCCTCGGCATCGTCGCTGAGGAGGAGGTTTCGCACCTTTTGGTAGGCGTCGGTGAAATGGGCGTGCGGCTCGACTCGGATGAGGCCGCCAAAGGTAATGCGGGCGCGGCCGTTGAGCGCGTTTTTGAAAAGGAGATCGCTGTTGGTGTGGGGCGAAACGTGGTCCTGCAAGGTGCGGGCATCGAACTCCTGCGCGTCGTCGCCGATTGCGACCGCGAGCATGTCGCTGTGGGCCCCTTCGCCGGTCAGGCGGCTCAGGCTTTCGAGGCGCGAATATTTTCCGCCGAGGCCAAGGTGCAGATTCAGAGCCGTTGCATCGCGTCCCACAGTCGTGGCGTTAATCTGAACGCTGAGCGTTTTGTCGCTCCAATCCTGGGCGCAGATATAAGTGACCTTCCCACCCGCTCCGACGATCAGATCGTTGACGCCGCAGGCGAAGCCGAGGCGCTGGCGATGGGTGGAGCGGAAGTGCTCGATGAGGGTGACCTTCGAGAGTTCCTCGGCCACGACGAGCGTGTGCGGGAAAATGGCGGCGTTCTCAGCGTGCAACCAATGGAAAGTTTCGAGAGGAAGTTCCACCTCCACGCCCCGCGGCACGTAAAGAAAAGTCCCTGACCGAACGAACGCTTCGTGGAGCGCGGCAAACTTGGCCGAGCCGAGCGTTGCCGGCTGGCTCATGAAATGGCGGCGAAACAATTCTTCGTGCTCGATCATCGCGCGCTCGAGCGGCTGGAAGATGACGCCGGCTTTGCGAAGTTTTTCGGAAAGAGCGTCCCGTTCCAGAAAATGATCGTCGGCAAAAATGAGGCGACCGGAAGTTTTATCCAGCCCTGTGGAACGCTCGAGGACTTCGCGTCCATCCGCTTCCGACAAAGGCCGCGCAGTTACAAACGGTGCCAGGTCGAGGGCGCCGACGGTGGAGAACCGCCAGGCCTGGTCGGTCCGGGCCGGCATCGGCAAACTCTCGAATTGTGTCCACGCGACACGCTGCTGATCGATAAACCAAGCAGGCAGCTTGTCGTCGCTACGTTTCTGGATTCCGGCGAGAATAGCGGCGGTTTCCGGCTCCACGGCGGGCTTCTCTTCGAGAACAGCTGACGGGTTGCTCATAGCGGGCAGAGACGCGAACGGCGGTCCCGAGACCGCCGTCAAACTGCGTCCGTTTCTAGGGTCGAACTTAGCCGACCGAGCCTTCCATCTCAAGTTCGATCAGGCGCTTCAACTCGACCGAGTATTCCATCGGGAATTGCCGGACGAGATCGTTGACGAAACCATTCACGCTCAGGCTCATCGCCTGGGCCTCGGTCAGCCCGCGCTGTTGCATGTAAAAGATCTGCTCGGCGCTGACCTGGCTGACGCTCGCTTCGTGCTGCACGGCGTTGCCGGTGCCGCGGACGGTGATCGCCGGGTAGGTGTCGGTGCGACTGCTGGCGTTGATCAGGAGCGCGTCGCACTCGGTGTTGTTCTTGCAGTTTTTGAGATGCTTCGGCACGTGGACGAGCCCGCGGTAGGTGGCGCGGCCGGTGCCGATCGAGATGCTCTTGGAAATAATATTGCTCGTGGTCTCATCGGCAGCGTGGACCATCTTCGCGCCGGTGTCCTGATGCTGACCGTCGCCCGCGAGCGCGATCGAAATCACTTCGCCGCGGGCTTTGCGGCCTTTCATGACCACGCCCGGGTATTTCATCGTCAGACGGGAGCCGATATTGCAGTCGATCCATTTCACTTCCGCTTCTTCGTGAGCGAGGCCGCGCTTAGTGACAAGGTTGAAGACGTTGTTCGACCAGTTTTGGACTGTGATGTACTGGATCTTGGCGCCCTTCATGGCGACCAGTTCGACGACCGCGCTGTGCAAAGTAGCGGTGTTAAACTTCGGCGCGGTGCAGCCTTCCATGTAGGTGAGCTCGGCGCCTTCATCGCAGATGATGAGAGTGCGCTCGAACTGGCCGAAATTCTCGGCGTTGATTCGGAAATAAGCCTGGAGCGGATGCTTCACCTTCACGCCCGGCGGGACGTAGATGAACGAGCCGCCGCTGAAGACGGCACTGTTAAGCGCGCTGAATTTATTGTCGCCGGTCGGGATCACTTTGCCGAACCACTTCCGGAAAATTTCCGGGTGTTCCTTTAGACCGTCGGCGCTGCCGACAAAGATGACGCCCTGTTCGCCGACCGCTTTTTTGATGTTGGAATAAACCGCTTCGCTGTCGAACTGCGCTTCGACCCCGGCGAGGAATTTGCGTTCCTGTTCCGGAATGCCGAGTCGCTCGAAAGTGCGTTTCACATCATCGGGCACTTCTTCCCAGGTGCGTTTCGCCTGGGTGCCGCCGCTCAGGTAATAGCGGATATTGTCAAAAACGATCGCTTCCAAATCCTTGCTCGCCCAATGCGTCGGCATCGGCTTGCTCATAAAAGTCTTGTAAGCCTTAAGCCGAAACTCGCGGACCCAGTCGGGATCCTGTTTCACATCCGAAATGTAGTGGATGGTTTTCTCGCTCAGCCCGATGCCGGCATCGTGGGTGTGCGTTTCCGGATAGGCGAAATTGCCGAGGTTCCGTTCGATATCGAGAGTCGTATTCTGTTTAACCATTGCAGTCTCCTTGTTAGGCGAGGGCGGGCTCGACGATGTCTTCGCGCACCCAATCATAGCCCTTTTCTTCCAATTGCAGGGCCAGATCTTTGCCGCCGCTGAGTTCGATCCGCCCCTTTACCATCACGTGCACGTGATCGGGCACGATGTAATTTAAAAGCCGCTGATAGTGAGTGATCAAAAGAACGCCGAGCGCCGGGCCGCGGAGCGAGTTCACTCCCTGGGCGACAATTTTCAGAGCATCGATGTCGAGTCCGCTGTCGGTCTCATCAAGGACGGCGTATTTCGGCTCAAGCAAGGCCATTTGCAGAATCTCGTTGCGCTTCTTTTCGCCGCCGGAGAAGCCTTCGTTGACCGAGCGGGAAGTGAAGGAGCGATCCATCCCGAGGAGGTCCATTTTTTTGTAGAGCTGTGCGTAGTAGTCGGTTGCCTCCAGCTCCTCACCCTCCGGCAGACGCGCCTGCACGGCGGCACGGAGAAAGTTGGCGATTGTGACGCCCGGGATTTCGCTAGGGTATTGGAAAGCCATGAAAAGGCCTTTGCGAGCTCGTTCATCGGGCGCCGCCTCAAGAATATTTTCGCCGTCCATTAGCACGGAACCCGAGGTGACGGTGTAATCCGGGTGACCGGCGAGAACCTTCGCGAGTGTGCTTTTGCCGGAGCCGTTGGGCCCCATGATGGCGTGCACTTCCCCCTTCGGCACGGTGAGGCTGAGACCGCGGATGATCTCCTGCTCGCCGATCGAAACGTGTAAATCTTGAATGACCAATTGATCCATAATTCGGAAACGCAAGATACGCTGGTTCGGCGGTTTTGCGAGCGGCGATCCGGCCTCTGGCGGGGGATCATTTCCCGCGTTGTGGAAACGGAATGTTGTCGAAAAAATTCGAGTCAACTAGTTTCCGGTCTGATTCATGGATAAAATCGGAGCGTCAGCGGATTTCGGGCATCCTTTACGGGCTTTTGTTCTCTGTGGTGGCCTTGGCACCCGGCTTCGCTCTGTCTTGAGTGATCGGCCCAAATCGATGGCGCTGATCGGCAACGTCCCGTTTCTACAGTTGCTTTTAGAGGGGCTCAAATCGCAAGGTGTGCAGGAGGTGATTCTTGGCACCGGCTATCGCGCCGACCAAATCGAGGACTTTTTCCGGAGCGGCGAGGCGCTTGGGATTCGTCTCCATTATTCCCGTGAAGATGAGCCGCTCGGGACGGGTGGCGCGCTCAAGCTGGCGGAGGAGCTGCTGAGCGATCCGGTCGTGGTGCTGAACGGCGACAGCTATGTCGAGTGGAGCCTTCCAGCAATGGCGGATTTGTTTCGAGAAAGGGAGGCCGACATTGTCATGGTGCTGCAGGAGGTTCCCGATGTGAGTCGCTATGGCAGCGTCACGATCGATGCCGACGGACGGGTCGCGGAGTTTGTCGAAAAGGGCTCGCTCAGTGGGGCGGGTTTGATCAATGCGGGGATTTACCTTTTGCGGAAGGGTATTGTAACAAGCCTCGCGGCAGGCAGCGCAATCTCGCTCGAGAGGGATGTTTTCCCGAAGTATCTCGGGGAAAAATTTTTCGGGCTGGTGTCACGCGGAACTTTCATCGACATCGGGATTCCGGCCGACTTGGAGCGAGCGCAGACCGTTCTCCGATCCGTCTAAAGGCCGGTATCTATTTCTGACCCGGGGTCAATTCCCCCACCAAACGCCGGCGATCGATTTTGCCGTTGTCTGTCCGAGGCAGGGAACCGCGGAACTCGATTTTCTCAGGTACCATGTAGGCCGGCAACTTTTCCGCGCAATGCTGCTTCAGTTGCATGGAGTCGAGGGAACTGTTGGCCGCGAGCGTGACAACGGCATGGATCGTATTCCCGATCGCCTCGTCCGGGATCGGCAGAGCGACTGCTTCGTCGACCGCGGGATGAGCCACCATGACCGCCTCGATCTCGCCCAACTCTACCCGATAACCGCGGGTCTTGATCATGTGATCCTTGCGTCCGACGAAGAGGTAGTTCCCCTCTTCATCGAGCGTGACCCAATCGCCGGTGCAGTAAAGCTTCTCTTCCCGGCCGGCCGCAAACGGATTCGGGATAAACGAGGCAGCCGTATTTTCGGGGCGTCCATAATAGCCCTGCATAACCGTCGAACCTCGGGCATAGAGCAGCCCTTCTGCGCCTGGTCCCGTAACTCTTTTGCCTTCGGCATTGATGGCGATGAGATCGGTGTTGGCGCAGGCTTTGCCGATCGGAATGGGCGCGGTTTCCTCTGGCGAAAGCGGTTCCACTTCGTAGTAGGCGCAGACGTTCGTCTCGGTGGGCCCGTAGAGATTTGCGTAGCGTTTGCCGGGCAACTTTTCCATTAACCCTCGCAGATGCTTGGTCGGGAAAACCTCCCCGGCGAAGAGAATGATCCGCAGCGCCGAAAGGTCGCGTTGTTCAAGTTTGCCGCGAGCCTGAAGAAGCGTCAGCACCATCGGCACGGAATACCAGACGGTGATCTTTTGATCCTGGATGAACGCCGACAGCTGGAGGGGAAAAACGGAAAGTCCCTCGGGCACGAGCGAGATCGCGGCGCCCGCCGCGACCGCCACGAAGATGTCGAAAACCGAGAGGTCGAAGTTGAAAGGTGCGTGATTGGAGAGCCGGTCTTCCGCCGTGATCCCAAATGTCGCGACGCTCCAATTCACAAACGTCAACGCATTCAGATGCGAGAGCATGACCCCTTTCGGAGTGCCAGTGGAACCGGAGGTAAAGAGAATGTAGGCGAGATCATGATCGATTACCGCAATCGCCGGGTCGGAATCGGAATAGGCGGGCAATGCCTCCGCAAAGGTAAACGTGGGCAAGGAGGGCGCGTTCTCTGGAGCCTTGTCGACGAAGTAGATGGCGTTCATCCGACACTCGTCATGAAAATCAGCGCCCAACTTTTGATAAAGCACATGACTGGTGACGAGTGCACGGAAGCCGCATTGACGTCCGATCTCCTGCAGTCGCATGCCGGGAGCATTGGCGTCGACCGGGACATAACACGCGCCGGATTTCATGATTCCGAAGATGCTGGCGATCGCAGCCGGAGATTTGTGCAGATACAGGCCGACGCGGTCTCCTCGCTGCACGCCGTTCGCTATCAGGGAGTGAGCGATCTGGCTGCTTAGCCGGTCCAATTCCCCGTAGCTCAGCGTTTGATCGAGCAGCCGGACAGCTTCCGATTCGGGTCGAAGCGCCGCACTTTCTGTCAGGAGTTGGTGTAAGAGGAATGGCATAATGATGGAATCTATGTCGGGCAATGATCACTCATTGTCGTGCGAAGAGCGGCTCGGGCCGGGATTCTGCTCTGCTGAGCCCGTCGGTCGACAATAAGGAAGGATCTACGATTCAAACGTGTAAATTTACAAACCCAGCCGGACTCTCGGTGAATGACTTGCCACTGTGACAGCCGGGCGTCACCGGATCCGATTTCCCGACCGATTTCTGCCCGTTTTATTACACTTTGCGAGCGCGGTCAACCGGTGACGTTTCACGATTGGACCGCTTTAGTGCGGCTTCCACGTCTCGATCGGGCCTTGGTTTCCGAGCGTTCGAGCCGATTTTCGCGCCGGCCGGAATTAGTGCGTCCAAACCCGTGGCCGAGGGCGTAATAGTTGACATTCGATGAGAAAGTTCAGTAGATTAAACAATATTTGGTGCCGCCTTAGCTCACCTTTGGAGGGGTGCGGCACGACAACAGTCAAATGTAGCGAGCCGTCTGCCGTGAGTTTCTGTTACTCCGGGGTTTCCGGGGGGTTAACGAATAGAGAACCCCCGCTGGTGAATGAAAAAAGCTTCTAGCACAACCGAACTCCAGCGCTCCACGTATCTAAATCTATGAATAAACGACAGGTGATCATTATCGGTGGCGGGCCAGGAGGCGCGGCCACAGCTCTTCATCTTATTCAATCGGGCATTAAACCGCTGATCATTGAGCGGCAAAGCTTTCCTCGCTTCCACATCGGCGAATCGCTCACCGGGGAATGCGGCAACGCCATTCGCAAACTCGACCTCGAAGCGGAACTCAAGGCTCAGAATTACCCGGTCAAATACGGGGTCAACGTCTACAATCCCAATGGCACACCATTTTGGGTGGAAGTGAAAAAGCGCTGCCCGGAGACAAATGCGATGCTTCCGAACTCCACCTGGTCGGTCACGCGCAGCAGCTTCGATAAGATCCTGCTCGACGCCGCGCTGGCTCGCGGAGCCGAGTATATGCAATGCGAAGCGGTCGCACCGATTCAGAAGGGCGATCGCGTTGTCGGCCTCCAGATTCGCACCGAGAGGGGAGCACTCGAGAATCTGCATTGCGACGTGCTGGTCGATTGCTCCGGTCAGGCAACCTTTCTTGCCAATCGCGGCGTCACCGGGGCCAAGGTCAAGGGCGGCTACGCCAACCAGATTGGCGTCTTCTCTCAGATAGAGGATATGACTCTCGATTTCGGAACGGAACCGTCTAAGAGCTTCGGTAACACGCTGATCTTCTACAAAGAGCGCGATCACTGGAGCTGGACGATTCCTCTTTCTCGCAACATCGTGAGCGTTGGCGTCGTGGCACCCGCGGCGTACTTCAAGGCGCAGGGTCTCGACAAGACTGAATATCTCCGCAAGGAGATGGTGAATCTGAACCCGGAATTGACCCGCCGGATCACGAAGACTTCATTCGCCGAGGAGGTTCGGACGGTTACCAGTTATTCCTACGCCGCCAGCAACTACTCCGGGAAAGGTTTTGTTTGCGTCGGTGACGCGCATCAGTTTACCGATCCTATCTTTTCGTTTGGCGTCTTTCTCGCCATGAGAGAAGGCGAACTCGCGGCGGAAGCGATCATCAAACATCTTGGTGAAGAAGGCGGGACCGATGGGAACCCATTCGCGGAGTATGAAGCGGTTACTACGGAAGGTCAGGATGCGATCCGCGATCTGATCGATACCTTCTGGGAGTACCCGCTCGTCTTTACTCGCATGGCCTCCGGCGAGGCACAGGATGACATCACCGATCTTTTCGCGGGACGTGTCTACGGTGACCTGATGCGGAATAATAAATCGCGAAACGCCATGCGTCGCCTGCTGGCCAAGCGGCGTGGTGAAGTGGAAGCTCCGAGCGGAGAAAAAGTCCTGGCTTAAGCGCTTATCTCGCCGCTGTCTACGTCTTCTTGCGAGGCGAGCGGTTGCGAAACTCTTCGCTTCCGCGAGCAGGCGGGGTCAGCCGAGTCGGGCTCTCTTACGCAGCGAAGTTGCCCGACGACAGTCCTGCCGCTATCATGGAACGATGGACCAGCGCGCCCTTATCTTTCTTCATATTCCGAAGACGGCTGGGACGACGCTGAATCGGATCATCGAGTGGCAGTACAATCCGCTCTCCATTTTCACGATGGATCCTTATCGGATCCGGGCTACGCCGGAAAGGCTGAAGCAACTCCCAGAGGGGCGACGCCGGCGTCTAAGAATGGTCCGCGGACATTTCTACTGCGGCGTTCACGAGTATCTTCCGCAGTGCGCTACCTATATCACGATGCTGCGCGAGCCGGTCGCTCGCTTCCTATCGGCTTACTACTTTCTTCAACGCCGGCCGCTGCACCCGATGCACCGGAAGGTCAAGACCGAACGAATTGGCGTGGAAGACTTCATTCGGTTAACTCTACAACGCCAGAATCTGCAATGCAGTCTCATTGCCGGAATCAAGAGCAACGGGAAGTGCGAAGAGAGCACGCTTGAGATCGCTAAGGAGAACCTCGTCAAATCGTTCAGTGTCGTCGGGCTCAGCGAGCGTTTTGAGGAAAGTCTCATGCTGATTGCAAAGACGTTCGATTGGCAGATTCCATTCTATGAGAACCGCAAAGTCTCCAAGACGCGCCCAAAGATCGAGCCGAGTGCCGTCGAGATGATTAGGGAGCATAACCAGCTCGACTTGAAGCTTTACGAGTTCGGGAAGGGCTTGTTTGAAGCCAGCCTGGCAAAGAAGAAAAGTGAAATTGCGACAGGACTGGCGAAGTTGCGGACAGTTCCGAAACCGAATTCTGTTGAGAGCTTCTGTCGGTCAACTGTTGGAGCCGGCCGATTCTTGATGACCAAGATAGCATCCGCCGTCTGAGAAGGAGAGAGAACGGAATCCGATCTCTCTGGGCAGGCGTTGGGCCGGGGTGAATTATTTATCGGGAAGCTAGACTATGGGAGCCAACGCGACTCCAGAGATAGGACGGGGGAGCGGGAAGGAGACCACAATTTGGAGACGACATTACGACTTTCATCGACGGACCTCTCAGGACCCACTGAACGAATCACGGGCCGGGGTTTTGCGAAGAATCCTTTGCCTTCGGGTTCATCTCCCCGCCTGATTGCCATTGCCGTTGTGGCGCTGGCCGTATTTGCGGCGCCCCAGCTTTACGCGCTCAGCGGGCCTCCTTTACGGACGGGATTCTGGGTCACGCAAAAGCTTCCCGCTGACAAAGCGACCTTCGAGGAATTCTCTGCCCAGGTGCGGGCCAATTCTAACCTGGAGGGCGTCTGTCTGCATATCCCGTGGGAGGGAATCGAAAAGCAACCAGGCAAGCCGGACTTTGTCGCGATCGACAAGACGGTGGCTGTGTTGCGCAGCATCGGCATGAAGTATCAACTTTGCCTCAAGCCCGGAGTTTATACGCCATCGTTTGTCTATGCCGAGGACGCTCAATCGTTTGACACAAAAGTAACCAATCCCCACCGCGCCAATGTTGGTGAAGTGATCAAGCTTCCCGTTCCGTGGAATCCTATCTATGAGCGCAATTTCGCGCGCGTCGTTCAGCAACTCGGCGACCGTTATTCCAGCGACCCACTCTGTGTCAGTGTCGTCCTTACCTGTGCCAATTTTCTGAGTGCAGAAATGCATCTTCCTAAGACACGCCAGGACCTCTCCCGCTGGCAGGCCCTGGGCGATTACGAAAAGGAGCTATTCGAGGTCTACGTGAAGTTTATCGATGTCTGGGGCAAAGCGTTTCCAAAACAGGAGATTTCTCTGCATATCTCAAAGGTTTTGGATCTGCCGCCGTCCTTTGTTGAACGCATCGTCGACGCCGGTCTGGCGAAATACCCTGAGCGTTTCAGTATTCAAAATTGCCAACTCACCGGACGAAAAGAGGACACGGGGATGATGTCTTATGACCTGGTGCAGAAATACCGCGCCCGGGCGCATCACGGCTTTCAAAGCCTGGCCGCCCTCTCGCCCCCGAATGACAGGATGGGTTCCATGGAAATGGCATGCCTCAACATCGTGCACGCCGGCGGGGAATACTGGGAATTGTGGCATGGCGATGGCTTCAACCTTGAAACTTCCAGTGCCGTCTTAAAGATGTGGCAGGAAGCAAGGAAATTGGGCTATGATGCGTACAAGAAACGATTGATCTCCGAAGGGAAATACCGTCAGCAACGATGAGCGCTCAACCAACACCGTCCGTAATCGACCAGCCCGCTCAAAACGGACACCTTGCCCCCAATCGCGGAACTGGAGAATCTGTGATCTTTCTTCACCTCCCCAAGACCGCCGGAACGACTGTCAATCGTTTGATCGAATGGGAGTATCCACTCAAGGAGATGTATTCAGTTGACCCGGTCCTTTTCCAATGGTCGGCGGCGCATCTACGAAAGCTTCCCCCGGAGCGCCTCAGGAAAATCCGGATGTTCAAGGGCCATATGACATATGGCCTGCACGAAGTTCTACCCCAACCAGCGACCTATATCACGGTCCTACGAGACCCGGTTGACCGGGTGATCTCCGCTTTCTATTTCATGCGGAGCTACAAGTTGCATCCGCTCTACTGGAAGATGCGACGTGGGAAATGGAGTCTGGAAGACTTTGTCCGCAATGCGCAACGCGACAATGTGCAGTCGAAAATCGTCGCCGGCGCGGTCTACGAAGAGCCCTGCACGCGGGAGATTGTCGAAACGGCCAAGGACAACCTGCGAAACCACTTCAGCGTGGTGGGGTTGTCGGCGCGGTTGGAGGAGAGTCTCGCTTTAATGAAGCTGCGTTTTGGATGGAAGCTAAGTTCTTATTCGAGTTTCAATGTGACCCGCTCGCGGCCGCAAAAACGTGACCTTCCTCACGCGACGCTGGATTTGATCCACCAGAAGAATGCGTTCGACATAGAACTCTATGGATGTGCCGAGGAGATTTTCGAGAGCGCGGTCCGGGCCAATGCCGACGAAGTGAAGCGGATCGCAGGCGAGTTGGAAGAAGCTCGATCGCGTTCTCAGGGTTCGCTGGGGGCGATGCTCTTCAATGCGCGCTCGGCGACGCGCAAAGCGGTAAACCGTGTTTACTCGGCAGTTTGAAACGACTCTGTCTCGATAAACGCTGTGTAAGGGGCAGTCCCTATCAATTTAGCGCGCGGTAGTTGACATAGGCCGCGGCGAGTGAGCAGACCAGGAGCCCGGACGCCAGTAGCATCTTGAAGGGCGGATTCTTCACGCGCAGATGGGTGAATACCGTCGTCGCCATCAGGACCGCATCATCAAGCCGCCGAAGATTGCCGCCTGCGGACGACCGATCCCGACCAAAAGCAAAATCGCGCCGGTGACCTTCAAAATCGCCAGGAAATCACGCAGCCAAGCCGGCAGCTTGCAATTCGGCATCTTGTCCTTTTGAACTCCTCGGCAACGCTGGAATGGCGGATGCCCCATACGAAAAAGATCGACGCGGCGACGAACGCCTGTAGGAGGATTGCAAGACCATGCATGGCTGAGGGGTTATGCGGTCGGGGCGCACTTGGGAAAAGCAAAAACCGCAATCGAAACCGATCCTTGGCGTACGCGGCTGCGCCCGGTATAACATTGGGATGAAGTTTAGTGCCTTGGTCCCGCCGGCCCTCTGCTCGCCGAGGAGACGTCGAAAAGCATCGCCGACATCGAGTGTGCCGTCTCCCCTCGCGAGCTTCCAAGCTTCTCGCGCGTAACTGGCCATCTGATGAAATGAAAGCGATCAAACTCCTCATTATCGGCCTGGATGCCGCGACCCTTGACCTGATCAACCCCTGGATCGCGGAAGGTAAGCTCCCGAATCTTGCGCGGCTGATGAGCGCAGGGACATCGGGACCGCTTGCCTCAGTCCTGCCGCCGGTCACTCCGCCGGCCTGGACCTCTTTTATGACCGGGAAAAACCCTGGGAAACACGGGATCTTTGAATTCACGGAAATGCCGGCGGGGACGTATTCGCTCCGTTACCTGGATGCCAGCTCCCGCCGCACCAAAACGGTCTGGCGAATGCTGAACGAAGCCGGCTATACGGTGGGAACCATGAACATTCCCTTCACCTATCCGCCCGAACACCTCGACGGCTTTCAAATCTCGGGCATGTCTACCCCATCCGAAAAGAGTCCCTTTTTTTACCCGCTGGAGCTCCGCCGCGAGTTGGAAGAGCGGCTCGGGAAAATTCGCCTCGATCCCCGCTTCCTCGGCTTCATGTCCACTACTCTCCGCCGCCATCAGGTCCTCGATGAATTAAAAAAACTGGACGACCAGTGGCTGCGGGCTGGCCTCTACCTGATCGAGAAACATCCGGCCGACGTAATGATGTTTACCTTCATGTCGATCGACACGGTCCAGCATCATTTCTGGCAGTACATGGATCAGACTCATCACTACCATGATGCAGCCGCTGTCCAGGATTTTGGCGACGCTGTTTTGCGCGTCTACCAACGGCTGGACAGCGCCGTTGCCCGCCTGCTCGAGAAGGTTTCGCCCGATACTTCCGTCCTGGTCGTCTCCGATCACGGCGGCGGCGCCACTTCCGATCGCGTCCTCTATCTCAACCGCTTTCTCGCCCAGCTTGGGCTTCTCCACTACATCGAGAGGAAGAACTCTCCGCTCGGAAAAATGGCGCACAATTTCCTTCGCCGTTCTTACGATCTCTTGCGCGGCTCCCTCAGCTCCGAGCAGAAAATCCGGCTCGCAAACGCCTTTCCCACCTTACGGAAAAGCTTCGAAAGCGCTGCCACCTCCTATACAAACATCGACTGGTCGCGGACAAAGGCTTTCTGCAGCGAAGTGCTCGCCTCACCTCAGGGCATTTGGATCAATCGCAAAGGAGTGATGCCGGCAGGTATAGTCGATGAGGGTGAGTATGAGTCGTTGCTGACGTTGATTACGCAAAAGCTGGGCGAGCTGCGAGATCCACG
>JBPCLI010000018.1:0-15296 GCA_051003415.1 Chthoniobacterales bacterium | reverse complement strand
GTGAGCGCTGGATCCTGGCCGGCGAGCTGCCGGAAATTTTCTCGGATGAGCCGGAGGAAGATGCCTCCGACCTGACGCCCCCGCCGCTGCCTGTGCAGCGGTTGGGCTTCGGTGAAATCTTCGCGCGCGGCTGGCGGATTTACCGGGCCGGTGTCGGACGCTTCCTTGCCCTCGCGCTGCTCGTCTCGTTCCCGTCGTTTGTTCTCCAAATCGCCGCGCCGTTCCTCGAAATGCCGAAAAACCATGGCTCGCTCGCGCCAGTCATCACCGCGGCGGCGATCGCCTTTGTCATGCTCGTGCTGCTCGTCATCGCATGGCCGTTTTCGCTCGGCGCCACCCAATTGCTGGCGGCCGATCTTTACGCCGGGCGGGACCCGAAGCTTGGCGATCTCCTTAGCCGGGCAAAGCCGCTCTGGACGCGCATGTTCACGCTCGGGCTGATCGTTTACGCCAGCTATATCCTTTGGACCGCGCTCCCGCTCGTGGTCGCGTTTTCGGTCGCGGCCGGCTCCACCACCGCCGCCCCGCTCATGCTCACTCTGGCCCTGCTCATTTTTACCGCCTACATGGTGGCGCGGCTTTTCATTAATTTCCTCTTCTGGCAACAGGCCGGTGCGCTCGGCGAACGTCCGACGGCGATCGAGGCCTTACAGGAAAGCAAGGACCTGGCGCGGAGCGGAACCGATCTTCCTCGCACGCAAAGACCTCTCTACCGCGGCGCCATGATCGCCTCGCTCTGGCTGCTGGTGATCATCGTCTTGAACGTCGCGATCGAGCTGCCCGCGGTGCTCTTCAAAATGCGCGGCGTAACCAGCATCGAACAGGCCGCCGCCATGATGCAGGCGATGGCGACAACGAATTCGTTCGACCTCCTCTCCGGCCTAACGACGCTCCTGAGTTCCCTCATCCACGCCCTCCTCGGTCCCTGGCTGGCGGCTGTCTTCCTCGTCCTCTATCTCGACACCAAGGCCGGACAACCGCCCCGACCCCGTTAGCCTAACGAGCTAGGAGAGGCTCAGGTAAGGCGCGAGGCCGTGCAGACCGCCTTCCCGGCCAAAACCGCTCTCGCGATAGCCGCCGAAGGGACTGGTGGGATCGAATTTGTTGTAGGTGTTGGCCCAGACGACACCCGCCCGCAGTTTGCTCACGATCTTGAAGACCTTGCTTCCCTTGTCGGTCCAGACGCCCGCACTCAGACCGTAGGGCGTGTTGTTGGCACGCTCGATTGCTTCCTCGGGCGTGCGAAAAGTCATGACGCTCAAGACCGGACCGAAAATTTCTTCCTGCGCGATGCGATGCGAGGCCGTCACACCGGTGAAGAAACTCGGCGGATACCAATAACCCTTTTCCGGCAAACGCAGACGCGGCTGGACCAGCTCGGCGCCCTGTTGCAGGCCGCTGTCGACCAGTTCGCAAATCTTGTCCAGCTGCATCCGGGAATTGATCGCGCCGATGTCGGTGTTCTTATCGAGCGGATTGCCCACCCGGAGCGTGGAGATGCGGTCTTTCAGTTTGCGGATGACGGCGGGGAAGATGCCTTCCTGCACGAGCAAACGCGAGCCGGCGCAGCAGACGTGCCCCTGATTGAAGAAGATGCCGGAGATGATCCCCTCGACGGCCTGGTCGATGGCGGCGTCTTCGAAAATGATGTTGGCGGCCTTGCCGCCGAGCTCGAGGGTAAGTCTCTTTTTCGTCCCGGCGACGGCGCGAGTGAGCATCTTGCCGACGGCGGTGGAGCCGGTGAAGGCGATCTTGTTCAAATCGTCGTGATCGACGAGGGCTTTGCCGGTCGGGCCTGCGCCGGTGACGATGTTGACCACGCCATCGGGCAGCCCGGCTTCGGCGAAGATTTCCGCCAGGTGCATGGCGGTGATGCTGGTGGTTTCGGCTGGCTTGAGGACGCAGGTGTTTCCGGCGGCGAGGGCGGGAGCGAGTTTCCAGGCGGCCATGAGGAGCGGGAAATTCCAAGGGATGATCTGGCCGGCCACACCTAACGAGCGGGGCGTGCGGCCAGGGAAAGCGTACTGGAGTTTATCGGCCCAGCCGGCGTAGTAGAAGAAATGCGCGGCGGCCAGCGGCAGGTCGATGTCGCGGCTTTCCTTGATCGTCTTGCCGCCATCCATCGTCTCGAGGACGGCCAGTTGTCTCGCCTTTTCCTGGATAAGGCGCGCGATCCGATAGAGATATTTGCCCCGCTCGCGGCCGGGCACTTTACTCCAGACTTTGCGGTGCGCGCGACGCGCGGCCTTCACGGCGAGGTCGACGTCGTGCGCATCGGCTTCGGCGATCTCGGCCAGCTTGCCTTCGGTGGCGGGGTTGATCGAATCGAAATACTTCCCGGAATGCGGGGCGCGGAATTTCCCGTCGATGAAGAGAGAATAGCGCGGCTTGATCTGGATGTAGTCGCTCCTTTCAGGGGCAGGTGCGTAGGCCCAGCGCTCGCCGAAATTGAGGCGACGGTCTTCGGGCACGAGCGGGCCGCCGTTCGCCGCGAGCGCTTTTGCCTCACCCACGGCAACTGCGACGGACGAAGTTTTTTTGCGGGCCATGCGCTTGTTCTAGCTTGCTTGCCCTGATGGCGCACTCAAAAAAAGATGACCGGCTGGAAGGAACGGCCGCGCAGGAGAAGGAGCGATATCATTGCTAACCGCGCAACACGATTTACCCGGAAAAGTCAATCAAGCAGTAACGGAGAAAAAGCTTGACACATTGCCGAAAAGTCATGCCTACTTAACCCCTATGAAATATACAACCCTGCATAAAGTCATGCTGACGACGATGGCGTTGGTTGCTTCGCTCGCGCTCAATGCGCAAGCTGGCCAGCCCGCCAACTCGTCGGCTCAACAAGGTAAACACAACGCCGCGGCCACCGCGAGCGCGTCTCGTACGACAAATCAGATCGTGCTTGCGCCGTCGGCTTCCGAGTCAAGGATCGCCAGGATACCTGCCGAGGCCTTCTGGTATAATGGTGACTTCAACGATGTCAACGGCCTCTCCAACGAAGACAACACCCTCGCGCCCGGCCCGGTCGGTCAGGTCTACGATGATTTCAACGTGCCGGCAGGGCCAGGATGGGATGTGACCATGGTGTTCTCGGATAACCTTATCAGTACCACCGTCACTGGAGCAACCTGGGAGATCCGCCAGGGCATCGTCAATGGCAGCGGTGGAACGCTAATCGCCAGCGGCACGACCATGACACCCAGCGTGACACCCACGGGTCGATCCGGCTTCGGTTTCACCGAGTACATGGTCGAGGTTAGCGGCTTAAGCGTCCACCTTAATCCGGGAACCTACTTCCTGAATGTCACGCCGATTGGCAACCTCGACGGGAATCGTTCGTTTAATTCAACAACGAGCGGCGCCAACTGCGTAGGCACGCCCTGTGGCAACGACGACAACTCGTGGTTCAACGGCCCCTTCTTTGGCGTCTTCTTTGGACCTGCTAGCGATCAGCTCGGCGGTCCGTCGGACTTCTCCATGGGCGTGAGTGGCGGGACTCCGACCCCAACGCCTTCGGCGACGCCGACGCCAACTCCGAACGGCAACGCGCTCTGGTATAACGGCGACTTCAACGACGTCAACGGCCTGGCCAACGAGCGCGACACCAGCCTCGGAGCGGGTCAATACGCCAGCGTCTATGATGACTTCAACGTGACGGATTCTCAAGGATGGGATGTCACGTCCGTCTTCTCAAATAACCTCTCGAGCACCAACGTCACCGGTGCGACCTGGGAAATCCGCCAAGGCGTTTCCGCAGGTAACCCTGGCACCCTGATCGCCAGCGGCACCACGGTCACACCGACCGTGACTCCGACTGGTCGCAGTGGATTCGGCTTCACCGAATACATGGTTGAGGTTGAAGGCCTGAACGTTCACCTCGGCCAGGGCACCTATCATCTCAACGTCACGCCAACTGGCGACCTCACCGGTCGTTCATTTGACTCGACCACGAGCGGCGCGAATTGCGTCGGAACGCCTTGCGGCAACAACCAAAATGCGTTCTTCGACAGCAACTTCTTCGGCTCCTTCTTCGCCAGCACGGCGGACCTCGGCCAGCCCTACGACTTCTCGATGGGTGTCAATGGCACGGTCACCGGGAGCGGCGGCGAAGAAATTACGCTCACCGCGACGGTCCGCCGGGTACACGGCAACCGTCTCGTGGCCCTTAGCTGGACCCCGGCGGATGATGGCGGCACCATAAACATCCTGCGTGACGGTGTGGTAATCCGGACGGTAGCGGACAACGGCCGCGCTCAGGACCGTCTCGGAAGCGGCCCCAGGGAAGTCCACGTTTATCAAGTCTGCGAGGATGATGGCACATGCTCGAACGAGGTGAGGGTCAAAGTCCCCGGCAATTAAGCCGGTCATCGGATAAGGAATAACCTCAACACATCCGGGAGCCGTCCTAACCGGCTCCCGGATCGCTGCGCGACATCTTAGTCGGCAGGAAAGGAACCATTCAGCTTTGGCTGGATGGTTCTTTTGTTTGTTGCCCAGATTCGTCGCGGTTGGCGCGCCGCCATTTCCCGGCAGATAATCCGCCATGCTCTTTGTCGTCGGCACGCCGATTGGAAATCTCGACGACATTACCCAGAGGGCGCTCAACATTTTGCGCATCGTCGATTTGATCGCGGCGGAAGATACGCGGCATTCCGGGAATTTGCTGCGCCACTTCGAGATTCGGAAACCGCTCGTTAGCTACCATGAGCATAATGAGGCGATGCGCACGGCGGAGCTGGTCGAGCGGCTCGCCGCTGGCGAAACCGTGGCGCTCATCACTGACGCCGGCATGCCTGGGTTGTCGGATCCGGGAGCGCGCATAATCCGCAAATGCATCGAGCTGGATTTGCCTTTTACAATCGTGCCCGGCGTCTCCGCGATCACGACCGCATTGGTCGGTTCCGGGTTTGGAATGGAAAGCTTTTGCTACCGTGGCTTCCTCCCGGTGAAAAGCGGACAGCGTGAGCGCGAATTGAAAGCAGCCGCCGAACGGACGGAAACCACGATCTTTTTCGAGTCCCCCTACCGCCTGAACAAAACCCTCGCCGCCTGCGCGGAGTTGATGCCAGAGCGCCGCCTTTGTGTAGCGCGCGAGTTGACCAAGAAGTTCGAGGAATTCCGCCGCGGGACCGGCGCGGAGCTGCTCGCGCATTACGAAGCGCGCCCCGCCAAAGGCGAGATCACGCTCCTGATTTCGTAACTGGATCCGAAAGCCGCAACGCTTTAATGGCCGCCGCTCCTGCTTCGGTAGGAGAAAGCGACCGGGTCGCGGAGGAAACGCGATTTGTCAGGCAATGAGCGACGCGCCAAAAACCCTCACCGGGAAGAATATTTTCGCGACCACCTACAATGTTTTCCGCGAGACCTTTCGCCAGTGGCTGGAGGACAAAGCTCCGCAACTCGGGGCCGCGCTGGCTTATTACACGGTCTTTTCTCTCGCACCGCTTATTCTCGTCCTGCTCGCCATCCTCGGCCTCATCTTCCGCCACGATCCGGCAGGAGCGTGGGAAAAAATGACCGCTCAGCTCGGATATTTCCTCGATCGCAGCGCGATCGACGTCATCCAGGGGATCGCGCAAAAAGCCTCACAAAAGGATAAGAGCATCTGGGCGACGATTATCGGCGTGGCGCTCGCGCTCTTCGGAGCGAGCGGCGTTTTCGGGCAGTTGCAGGATGCGCTCAACACTATCTGGGGCGTGAAAGCAAAGCCCGGTGGCGGGATTTGGGGTTTCCTGCGCGGTCGGTTTCTTTCCTTTGCCATGGTTGGCGGCATTTGTTTCCTCCTCCTGGTTTCGATGACGATGGAGAGCTTGCTCAAGGCGTTCAGCCATTACGTGCAGGGCATGTTGCCAGGTGGAATCGTGATCGCTCTCGCCGTCTATCTCGTTTTCGATCTCGCCCTGGTTGTGCTCATCCTGGCCGTAATCTTCAAAGTCCTGCCGGATGCGAAAATTCGCTGGCGCGACGTCTGGATCGGCGCGCTTCTCACCGCGCTCCTTTTCGCTCTCGGCAAATGGGCGCTCGGCCTCTACCTCGGCAGCGGGGCGGCCGCCTCTGCCTACGGGGCGGCGAGTTCGCTCATTACCTTACTGCTTTGGATCTACTATTCCTCCCAGATTTTGCTCTTCGGCGCGGAGTTCACTCAGGTCTATGCCGACCATTTCGGCGCGCACATCGTGCCTGACGAAAACGCCGTCGCCGTCGATCGGACTGAAGTGGAGCGACCGGCGATCAAGCAAGCGTAAGCAGGCATTCTGCATTCGATCCGGATTTGGGCTTGTCAAAAGGCCGGTGCTGTGTGACTTTCACCGACTTTTCCCAAGGCTATGGCTTACGCAATTATCAAAACAGGCGGGCGGCAGTATCGCGTCGCAGAAGGTGACACGATCGACGTGGATCTGCTCGAAGGCGACGCCGGCCAGACGATGACTTTCGACGACGTGCTGATGCACGCGGACGGCGACAAACTCACCCACGGCAGCCCCTCGGTCGCCGGCGCGAGCGTCACCGGTGAAGTGGTCGAGCAACGCAAAGACAAAAAGGTCATCGCCTTCAAATATCGCCGTCGCAAAGGCTATCACCGGACCGTTGGGCATCGCCGTAAACTGACCCGGGTGAAAATCACGGGCATCAGCCTGGGCTCGAAATCGAAGAAAGCCGCGGCGAGCAAAGAAGAAACCGAGTAATCAGACTCAGCACTTAATTTTCCAATGGCTCATAAAAAGGGACAAGGCAGCGTCAAGAACGGTCGCGACAGCGTTAGCAAACGCCTCGGCGTGAAAAAGTTTGGCAGTGAAAACGTCGTCGCAGGTAACATCATCATCCGCCAGCGCGGGACGAAGTTCCTGCCCGGAAAAAACGTCGGCCTCGGCCGCGACTACACGATTTTTGCCTTGGTTGATGGCCAGGTGCGTTTCGATCGCGCCGGTCGCCGGGTCAATGTCGTTCCGGCTGAGACGGCCTCCGCGAACTGACTCCTGGCCCCCCGACCCGTTCGTTAGGCGCGCCTCTCCCGGAACGTCCGAAGCGCGGCGCATTGCGCGTTGTGCCAAACCCGCTTTCGGGTATAACGATTCATATCCGCGATGAAATACACCACCTATCTCCTCTTCGGCGCCCCCGGCAGCGGCAAGGGCACCCAGGGTCGCTCGCTCGGCTCCATCCCGCGCTTCTTTCATTGCGCCTGCGGCGATGTCTTTCGCACACTCGACACCCGCACCAGGGTCGGCCGCGCCTTTCTCGAATACTCAAGCAAGGGCGAACTGGTGCCGGATGAAATCACCGTCCAGCTCTGGCAGGCGCGCATCGATGCCGCGGTTGACGCACACGAATTCAAGCCCGACATCGACGTTCTCGTCCTCGACGGAATCCCGCGCAACGTGGGCCAGGCGAGGATTATGGATCAGGTGATCGACGTGAAAAAAGTCTTCCACCTTTCCTGCCCTGATCGCGACCAGCTTTTCGTCCGTCTCAAAAAGCGCGCTCTCAAAGACAACCGGCTCGACGACGCCAACGAGGAAGTTATTAAACGTCGTCTCGAAACCTACGAGAACGAATCCAAGCCGGTGCTGGAACATTATAGAGACCGGGTGCAAATGGTCGACGCCATCCAACCGCCGGCCAAGGTGTTGCTGAAAATTCTCGATACGGTGGCCAACGGCGATCATGAGCCAACAGCAGTTTGAGAGTTTTACCGCCTCCAGTCTCTACTGCGAGAAATGCCACGCGGCCATGCCGGTTCGCGAACGGCTCCTGCTCGTTCTGCCCGACCGCGAGCTTTACGACTACCTCTGCACAAATTGCGGCTCATCTGTCGGCCAGCGTGAGGTAACCGCAGGCGATAAATTAATGGCGCAAGCCGCCGCTCCGAGACGCCGGCGCCGGGTCGCCGCGCCCCACGGTTTGATGCCGTAAGGCGGCATGCGGATCGTTTTCATCGGCACGGGCGAAATCGGCCTGCCAAGCCTGCGCGCGCTCCTCCGCGCGCCAGAGCACCACTTGGTCGGCGCGGTCACGCAACCGGATAAACCTGTCGGACGTGAACAGCGGCTCACCGCCCCCGTGATCAAAACCGAGCTTGCCGGCACTTCGATCCCGATTTTTCAGCCGGCGCGAATCCGGCATGAAGATGCGGTCGCGCAACTCCGCGCGCTCGCGCCGGACCTGATCGTCGTGATGGCTTACGGCCAAATCCTGCCAAAGAGCGTGCTCGAGATTCCGCGGATCGCCTGTCTGAATCTCCACGCTTCACTCCTGCCGAAGCATCGTGGTGCAGCGCCGATCCAGGCGGCCATCGCCGCGGGCGACGCGGAAAGCGGGATCACCGCCATCTACATGGACGAAGGGCTCGACACCGGCGACATGCTCCTGCAAAAAACGCTCGCCATTTCGCCTGACGAAACCGGCGGCTCGCTGCATGACCGCCTCGCTGAGCTCGCTCCGGAAGCGTTGCAGAGCGCGCTCAAACTTCTGGCCGGCGGAAGTGCGCCGCGCATTCCGCAGCCGGCAGCCGAAGCGACCTACGCGCCGAAACTGACGCGTGAAAATGGAAAAATCGATTGGTGGGAGCCGGCAGAATCGATCGAGCGCAAGCTTCGCGCCTACGACCCCTGGCCCGGCGCCTTTACCCAGGTCAGTGACGACACGGGGAAAATTCGGAACCTGAAAATCTTTCGCGGTTTGGTCGGCGAAGAGGATGCCGGCACGCCGGGAAACCTCTCCCGGCCTAACGATACCGAAATCTTCGTCACAACCGGCTGCGGCGCCCTTCGCCTCGAGGAAGTGCAACTTGAAGGAAAGCGCCGGATGAGCGCCGCTGACTTTTTCCGAGGTTTTTCCTCCCCAAGATTGCATTTCTGATCGATCATCCTGCCGGAATGGAAAGTGCAAAGCCGGCTTACAAACGGATCGTTCTCAAATTAAGCGGCGAAGCGCTGCGCGAAACCGGTGCCCGCGACACGATCTCGCCGCATATCGTGAAAGAGATCGCGCGCCAGGTGAAAGAGGTCTACGATCTTGGGGTCCAAATCTCGATCGTCGTCGGTGGTGGTAATATCTGGCGCGGCCTCGCCGCCAGCCACCGCGGGATGGACCGGACGACGGCGGATTACATGGGCATGCTCGCGACCGTCATCAACGGCCTCGCCTTGCAAAGTGAGCTCGAGCAAAGCGGCATTCCGATCCGCGTCCAGACCGCGATCGAAATGCAGAACGTAGCCGAGCCGTTCATCCTCCGCCGCGCCGTGCGTCACCTCGAACAAAACCGCGTCGTCATCTTTGTCGCCGGCACTGGCAATCCCTATTTCTCCACCGACACCACCGCCGCCTTGCGCGCGAGCGAGATCGGAGCCGACATCATCCTCAAGGCGACCAAGGTCGATGGCATCTACGACAAGGATCCGAAGCTGCATCCCGACGCCAAACGCTACGAGACGATCACCTTCAACGAGGCCCTAACGAAAAGATTAAAGGTCATGGATTCGACCGCTTTCAGCCTCTGCATGGACAACAAAGTCCCCATCCTGGTTTTCGACATGCACCAACCGACGAATGTGCGCGATGCCGTCCTCGGCAAAAAAATCGGCACCCTCGTGATCGATTAGCGATTGCGATTCAAGCTGCCGCAGCTTTCATTCAGCACCTTATGAGCGCCGACGAAATTATCCTCGAAGCCGAGATGGTGATGGAAAAAAGTGTGGATTACATGATCCACGAATTCGCCAGTGTGCGGACGGGAAAAGCTTCCCCCGCCCTGGTCGAAAACGTCGACGTCCAGGCCTACGGCTCGGCCATGAAATTGAAGCAGCTCGCGCTCATCACCACGCCCGAGCCGCGACTGCTCGTGGTGCAGCCGTTCGATGCCTCGACCGTGCGCGACATCGAGAAAGCGTTGAAAGAATCCAAGATCGGCATCACCCCGTTGGTCGACGGCAAGCTCATCCGCCTGCCCATTCCCGAGCTCTCGGAAGAACGCCGCAAGGATCTGGTCAAGTCGCTCAAACAAATGGCGGAAGAGGCGCGCGTCCGCGTGCGCGCTAATCGTCGGGCGGCAATGGATGACGCGAAGAAACTGGAGAAGGCCGGCGAAGTGACCGAAGACCAGTTGCGCGATACGGAGGCGGAAATTCAGAAGCTCACCGATCGCTTTGTGAAATCGATCGATGAACATCTCGAGCGCAAAGACGCCGAGGTGATGAAGGTCTAGGTCGGTATCTCGGCGACGCGCGTCGCGACTTCCTCGACGCTGACCGCTTTCATGCAGCGAAAGTCGAGTGGACATTCGCGCAGAAAGCAGGGACTGCATTCCACCTGATGCCTAACGACCTTGTTTCCGCGCCCAAGTGGACCGGTCAGGGTTGGCTCCGTCGAACCGAAGACTGCTACGACCGGGACGTCGAGGAGTGCCGCGAGGTGCATTGTGCCAGTATCGTTCGTTAGAAGGAGCCGGCACTCTTGCAGTTCTTCGATCAGCTCCTCGAGCGTTGTCTGGCCAATCAGGTTCCGGCATTGATCGCCGAGCGCCGCCGCAATCTCCGCCCCAATCGGTGCATCCTTTTCCGTTCCGAAGAGAACCCATTCTCCGCCGGTCGCCCTGGCGACCGCCGCGAAATGTTCCGGAAACCAGCGCTTCGCCGGCCCGTATTCCGCCCCTGGGCAAAGCCCGATTTTCCCAGCCGCTCCCTTTGCTCGTGCCGGTGGCACTGCAATTTCGCCAACGTCGGCATCCACGCCTAACGAACGGGCAATATCCAGGTAATCTTCCGCCTGGTGTCGCGGCGGACCCTCCCGTTCCGTCCGCCTAACGACCTGGTTGAGCAGCCAGCGCCGTCGGTGCCCGGCATAACCGACTCGCCGCGGCACTCCGGCCAGCCAAAGCTCGAGCGCGACCCGGAACGAATTTGGAAAAGCGATTCCGACATCAAAAGCCGCCCTCCCGCGAATCAAACCCGCCGCCTGCCAGAGCGATTTCCTGCCTAACGAAATCACTTCATCCACCTCCGGCAGAAGCCGCCAGACGGCCGCGATCCTGGCTGGGGCGAGGACTGTCACGTGGGCGTCGGGCCGGCCGCACTTGATCGCTCGCACCGCCGGGATGCTCATGACACTGTCGCCCAGCCAATTGCTTGCGCGGATGAGAATGCGAAACGGCTTGAGGCTCTTCGCTGTTTTCGGAACGAAGAGGCCGCGCTTGTATTTCTGGAGCAGCCAGTTTGGCCGCGGTGTTTTCCAGCGATTGTGGACCCAGAACCAATTTTCCGGGGCGCGCCGGATCTGCTCCGCAATCGCTTCGTTAGTCTGGGCGGTCAGCTCCGGGACGCTGTCGTTAGGCGAACCGAAGGCCGGAGTAAAGGTCATTCGCCATTTTCCCCCTCCCGCAGTGTAGAGCGAGGCGACGATGAGGGCGGCGCCGGTTCGTTTGCAGAGAAGCGCGGGCAAGGGTGAGGTCGAAGCCATCCGTCCGAAGAAGGGCGTCCAGAGGCCATGATCGCCGGCGTGCTGATCGCTCAGGATCCCGATCATGCCACCTCCACGCAGGAGCCGGATCGCTTCCTGGAACCCTCCGCTTCGGTCAAAAAGCTCGACCCCAAAGCGAGCGCGCTGTCGCCTAACGAACTGATCGAGATACCGATTCCCGAGCTTCTGATAGACCGTGCTCAGGCGCCGGTAGGAAAAATGGTGCGGCAGGATCTGGGCGAACAGTTCCCAGTTCCCAAGATGGCTGAGAACCAGCACGACAGGACGGCCCGCGCGCAGATGGCGATGAACCTCGTCCGCTCCCTCTGTCGCGACCAGCGCCGCCACCTTTTCCAGCGGCATGGCGTTGAGTTTCATCCCGCTGAGCAGGTTGGCCCCGAGCTGTTGGAAATGGCGGCGCACGATCCGGTTCTTTTCCGCTGTTGATTTCTCCGAACCGAAGGCGATCTCGACGTTTCGCCGCGCGAGGTGCCGATAGGCGGGGAGCAGAATCCAGGCGCATAAGCCAAGGCCTTGCCCAATCGTGAAAACAAGACGAAGCGGGAGCGCGGTGATCAGGGCGAGAGCCGCGCGGTAAAGGAAGTAAACGCAAAAATCGACCATGCAAAGCGGCCGCCGAGGCCCGGGAACGAGTGCGGCTGCACCGTAATTTTGCCTGCGAGCCGCTGCAATCATTATAATGTGTCCCCGTGCAGCCGCGTTTCTTCCAAACCGTCCGGTCCGATTTCGCGCGCCTCGTCGCCCGCAAATTCGCGCCGCGCAGACTCCTCCTGATGGGCAACGACGCGAGCCAATTTGTTGACGTGCGCCGCAAGGACGAGGTCGAGGATACGGTCTGCACCGGGATCGCCGAGCTCGATGCGTTCCAGCAAAATGGCAGCGCGCCGCACTTCGATCTCGCCATTTGGTTTTACCCACCCGAGATCGAGGCGCCCAGTGACGGGCCGGTTCTGGAGCGACTGGCAGCTCTCGTCGATAATCTCATTCTCGTCCCCGGGGCGGGAGCAGACGTGTCGAAGCGGAGGCCGGTGCTTGTCCTCCGCCTGGCGGATCTCGGTTTTTATCCGTCTTACGATTGCGAGGTGGTTGAAATCGAAGCCGGCGCGATCTGGCTCAGCCGAAAAAAAGAACCCGCGCTGATGGGCAGTCTTCTGCCCGCGGTCGAAGCCGGTTTCGCACGCGTCAACGCACAGATGCGTGGCCTGCACCGCACACTCCGCACCCGTATGTCGGAACTGGAAGCAGCCGATCGTCACATTGCCCGGCTCGAGGAGAAGGTGCTCAAGCTGAAGAAGGCGCAACGCGACCTGAAGCAGCTCAAGGCGGAAAAACAGGCACTGCGCAAATCTCCGGAACGCAAGGTCGGGCAGGTCCTGCTCGCGCCTTACCGGCTGCCGCAGAAATTGATCCGCGAGGTCCGCAAGCGCTATGGTCGTCCCGTCCTCCCGAAAAACCCGACACTCTCGCCTAACGAATATCAGGAGTGGCTCGACAAACGGCGGCCGTCGGAGAAGGAACTGGCCGCGGCGCGCGAGGCGGCGCGCAACTTCACCTGCCGCCCGCTGCTCAGCATCATCACCCCGGTCTTTAACACCCCCGCCAACTGGCTGGGGGAAGCGGTGGACTCCGTTATCCATCAAGCCTACGAAAATTGGGAACTAATCCTGATCGACGATGGCTCAACCCTGGCCGAAACCGTCGAGCTGCTCACCACCATCGGACTGCGGGATCCGCGCATTATTGTCGTTAGGCGAGAAAGTACAGGCGGTATCTCGGCGGCCTCAAATACCGGGCTGGAGCTGGCCCGCGGCGAATGGATTGGCCTGCTCGATCACGACGATATCCTCGAACCCGACGCGCTCTTCGAGGTCGTCCAATACCTCCAGAGCAAACCCGAAACCGACCTCATCTTTTCCGATGAAGACAAGATCACCGAGGAAGGCCTGACCGCCCCGCAATTCAAGCCCGATTGGTCGCCCGATTTCCTGCTTTCATACAATTACCTCTGCCATTTCACGACCGTTCGACGCGAAATCGTAGAGCGCGCGGGGCGTTTTCGACCGGAGTTTGACGGTGCCCAGGATTACGATCTTTTCCTGCGCATCACCGAGTTGACGACTCGCATTCATCACCTTCCGCGCATCCTCTATCACTGGCGCCGCAGCGAGACCTCCACTTCCGATAACATTCGGCGCAAACCACAGGCTCTCGAAGCGGGCCGCCGGGCGGTTGAAAATCATCTCCTGCGACGCGGCGAGCGCGGGCACGTAACCGTCGACTGGCAGACGCATGCCTATTGGGTGAAACGCGAGTTGCGCGAGACGCGCCGCATTTCGATCATCATCGCGACCCGCGACCGGATCGATCTCTTGTCGCGTTGCATCGCGAGCATCACCGCGAAGACGAGCTACCCGAATTACGAGATCATCGTGGTGGACAACGAGAGCAAATCCGAGGAAGCGAAGGAATACTTTCGCAATTCCGAGCATCGCCTTCTGCAATTCCACGGGCCCTTTAATTTCTCCGCCCTGAACAACCTCGCGGTCGAACAGACCAACGCGCCCTGGCTTCTTTTCCTGAATAACGACGTCGAGGTGATCGAAAGCGAGTGGCTCACCGTCATGGCCGAGCATGTGCAGCGGCCGGAAGTCGGCGCGGTGGGCGCGCGGCTCCTTTACCCTAACGAAACGGTGCAGCACGCCGGCGTGGTCCTCGGAGTCGGTGGCATCGCGGAACACGCCTTTCGGCATTTTCCGGCCGATGCGCCGGGCGTTTCGCGCCAGCTCCAGGTGACGCGCAATTATAGCTCCGTGACCGGCGCCTGCATGCTCACGCGCCGGGAAGTTTTCGAGGAAGTGGGCGGGTTCGATGAGGAACGGCTTCCGGTCACGTTCAATGACGTCGATCTCTGCCTGAAAATGCGGCGCGCCGGGTACCTGATCGTTTACACGCCCTTCGCCAAGCTGTATCACCACGAGTCGGCCTCGCGGCGACGGAGCGTGGAAGCGCTCGAGACCGAAGTGATGCGGGAGCGGTGGCCGGAATACCTGGAACGCGATCCTTATTACAATCCGAACCTCTCCCGGGAACGGGCTGATTTTTCGTTAGGCAAATAGAGATGAACAAGAAACCAAACGACCGCTGGAACGCGCTCGACCCGCAAGTTCGCGGCGCGCTTATCGAGCGCGATTACAGTACGCGCTCCCTCGGGCAGCGGATCGCCGAAGTCGGGATCGAGGCCGGGCAATTAGCCGCCGCCGATCGTTCCGACCAGGAACTGGCGCAAGCCTGGATTCCGGGGGTGGAGATTTTTGCGCGCACCATTCATCCGCAACGCCATCGCGGATTGTTCGGCGAATCCGTCCGCCGCAATGAGGGGCTGCTCGCGAAAATCGGTCCCTGGCCGCAACAGTGGGCGGCCGCCCGAATGTTCGCCCAGACGGCAAAGGGCTTTCATGTTCATCCTCCAAGCATCCCGGCGGAGGTTTCGCCTAACGACTGGTTCCAGCGCCTTTTCGTTCAGGAACCCGACAATTTTTCCATCCGTCGCTATGAAGAAGAGCAATGGGACGTGATGTTTTTCGTTCAGGGCCGGGCCGAGATGATCCTGCGCGAGGCGCGCGCGGGTCTGCCTGTGCGGACGATGCGGCTCTTCATCGACGGCGATGACCACCGCGGGCCTAACAATGCCGGGGTCGTCATTCCGGCGGGCGTGGCGCACGGCATCCGGGTCGAGGGGGCGGAAGATTTGATCATGGTTTACGGAACGAGCACTTCTTTCCGGGCAGAATTCGAAGGGCGAATCGCGAGCGAAGTCG